>JBCDEB010000116.1:0-23561 GCA_039180005.1 Cyanobacteria bacterium P01_G01_bin.54 | reverse complement strand
CGTTAAGTTCACACCAGTGGCGGTTTCCGCGCCCCTACAGGATGCTCGAATCATTCTCTCTGGGGTGGGTCGGGTTTAAATAGTTATTGCCCGAACCCCAAACAACTCAAAAACTTGTTACTCGTTCCTCGTTCCTCGTTACTTAAAACCCTACCCCGTTTTAAACTCCCCCTAAAACCAACAACCTGCTTGCTCCTCTTCTGGAGCGCCGCTTTCCTCTTCTGGCGCAATGGGGCGATCGCCCTCTGGGATCAGGACGAAGCCGCCTATGCCGGGTTTGCCCTGCGGATGGTCAAGACAGGAGATTGGCTGCTGCCAAATTTCACTTGGTCAGCCATCCATCAAAAGCCACCGTTGCAGTTTTGGGCGATCGCCACCGCCTACCAAACTCTGGGTATCTCAGAATTCACCGCCCGCCTGCCAGGGAGTCTGGCAATTCTCGCCACGGGATTGAGCTTCATTCTGCTCGGGCGGGGGCTGTGGCGTTTGAGCGTTAGGGCGATCGCTGCCTTGCTCTGCTGGAGTTCGCTGCTGCTTCCGGTTCTGGCCAAGGTTGCTCTGACGGATGGTCTGTTGGTCTGGCTCGAAACGGTCGCAATGCTCAGTTGGCTACAACTGCTCCGGCAAACCCGTTGGCATTGGCAATTGTGGCTCTGGGGCGCAGTGGGTCTGGGTTTGCTGACCAAGGGGCCGCCGATTTTGGCGTTGGTCCTGGGCAGCGAGCTCATCTTGTTGGGGTTTCGGTGTTGGCCGTTGGTTCGTCGCACGTTAAAGGAGGGTTTCAAACCCTCCCCTACAGTGTGGCCGGGGTCTAAAACCCTGATGCGGTGGGCAATGCCCACCCTCCGCAAGGTTCATGCAAGATCCCAGCCGTCTACGACCTCACCCCCCTTACGAAGGGGGGAAGGGGGGATTGCGACAGTGTGCTCCATCCTGCAAACCACCCTAACCCGCTGGTACATTGCCCACCTTTCCCTCCTCCCCATTACCCTCTGGGCTGGACTGACGATCCAGCGTGATGGCGGTGAATATCTGCGTACTTTTCTGGATTTCTATCTCTTCAAACGGCTGGCGGGTGAGACGATGTCGGGACAAACCGGGCCACCGGGCTACTACGCAGGGATTTTGGCGATCGCCTTCTTACCCTGGCTCCCTTGGCTGATCGGTGCAATGCTCCGGCTTTGGCAGGAGCGCCGAGCCCATCCTGAAATCTGGGCCTGGCTAATTGCCGGTTGGCTGGGTTATGAACTGATTCCCAGTAAACTGCCCAGTTATATGCTGGGGGCCTATCCGGCGATCGCACTTTTAATTGCCCAACAGGTACAACAATTACAACCTGCAAAAATTTGGCGTTGGGGCATTGGGAGCTTTAGCCTTCTGAACCTTCTGGTGGCGGGGGGTTTGGGCGGTGTGGCGGTCTGGTTGCGATCGCTGCCCTTGGCAATCACAACAGGCGTTTGGCTTGTGGGGACGGTTGGGTTGATGATTGCGTTCACAATAACCCCCCTTACCCAGGGGGGTAGGGGAGATTCTTCCCTCACAACATTTCATCTGGCCACCACCCACGCCCTGCTCCTCCTTACCCTACTCTGGGGCTGGGTTTTGCCCAGTTGGGAATTTCAACATAATGCGCCCAATCGCTTGGCCGAGAGCGCAATCGCCACCCTCAAACCCAATGAAACCCTAACGCTGGCGGGCAACTTCGACCTGCCGAGTATTCCCTTCTATCTCGAACAGCAAGGGCAGGACTACACCGTACTGGATGGAGCGCCAAGCGAAATTTGCCAACAAGTACAGCCCAATGGAGTTTGGATCGTGCGGGCTGATGGGCCAACGGTTCCTGCGGCCGTGCGCGCCGAAATTACGGGTTGGTTTGGGACGTTGGGGCAGTTACAAACCTATCAGGTGGTTGATGCAGCAGCGTTTTGTGCCAGATAGCGTCACTCCCGTGAGAGAGGAGTTGAAATCATCGGTGTGAACTTGAGCGTTGGATTTAGCTCCTGGTGCGAGTTTGAGTGGGTCGATCCATATCCCCCTTCGTCGAGGGTACTCCTCCTGGAAGAAGAGTTGAAAGCAGAACATCCCCTCTCGGGAGGGGCGGTCTCGCGTAGCGATGACCGGGGTGGGTCGGGTGTTTGTCGCCCCACCAGATCCTTGATGTATAGGGAGTTTTGCGCTTAAGCTCATACCAGTGTTTTCAAACCCTCCCCCACCGTTGTCTTAACGTTTGGGCGATCGCTACACAGTCCTGTAAGCTCGCCTCTGTTTTAATCGCTTGGGCATTAATATGCGTTGCCGCCGCGCGATATCCCTGAGCGATCAACGCCGCAATTAGAGCATCTCGGGGCGGCAAGGCCAGCTTGCCCCGTTTGCCAATTTCCCCCAGGGTATAGAAGTAGGGCGGCAAGTCCGCTTCAGCTTGGAGCGTGGCTAAAAGTGCCACGCGCTCCGGCCATTGCCGTGCTTGGGCGTGGGTTTGCATCATTGCGAGAAATGGGCGATCGTGAAGATTTCCGAGCCACATTGGGCCGGTAATCGTGGCGGGGCGATCGCAACCAGGACAGCTAACCCGCCCCAGCTTTAACCAATCCACCCGTTGGTATTCACCGCAACGATGGCAATAGCCCAGGAAACCATAGTTCTGGGTCTGGAGCTGGGGCTGATGCACGAGGCGCACCATCACCCGGTAGGTTTGGCCGGTAAAGAACGAAAGTACGGGCTCAATGCCCAGGCCCATACTGGCCGCCTGTTGTTGCAGTGCTCCGAGCAAGATGCGGAGGGCTTGCTCCTGGGCCGAGGGGTGCGATCGCGCCACAACCCCATAGCTGCGCAGACTGTTGAGGGGCAAATGTCCGGTCAAGCTACGCCCATCGGTGCTGGTGAGATAAAGCAAGCCCCCCAGCCGCACGGCTCCCAACGCCAGACGCAGGTAGGGCATCGCATCACCAAAACAGTCCACATCCACCAAGTCAAAATAGTCCCGTTCCGCCGCGCAACGATTGAGAATGCGTTGGGCGTTTTCAAGGGTGAGGTGTCCTGAGATTGGTGCAAGATTGCGCTGTAGCAGCGCTTCTAGCTCCGGATTCCCCTCGTTCGTCCAAACCCAATCGGCATTGCTCTCCAGGGCATAGCGCAAACTGCGCACTCCACAAGCGGCCATCACATCCAGCACCCGCAGTTGGCCCCGCTCTCGCCGATAAACCGCTGCCGCCAAGACGCCCAAGTCCCGCACAACAACCGTCGCGGGCCGAAAAAAGGCCTCGCCAATTTCAAACTGTGCTTTGCCTTCCTGGTGCATTGGCCATTACTGAGCATCTGGCAGGCGAGACGCCTGCGCTACGGCTGTTCTGCGTTGCTGTCCGTAGCGCGGGTGGTTGCTGAGCGGAGTCGAAGTACATCTTGCCCGCCACTGTGGTTCAACCAAAATTCCCATGATTTTCCTAGACTTCATGACGCAGCTCAAAATCCAACGACGCCCTTAGAAACTTTAATGGCGATTAACTTCAGCGTATTGCATTCTGCCTTCATCCTTCATCCCTCTGCCTTTTATAGTGAGGAACGATGATTCAAGAGAATGCCAATGCGGGTTCTATTGCAGCGGGTAAATCGCTCGCAGGTGAAGGTTGCAGGAGAGGTGGTTGGTCAAATTGGGCGGGGGCTGTTGCTGCTGGTCGCCGTTGCCCCCACCGACACCGACACGGAGCTCGATTGGCTGGTGCGTAAATGTCTGGCGCTGCGCCTCTTCCCCGATCCTGAGAAGGACAGTGGTAAATGGGACTGCTCGATACAGGAGATTCAGGGGGAGATTCTGGTGGTGAGCCAATTTACGCTCTACGGTGACTGTCGCAAGGGCCGCCGTCCTTCGTTTACGGGTTCGGCTGCGCCTGCGCTGGCGGAGGCAATTTATGAGCGGTTTGTGGCGAAGCTCCGAGCCAGTGGTTTAACCATTGCCACGGGGCAGTTTGGTGCGAATATGCAAGTTCAGATTGAGAATGATGGGCCGGTGACGTTGTGGTTGGAGCGGGAGGCGGCGTGAGGAGTATTCAGTTCGCAGTTCGCAGTTCGCAATTTCAGGTTTTGGAGCAGATAGGGTCTATCTCAAAATCGGCCGCAGACGTGTATCAATGTCTTGCAAATAATCTGTTAGCCCGGTTTCAATACCTCGATCGCGCAGCACAGCCAAGTCCGTTTTAGCCCAACATTGTCGTTCCCTATCTGAGTCGTCATTCGTTAAAATTTCTAGAATAACTTTGGCGTCACGATCGCGCTGCTCAGGATATTTCTTATCTCCCCGCAAACGATGGGCTGCCACACAGGGGTCAAACTTGAGTTGCTGTTTAAGCTCCGCGAGTTGCGCTTTCTCTTGAGCTGTTTGGGGCACAAACCCATTAAGCACCCAGGCTTCCCGTTTAGGGATTGCTGCACCAATGACGATCGCTAAATCTGGATCAGCCGTTTGATGATTCTGTCGTGCCTGATGTAGTGATGCTAAACGCTTTTTGCCCTGTTCTCGACCATCCAAGTCGCGAATTAGTAATGCGGCTCCAATCGAGCGCTCTGGCTCTTTTTTGAGGATGGTGCTGATCAAGGTTAATACTTTGTCTGCTGAGGCACCATCAAACTTGCTCACTGTTTTAGAGCGTCGATATCGAGGGACTTTATGGTTCGGGTAAAACTGAGCGATATCTTTCAGTTCTTTCCATGTGGAGCAGTTACTAACAATTTTTAAGCCAGCCCACCGAATCTGGTATTTCAGATAGTCTTCTAGCCACTCTGGGCCCTGCTCTCGTAAAACTCGCTCCGCAAGCTCAGTTGCAGTCCGAGCATCTGCATCGCTCTCGACAATTACGATAAACTCCATCATGAGATAGCCGCTTCTTCCCCCTGCTCTGGTTCTACCGTTTCAGCAGCTTGAGGTTCGTCGGCTGTTACCCATTCTTCTCCTTCAGCATCCCAAATTTCGCCAGTGCTCAGCGTTTTCATTGCCCATTCGATGTCTGGATGTTCATCCAACCGCTTGCTGATTGTGTAACCGTTCTCATCGGTATTGAGGACATGAACTTGAGAGGGTTCTAGTTCATCGAGAATATAAGGGGAATGGGTTGTAAAGATGATTTGGAGTTCAGGATTTTCTTGAATGATTCCTTTGATGACGGTCATTAACTCCAGTTGAGCTTTGGGGTGCAAGCCTTGTTGGATATCATCGAGCAGAATCAGGTTGGGGCGTTGGGGGCTCATCAGTACGGTAAGCAGTCCGAGGGTGAGAATTGTCCCTTCGCTGAGGGCGTGACCGGGGATGCGATCGCCGCTCTTCATATCTAAAACGACTTCTTTCCCAATCAACTCCTGTTGCTCCTGGTAGGGGATTTTTGTACCATCATCGAGTTGGATAGATCGTTGGCGATTTCTTTCCAATTTTGCGCGTCTAATTCTTAGCTTCTTGACTTCCGGAACAACAGACTTTAACATTCTTTCGATTTCTTTAAAGGCATCGTAATCTTCATCTCGAATGTAGTCTATAACTGCTGCCAAACCAAAACCATTGGCAGAAAGATTGGGCTTGACGTCATCAATATAGGAAGGTGGTGAAAGCCGATCTTTAACAAGTTTTGTGTAAGATATACTCTCTGACTCATGCAGGATTTCAGACTGAAAAGGCAACTTTTTTTCTTGTAAAAATAGTTCAAAATCCTCTCTGGATGAAATACTTGTAGAGTTATAGTCTACCGTGATCGACAGATGTGGGACGTAATCAGTTCTTTCTCCTATTCCATAAAATATTTTCCATTGACTACTGGGTGATTTTTGAGATAAATAGCCCTGTGTCGTGATAATCTGAAAATCCTTTGTCTTTGAAATTAGAGATTTCGGTTCTCTCTCCTCTTGAAAATAATCTCTCTTTGGGTCTATGATTACCTTACTCCAGTAGTAGATTGCCTGCAAAACCGAAGTCTTTCCCGAACTATTCTGCCCCACGATCGCATGCAGCCTCGAATCGTCAAACTTAAGCTGTGTATGACGATGGGACTTGAAATTTTCGAGTATAACTTCGGTGATCATTGGAGGTTCAGGGTTTGGATATTGTAGGTTGGGTAGAGCGATAGCGAAACCCAACACAATAGCTTTACGGTGGTTGGGTTTACTCCATAATACTGCTGACGAAGTTTAGATTTCAATCCTGTCTAGTGCTTTGTCAAGAGTGAAATGAGGAGGTGTTACGCAGATTGAATGGAATCATGAAACCCAGTATCAGCATTGGTTGTGTTGGGTTTCGCTGGGCTCAACGCCAACCTACAATTTAGAGTTGACGCTGCAGTGGTTTTCAAACGATGCAGGAGAAAACCCAGTATCAGCATTGGTTGTGTTGGATTTTGTTCCGTGCAACCCAACCTACATTATCAAACTTTTAACTTTTAACTTTTAACTAAAACTCACGAATCACCCGAAACCAACAACAACTCATGAAACGGAATCGCGATCGCCGCCGCCAGAATATTGGCATAATCTTCATTAACATAGGGAATCCAGCTCCCCTCCTGACCTTCCACCAGCGCATCGCCGAGGGTGGCGATCGCCTTCTTGTTCAATCCTTCTAAACAGGTCTCTAGCGGACAGCTCCCCTGGCTCAAGACCACCTCCAAGCTGATTTCATCATCCAGAATAATCGCATTGAGCGCCTGCCGTTCCGTCGGGGACAAAGCCCGCACAAAGTCCAGCCATTCTGAAGAGAGGGCATAGAGCTGCGATTGAGACTGTGCCTGCTCTAGCTCCTGGCTTTGGAGCGCTTGGCTTTGGAGATCTTGAATTTGCTGATGGATCGTCTGCAACTCTGTTTGGGCCGTACCGAGCGCCTGATGCTTCTGCTGTACCTGGGTCTCTAGTTGGGCATATTCCCCTTGCAGGGTTTGGTAATCTTGCTGAAGCGTCTGATACCGCTGCTGACGGGCGGTAAGCTGGTTCAGGGTCTGCTGGTGGTGTTGCACCTGATCCCCAAGCTCAACATGTTCTCGCTGTAAAGACTCATAGTCTTGTTGCAGCGCCTGTTGGGTCTGCTGGCGCTCTTCGAGTTCCCTGAGCAACTGTTGCCTTTGCTCAATCGCTTGTGCCAATTGTTCCTGATTAGTCTGGAGTTCTTGGGCCGATTGTTGCAGGGTCTGCGCCTGTTGCTGATGCGAGGTAATTTGGCTGCGGAGTTGTTCGAGCCGGGTCTGCTGCTGCTGGAGTTGGGTTTGGCTGGCTTGCTCGCGGTCTTGCAATTGCTGCACCGACTGCTGAAGCTGGTTTTGCTCCTGTTTTAAGTTGGCGATCGCGCTGTGGAATTGCTGCACCTGGATGGTGAGTTGCGCTTTGCGCTCTTGGAGGGGCTGGAGCTGCCGCTGGAGCGATTCACGAATTTCTTCCTGGTCGAGAATTTCCGTTTGGATCTGCTCCACCGCCCTTTGGAGCTGTTGGAGATGCTGCGTGAGTTGTTGAGCCTGCTGGGTCTGGCTAGCTGGATCGACTGTTGCCGCTCCGTTGGCGGGACGAGCCGTCCCGCTGTTCCAATGAGGACTGCCTAGTTTGAGCGCCCCGAGATGCTGTTGACGGTTTTGGCGTAGGGTTTGGACGAGCTCGTCGTGGTGCTGGTTGAGTCTAGCAATATTGTTGAAGAGGCGATCGCGCTGGAGAGCGAGATCGTGCAGTTCCGCTTGGAGGGTTTCACGGTTGGTTTGATCGCTTTGCAGCGCCTGACGAAGCTGCTGATGCCGTTGCTGAATCACCCGCAATTGACGATATCCCTGCTGACGACGGTGGCGATCGCTGCCGGACTGCTGCACCAAGGTGCTGACAACGCAGACATAGCTTACGGGAATGGCCGCAATTCCGGTCAAGACCGCTGGCGACCAAGCCCGATGCAACAAAAAACCCAAACCCGTTCCCACCCCAAAGGCCAGGGAACTGGTAATGAGTTGATGCACAAACTGCTTCCTCAGCGATCCCATAATTTCCATTCAGAATTCTGAATTCAGAATTCTGAATTCAGATTACTCCCACTCAATCGTGCCCGGTGGCTTCGAGGTAATGTCGTAGACCACCCGATTGACGTCCTTAACTTCGTTGACAATACGATTGGCGATCGTCTCGAGCAGCGTGTAAGGAACCCGCGACCAGTCTGCTGTCATGCCGTCTTCACTGGAAATCAGCCGCAGCACGATTGGGTGGGCATAGGTGCGGCGATCGCCCATGACGCCAACACTACGGATCGGCAAGAGGACGGCAAATGCCTGCCAAAAGTCGTGGTACATACCCTGACGACTGATTTCGTCCCGGACAATAAAGTCAGCATCCCGCAGGATGTTCAGGCGTTCGGCGGTCACTTCACCGATGATCCGAATCGCCAAACCGGGTCCAGGGAAGGGATGACGACGAACAATTTCTTCGGGTAAACCGATCGAGCGCGCCACCTTGCGCACTTCATCTTTAAAGAGTTTACGCAGGGGTTCGATCAGCTTAAAGCGGAGATTTTTGGGCAAGCCACCCACATTGTGATGGCTTTTGATCTTGACGGCCACTCGCTCACCGGTCTTGGGGTCAACGTTGGTGTCAGCGGACTCGATCACATCCGGATAGAGTGTACCCTGAGCTAGGTAATCAAAGGGTCCGAGGCGTTGGGACTCTTCTTCGAAGACATGAATAAATTCATGACCGATGCGACGACGCTTGATTTCAGGGTCAGTGACGCCTTCGATTTGGCTCAAGAAGCGATCGCGGGCCTGGACATGAACCACCGGAATCTTAAACTGCTCATCAAAAATTTCCATCAGGCGCTCCGGTTCGCCCTTGCGCATAAAGCCTTGGTCAATGAACATGCAGGTGAGCTGATCGCCGATCGCCCGATGCAATAGAAAGGCCAGCGTTGAAGAGTCGACCCCGCCGGAGAGGGCCAAGAGCACCCGCTTATCACCCACCTTGCCGCGAATTTCCCGAATGGACTCCTCCACAAAGATCTCGGTCGTCCAAGTGGGTTCACATTTGCAGATATGGTAAACAAAGTTGCAAATGAGTGCCTGACCATCCTCGGAATGTACCACTTCGGGATGGAACTGCACGCCGTAGAGCTGACGCTGGTGGTGGGCGATCGCTGCGCAAGACGTATTGTTGGTGTGGGCCAGAACTTCAAACCCGTCCGGCAGTTGGCTACAGGAATCACCATGACTCATCCACATCGTCGAGCCATCGGTGACATTGGTGAGTAGATCGGTGGGGTCATCAATGTCGAGTGCTGCCTTGCCATATTCGGCTTGCTTCGCCCGTTCAACGCGGCCGCCCAATTGCTGAACCATCAGTTGCATCCCGTAGCAAACCCCTAGCACCGGGATGCCCAATTGCCAAATTTCTGGGTCACATTGGGGCGCGTAGTCGTCATAGACAGAGTTTGGCCCGCCGGAGAGGATGATGCCGCGAGGATTGAGCTGGCGGAGTTGGGCCGCCGTGGTGCGATACGAGAGCACCTCGGAATAGACTTGGGTTTCGCGAATGCGGCGAGCAATCAGTTCAGAATACTGGGAGCCAAAGTCGAGGATGACTAACATCTGGCGGTTAATGGTATCGGGCTTTGCAGCAGCGGTTGCTGGGGTGTCACAGGCAGCTTGAGTTTGCGTTGTCATGTCAGGGAATGGGGGCAGGCAAAGTGAATAGGCTGGCTAGGGGGCTGTTATCAATTTAGACACCAGCCCATTGCTACAGATGGCTTACAGCCCCTAGTTATTGTTTGGGTTCGGGCGTATTATCATTACTTATCCCGCCAGGCTTTTGAAGTTAATGGCTGACACACCCCAATAATTGTTTGGAGATTGGGCGCGTTATCGCGGGTTCTGTCAGGCTTCTGAGAGTTAATGGCTGACACACCCTAATAATTGTTTGGGGTCGGGCGTGTTATCACAGGTTCTGTCAGACTTCTGAGAGTTAACGAATGACACGTCCTCAACGCGGTACGATTTTAGCGCTTTAGCCTGGCTTGCTATATGACAACTTGAGTTAAAGAGTTTTTCGTTATTCGGAGTATACTAACACACCCAGGCGAGGAGTTCTTGACCCTGGGAGGTCTGTGTTGGTGACCAAAGCGGCGGTAGCGATTACTAACACACCCAGGCGAGGAGTTCTTGACCCTGGGGGCTAATCGCAAAGAGCTGGCGATCGCGTCCAAACAAGGCTGTACCCACCGTGACCATCTGTTCACTGTGGGTGTGGATGTAAGCAGCAGCGCGATGATCGATCGCCGCCGTGATCTCACCATAGACTTGCTGGGCGATTGTTTCATCTAGGCTGCGAAGATATTGCAGCGCCGCCTCCGCTGTGGGGCAATCGAGCAGGGGCTGAATTTGAGCGACGGGCAGCCCCACCCGCACCGCCGCCGCCGTGAGAATTTCCAGCCGCCCATCCGCTAGATGATGATGGGTATGAAAAATGCCCCCGGCCAGCTTGAGTAGCTTGCCATGGTAGCCCAGCAGCAAAATCTGCTGCCAGCCGGCGATCGCTGCCGTGACGAGCATTGGCCCGAGCCAATTCGCCGTCTTAAAGAGTTGCCCTGGTTTCACCCCCAACTGTCGAGCCAGAGCCAAGCCATTCTCACCCACACAAAACACCGCCGTGCTAAATGCCCCGGCCTTCGCTGCGAGGTCTTGGCGATAGGCGGCGAGTTGATCGGGGGCAGTCAGGGGCTGGGCAATCCCGGTTGTGCCCAGGAGCGAGAGTCCCTCCACCACACCAAAGGCTGCATTCGAGGTGCGCTCGGCCAATCGCCGTCCCTCTGGAAGAATGATGGTGACGGTGATGGGGGTGGTGCAAAAGGGTTCTAAATTAGTTCGGATCAGACGCTGGGCATAGGCATAGATTGCGGCTTGTTTGCCCTGGCGACCCACGCCTGCGCCGCCATTGATGGTGAGCCGCTCCGCCGCCTCAGGTGTGCGTTGTACCCAAGCCCAAATCGGCGTGTTACGCGTGAGGTCCAGGTTATCCCCCGGATCGCTATGGGTAATGGCGATCGCCTGCTGCCCATTCAAGGGCGCAACCTGGGCGATCGGAATCGTGACCTGTTGGGGCGGGTCGAGCAAATCTAGCTCGACGGTTTCTGGCGCAGCTTTCTCTTGCAAACAGCGCAGAGCCGCCACCGCCGCCGCCGCTGCAAAAACAGGGAGAGTATAGCCAGATTGAGCCATTGTTCTGTTGGTTAACGTGACTTTTGGTTAAGCGAAGCGATCGTATTCCTCAACGTGCTGAAACCTCAATGTCAAACCCGGTTGTCAGAGGGCCAGCCCTCCGACACCGCCCGCTGAGGGGGAGATTGCCCCCTCAGACTCCGGCAATACCGGAGCCAGTATTATTTTCTGCTGAGTTTTGAGCGTCTTGCGCGATGTCTGCTTTTCTCGTGTCATGGCAGAGCCATGACATGCTATAACTTACGGCTCTGCCGCCTACCGACTTCAACCTTTTCTTCCGAATTCCAAATTCCGCATTCCCAATTCAACCCGCTCGCTCCACTGCCAGCGTCACCAACTGATCCACCAGCTCCGGGAAGGGAATTCCGGTATGGGCCCAGAGTTGGGGATACATGCTGGTGGCGGTAAAACCCGGTAGGGTATTGATCTCATTGAGGAATATTTCGCCGGTCACTTCGGTGTAGAAGAAGTCAACGCGGGAGAGCCCGGCAGCATCCACGGCTTGGAAGGCGGCGATCGCCATCTCCTGAATCTGTCCCGCGATCTCAGCGGGGACGGGTGCCGGAATAGCTAAATCTGCCATGCCTGCGGTGTATTTGGTTTCGTAATCGTAAAAGTCGCTCTCGAAGCTAATTTCTCCTAGTACCGAAGCTTTAGGGTTGGCATTGCCGAGAACCGCGCATTCCACCTCGCGAGCCTTATCAACCCCGGCTTCCACAATCAGGCGGCGATCGAAGCTCGCCGCACTGTCCAGGGCGGCTTCGAGTTCACTGCGGTTGCGGACTTTGGCAATGCCCACCGAAGAGCCCAGGTTAGCCGGTTTTACAAAGGCCGGATAGCCCAATTGCGATTCAATCTGTTCACTGAGTTTGGTGAATACGCAAGGGTCAGACCAAACCTGCTCTCGTGTCACCGCCACATAGTCCACCTGGGGCAGACCGACTTGGGCAAAGGCCATCTTCATCGCTAACTTGTCCATGCCCACCACCGAGCCCAACACCCCTGCGCCCACGTAGGGGACTTGCATCAGTTCAAGCAGCCCTTGAATGGTGCCATCTTCCCCGTTGGGCCCATGTAGGATGGGGAACCAAACATCCACCGTGGCGGCTTCAGGGGGAAACTGCCAGAGAGGGGCTTTATCCGCTAAGGTGTCGGCAATTTCTTTAATCGGGGTTTGGGATTGTAGGACCTGTTGGGCAAGGTTTGGCCCACACCAGACCCCATCCTTGCGAATGTAGAAGGGCAGGACGGCGTATTTATCTTGGTTTTGGGGAGCTTGCAAGGCTGCGGCGATCGCCCCCGCCGAGACGATTGACACCTCGTGTTCACCTGAACGTCCGCCAAACAGTAAGCCAACCTGGAGCTGGGTCATAAATTTTGCGCCTCCGCTAACGCCGACACCGTGGATATTGCAACGCAATATTGCCAATATTGCAGCGATTCTAGCTCATGCTGGCTCAGCGAGCGGCGTTTGCCGGTTTAGGGCAGCAACCATAAGAAAATATAATCAAAACCCATTTTGTAGTCTTTTTGTCAAGTCGCCTTTAAAGAAATGTTATGTTAAGGGCATGGGAAGCTACAATGGCTTCCTGGTTGAGATTTGAACCCTTGTGGAGGCTAAGATGTCCCAATCCGTTCCCCTCTCCCTAGAGCAGCAATTTAATGTGCGATCATTTGAGGATCAGGTCAAACGCATGAGCCACGAACAAGCCCAAGAATTTCTGGTGAACCTCTATCGGCAGATGCTACAGCAAGAAAACATGTACAAAGAGTTCATCAAGCACGAATGGGGCATTGGTGCTTAAGCACATGCCTAGGCAAAAATAGCCCAGCCTCGAATCGCTTCATCCTCGACACCTCCTCTTAACCAGGGGAGGTGTCGAACTATTTTGGCACGATCCGTATCGATAACTTTTTGCGAAACTATAGGGGGATTGCAGTATGGCACGGTCTCAGCGTTTTGCTGGCAACACGCTCAATCTCCTTAAATAGGGCAACCCGCAAACTATAATCGTCCTACCCGAACCCAGCAAACCCAGGAGAACCCAAGCTGTGACCCCCGTAGACCTGGCCATTATTGGCGGCGGCATCGTCGGCTTGGCCACCGCCTACCGCTATAGCGAACGCTTCCCCGATCGTCCAATCGTTGTCTTAGAAAAAGAGCCCTCCCTCGCCTGCCACCAAACGGGCCGCAACTCCGGCGTGCTCCACTCCGGGATTTACTACAAACCCGGCTCCCTCAAAGCCACCAACTGCCGTGAAGGCAAACTGGCCATGCAGGACTTTTGTGAGCGGGAGGCGATCGCCTTCGACATCTGCGGCAAAGTCATCGTCGCCGTGGATGAATCAGAACTGCCCGCCCTGCAACGCATCTATGAGCGCGGCCAAGCCAATGGGGTGCGCTGTGAAAGGATCGGTCGCGAACGACTGGCCGAACTGGAGCCCCATGTCCAAGGCGTGGCGGCGATCCATGTGCCCGAGTCCGGCATTGTCAACTACGTTCAGGTCTGTCAACGTCTGGCCGATCGCGTCCAGGAGCGGGGCGGCCGCATCATCACCGGGGTGCGGGTGCTGGGGCTGCGTCCTGCCTCGGGAACAACTGTCCTGGAAACAACGGCAGAAGCAGTTGAAGCGAAGACCGTGGTGAACTGTGCCGGTCTCTACTCCGATCGCGTCACCCAGATGAGCGGCGATCGCCCCGCCGCCAAAATTGTGCCGTTCCGGGGCGAATATTTCCAACTGCGCCCGGCCGCCCGTCACCTTTGCCACAACCTGATCTACCCCGTACCCGACCCCAGTTTTCCCTTTCTCGGCGTTCATTTCACGCGGATGATTGATGGGGAAGTGGAATGTGGACCCAATGCGGTCTTGGCGTTTGCGCGGGAGGGCTATCGCAAACTGGATGTTAATCTCCAAGATCTTGCCGAATCGCTCACCTATCCTGGCTTTCTCCGGTTGGCCCTGCGCCATTGGCAGGCCGGCGCTGGGGAGATGTGGCGATCGTTCTCCAAGCAAGCCTTTGTCCGTGCCCTGCAACGCCTCTGTCCCGAGATTTGCGAGGAACATCTAGAGCCAGCCCCCGCCGGAGTTCGTGCCCAGGCACTCTATCCTGACGGTCGCCTGGTGGATGATTTTGTGATTCAAGCGCGAGCGGGGATTGTCCATGTGGGCAATGCGCCTTCCCCCGCTGCCACTGCATCCCTCAACATTGGGCGGCTGATTGTCGATCGCATGGCGGAGATCAGTGATACGAGCAGATGAATTGGCTGAGACACATACCCGAATCACATGACGGTCTATCGCATCCTACGACCGATGATTCAGCACCAAGCAGAGAAGTCCAAAATTTACTATCCAGGGACAGAAATACCCACGGATGTTGGCTAATGAAGGTTAAGAATTTAATCCAACGTGAGTTTCGGTTAAGCGAAGCGATCGCATTCCTCAAAGTCCTAAAATCTCATTGTCAAACCCGGTTGTCAGGGGACCCGCCCCCCGACACCTCCCGCTGAGGGGGAGATTGCCTCCTCAGACTCCGACAGTACCGGAGCCAGTATTATTGATTTTGCTGAGTTTCGACCGTCTTACGCAATGTCTGCTGATCCAGAACTCACGTTAATGAAGGTTAAGAATTTAATCCAGTCATTGCAGAATGCTCTAACCCTTGGCAGGCGAGACGCATTTCGAATCCGCTCAGCGACCGCCTACGCTACGGGATTTCCGATTTATTTTCTAAACTTCCATCAGCCATCCTTACCATTGGGCTCCGTTTATTCTGAGCGGCAATGGCTTATGATTCCAGACGATCGTAAAATTTGCTTTAGAGCCATCAGCGCTCCCGGAATATCTAAGTGGCTTGAGGCATAGTTATGGTTCAACAGGGCCTCTCCCAGCCAGCGATCGTGTTTTTCAATGATTTTGTCTGGAACCAGTGCCGCCAACTCAATCGGATCAATTTCCTCAAGGGCAACGATCGCCCGCAAATGCTCGACTAATTCCTCTGGAGAAACCCCTTGAATACTGATGGCAATAGCATCCAACTCCACCGCTAACCCTCGCTGATGCAACAACAGATAAATCGTGTTGACCACCTTGCTACCTGACCAACAAAACAGCAACAATTGATTCCCATTGCTGAGAATTGCTTGCTGCGCCAAATCAAACCGTTGGAAGTTATCTCTAGCTTCTTGCAGCAGAACCTGAGCCGTTTTGTCTAAAAAGCGAGGCATCTCATCACTGCAATAGAGGCGATACATTTCCTGACGGATGCGATCGTGAACGTCACCCCCGCCACCGCCAAAACTCGGCACCTTACCCGCCGTTGCTTTTTTAACATTCACCACCTTCTGCTCTCCATCCACCGCGACAATCTGCCAGCGACGACCTGCAAAAATCAGATATTGTCCTACCAATAATGGGAACACGATCGGCAACTTGCCCAACAACCGACCTTGGGTCATGATGCGATATTCGTCTGGGGTTTGGAACGTGGTATAGAAGCTGTAGTGATTGACGAGCCGCTCACCGTTGAGACCCAGCACCAGCAAACCATCATGGGTTTGGACAATCAAGTCGTGAGCACCCAGTTGCCGCAACAGTTGAATAAAGCATTGCTGATTAACCTGACGAAAGGCTCCGGTTTGGCAGAGCACTTGCCAGAGTTGCTGAGCATTAACACCCCCATATTGTGCAATGAGCGATAGGGTCTGCTGGATCAACGTTGAGAGGTGGAGCTTGCTGACCACCGGCGGTTCACACCACTTTTTAAAAATCATCAGGTTGATGATCGCAATGGTTTGCACCAAACCGGGATGAAGCGTGTCTTGGGGCGAAGTTTGGGGTGTAACTTCAATTTCGGAAAGATAAAAACGGGCGATCGCCGCTGTTCCGGCCTGACGACCCGATCGCCCCAAGCGTTGGCGAATGCTAGAGACCGAAAACGGCGGGCCTACCTGCGCAATGGATTGCACTGCGCCAATATCAATCCCCATTTCCAAGGTGGTGGTGCAGACCACATTGGCGGGTTTATCGCTTTTTAGCGCTTTCTCGACATCGTCCCGAATGACCTTAGCCAGACTGCCATGGTGCGGCCAAAACTCATTGGGGACGTGCTGCGCTTCACAAAGACGACGGAGGCGATCGGCGTATTGCTCCACATCGACCCGACTGTTAATAAAAATCAGATTCGTGGTGCCTCGGAGCACCTTGAAAAGGTGGGCAGCAATATCCAGTTCATCTTGCTGCTCGGTTTTCTGCTCATGGTCTGAATCTGCACTGTCTGGATTTGTACTATCCGGATCGGGGGCTGGGTCAAGCTCCGGCTCAGTTTGCCGATAGCCGCGCACCTGGAGTTGAATCGTTTGCTGATCATCCTCAGACTCAATGATTGCGGCCTGTTGCCCCTTACCCACCCGCAAAAACTCCGCCGCCAATGGCATATCCCCCAAGGTAGCGCTCAAACCGATGCGGGGAACGGGACGGCGAACCACTTGCTCAACCCGATGCAGCAGGGACTGCAACTGCTTCCCTCGTTCTGAACCCATAAAGGCATGGAGTTCATCAACCACCAAGTAACTCAGAGCTGAAAACACCATTGGCAGCGCTGAACCTCGACGCACAAAGAGTGCCTCTAGAGATTCTGGCGTAATCAGGAGAATTCCCGCTGGCTGTTTCCAGAGCTTATTTTTGCGAGCCAGACTAATATCGCCATGCCAGGGGGTAACGGGAATTTCCAGGGCACCGCCAATCAGTGAAAGACGACGATACTGATCATTGATTAGGGCCTTGAGGGGACTAAGACACACAACACGAATCCCCGATTCTGGCTGGGTTTTCAACCGGGAAAAAATCGGCAGAAACGCAGCTTCAGTTTTGCCACCCGCAGTTGCGGCTGAGATCAGCAGGTCTTGCTCCCCAGCCAGTACTACGGGAATGGCAGCCTCTTGAATCGACCGCAGCGACGGCCAACCCTGCTGCCAAATCCAGCGCTGTACCTCTGGATGGAGTTGCTCAAATCCTTGCGATCGCTCGGCGCTAGAGTTGGAACGAGGCAAGGTCATCGTCATCCTCTGGGGGTGTAGTCGCCCCCGCTTCAGTTCCAGCCGCATCTGGTTCTTCTAGGGGCAAGAGATCTGGATTCTGTTCCGGTTCGAGGCGTATATCGCCAATTAGGTCAGCGATCGCCACATCGGGGTTCTGCTCCAGCACCGCCAACAGATTAATGAAGGCGGTGATTGTGTTACGCGGTGTCCGAAAATAGGCCTCCCCTACCCCTTCAAAACAATGGGCCATAAAGCTCTGAATTTGTTGATTGGTGATGAGATATTGATTCGCCTCTCCCCTGGCAAACACATGACGAATGTTGGTCAGCAGCACATACAGATCTTCTTGAGAGAGGTTCGCCAAACGAATCACCGGATGGGAAAAATCAACCAGCCCATCACGGGCAAAGGTATTTTCCGCTAGACGCGATTGCAGAGCTTCGTAGCTATACAGGCCCCGCCGGGGATCCAACAAAAATTCGGGTGTGCCGCCTAAGATAAACCCCAGTCCCTCGGCACTGCCCTGAAGACTATCATTAAGAATCCGCAGAATTTGCTCGTAGTTATTGCGTCGCGCTTGGGTATTGGCGAGTTTGTAGAGGTTCACCAGCTCATCCAAGCCCACCAACAGGCCCTCATAGCCCGCCAATTTTACAAATCGAGCAAAGAGCTTCAAGCCGTCGTAGAAATTCGTATCGTCAATGATGGTCCGCACCCCTAGCGCCTTGCGGGCATCGGTTTTGGTACTAAATTCGCCTCGGAGCCAACGAACTGCGCTGGTTTTGAGCAGGTCATTGCCTGTATCATGACCCCGCCAGTAGGCGGCAATCACCTCGGCAAAGTCATAACCGCCCACCATCTCTGAGAGCTGCTCTAGGCGCTCGCGAATAATCGCTTCGGGGCTCAGGTTGCGGGACTGGGCCTCGGTCAGGGCGGACACAACGAATTTTTCCACCACACTGGCCAATGCCCCACCTTCGGGTTTGGCGCGAGTCGCCAGGTTGCGCATCAGTTCCGCATAGAGGGCACGGGCCTGACCCCGAGAAGCATAGAGGCGGCGATCGGGGGCGAGATCGGCATGCACGGTGACAAGCTTTTTTTTCAGGGCGATCGCCCGCACCAGCGCCAGGAAGAAGGTTTTACCTGAACCATAATCGCCAATCACCAAGCGGATCGTTGCACCGCCTTGGCTAATTTGGTCAATGTCTTGCAACAGCGCTTCAAGCTCCTGTTTACGACCCACTTGAATCAGGTGCTGACCGGTACGCGGCACCACGCCCGCTCGCAGGGATTGAATGACGGCGTTACGCTCCTTCGGTTTGATTTTGGCAGATTGAGTCATCGCAGCAGTTGTTCGAGAACATCAGGATCAAGTTCGATCGGGTCATCCCCATCGGTCAGTGCTTCGTCGCATTGCTCAAAGGCGGCGTCATTGAGCACCTCCAAAGCACCATCGAGCATCAGTCCCAGCCCCTCTGCCAGCGTTTCGGCTACCTCGCGCGGCCAATGGGTTTGCCCGGCGATCGCTTGCAAAAACTGGGAATGGGGCCCATCCAGGCCGGCAACTGTCTCAACCGTTTTCAACTCCGGCTGGGCCATCGCGGCAGAGGGGCTATCCGCTTCATCTTCGGCAAAGATATCACCTAAGAGGTTAGCCACCTGAGCCGATTCAGTTTGTTTTTGGGCGATCGCTTCTAGATCAAGGGTAAAACTCGACGAAACTGACTGTTTCGTTGGTTCAGGTGGTGGTGCTGGGATGGCATAGCCTTCAGTGAGCCCAGACCCAGCACGGACTGTGACGGGTTCGGTGGCCGCAGACTTCATTTCAACCGAGCCAAGCTGATGTAGATGGCGATAAATTTCCTCGGCGGCGAAGCCCAGTAGTGGATAAATTTTGCTCAAAATTTTGATTTCCTGGGGGCTAACTTGACCATCGGCCCCAGCAACGCTGATGAGCAAATCAGCAATCTCGGTTTTGGCATCGGGTGTGAGGTCGGCAAGTTTTTGTTTCAGGCCGCGAAAGCTGGGCTTGGTTTGCAACAACCAGGCTAAATGGGCCCGAAGACGCCTGCGTTCTGCATCAGCGAGATCCAAGGTTGTTTCCAAGTGGGCTTCCAGGTAGTCCTGTTCAGTGGCCGCAACGGTATCAGCACTGGCAACCGCTGCCGCCAGATGCAGCGTGAGGGTGGCTTGTTGGTAGGCGGTAGAGGGGGTTGACATCTGCTCCGCACCGAGAGCGAACAGAACGAGGCGATCGCTGGCTTTGAGCGTCTTGCCCCCAAAGCGCACATCGGGCTCAATACCATAACCCAAATTCGCTAGGCCTTGAGCAAGGGTCATAGCTTCTTTTTTGGTGAGTGTTGTTGGAGAGTAATCAAACCATTGAGCCAACAGCTCTCTGGCAGCAATAGGGACATGGGGGCGATTACCAAGAGTCTGAGTCAGCCATTGTCTGAGAGACATGATTTCTGGCTGCTCAAGCATCTGGGCCAGTTCAGCCGGTAGCAGTGCCAGTGCGGTTCTAGCATCTGTGCTCCCTGGATTGCGACCCAACCAACGACTGTAGGGATCGAGTGCATCTGTACAATCGTCGATCAGGATCTGGAGCTTCGTCAGGGGTGCAGTCAGGGCCGTCACATCCGGTAAATCGCCGACCGGAATAGCGATTGGAGCATCAAAGCCAGCGCTAGCCGGGCGATAATCCAGCTTCAGCCGAGTTTGATTGGGTTTAATCACCATACCAGCCCCATATTGTTGTTGGTATTTCTGGCGCAGTAGGGTGTGGAACTCAGTGGCACAACGGGTCGCTGGGGTGCGCAGACGGGCCTGCTCAGAATGCATATACCACGACAATAACCAATCAGCGGGGAGCGGTTCCCCCGCAGCAACTCGCTGACCCAAGCCCACTTTGAGCCCTAGAGGAATTTGCCAAGCGGTTCGGTGTAAGGGTGGCTGAAACTCAGCAAAATGGTTGGGATCTACCAACAGACGACAGATATCCAGAAAGTTCGCAGCATGGTTTAGCCATGATGTTTGAGAGGCATAGGTTTGGTAGAGGGCTTCAACTTCAATGATGATCTGCTTGAGTTCTGAGAGACTAGCCGCCTGACCGTTGTCTGGGTTGAACAAATCCCGAAAAACCCGACGTTCTAGACCATAGAAAAACAAAAAGAGATAGCCACTATCAATCGTCGGATTACGACGACCCTGGGCTAACCAATCGAGATAGTTTCCCCGTTGGGTTGGTGAGATGGCATGGTAGGCGGGCCAATAGTCAAGTTCTGCGGCTTCAGGGTGCGATCGTTGTGAACTGACCCGAAGCTGCGGATTGATTAAACCGGGATCTGGGCTGGCGTAGAGGGACTCCCCTTCTAGCTTGCTGCCCACATAAACCATGCCATCAGCAAGGTGGTAGCCCCCGACTTCAATGCTTGCGCCCGGTGGGATCCAAGCAGAACTGCTAGGGGACACTGCATGGGCCGCCGTTGACGATCGCGTCACCCCCTGAGTGGTTTGGAGCACATTAACCGCCTTTAGGGTTTGCAAGGCTGCGGTGGCGCTCGCAAATGCTTGTGAGCCAAGCAGGGCTGACTGAGATAACTTTTTGAGCCAATTGAGCCATAACAAGCTCGATACATATTGCCCACTCTTAGCCTGCGCGAAAATGGGCTCGATCTGACGGTCTCGCTCAGCATCAGTGGCAGGAAATTTCCACTGGGCAAGGTTGCATAGCAATGCCATCCCGAGATTTGCGAGATCTTCCACGGGCTTCAGCTCCTGATCCTGGGCTAGAGCGAAGTCAACCAAATACACCTTGAGCTGGGCATCGACCAAAATATTCCGGGAATGGAGATTGCCATGGATGAGGGTAACCGCTTGCCCGTGTATTTCTTGTAGTAAGGTCAGCGCCGCGATCGCAATTTGATAGCTCTGTTTTGGTTTGAGCGTCGGTAATTGGGAGAGAGGTTTGGCTCCACTCACCTCTCGAACCACATAAAAGCCAGCCTGTCTAGAATAAGCTCCCAAGTAGCGGGGAATCTGGGGATGCCTGAGGTTGAGTAAGGCTTGAATCCGGTCTTGATCAGCCACAAGGCTAGATGCCCCTGACGCCGCGTTAAATTGTTTGATCACCACGGGTTTTCCCGTTTGGTTATCTTTCGCCAAGACCGTCACCCGCTTGTTTTGGGGATGTCGTCCCAATTCCCGCACTTTCTCATAGCGTGGTCGTTTTGGGGGAGAGGACGAAGGTTCACTCATAACACAGACACCTGAAACAGCATCACTCAACGGTGGCTCAAACCTATCCCCTATGGTACTAACTCATGACCTTCACCGTTGACCCAGTTTCTCGCTTCTCGACCACCAACCGCGTCGGCAAGCGCTGGGCCAATGAGTCAATATGGGTAATCACCCCAATCAGGCGATCGTGCTGCCGCAACGATTCCAGGATCTGACAAACTGAATCTAAGGACTCTTGATCCAACGGACCAAACCCTTCGTCTAGAAACAAACTGCCCAGCTCAGCATTCTAGGCGAGCTTATCGGAGAGGGCCAGGGCCATAGACAGCGGCACCGCAAAGGTTTCGCCTCCAGAAAGGGTTTTCACCGATCGTGCTGTTTGTGCATGATCATCAGGATTCCAACGATCACGCACCCGATAATCTCCATTGGTGTTGAGATATAAGCTATACCGTTCCTGGCTCAAGTCCCATAACTTTTCATTAGCATGGCTCACCAATTCTCGTTCTAAACTCTTCAGCAAAAAGGCTTGAAATTTATTGATGGCGAGATCCTGGACAAGCTGACTATAGATTTGTACTTGGCGCTCAGCCTGAGCAAGTTAATCTTGCAAGGTTTTAGCGTTGGATTTTTTGGTGTTATTATCCCACAGCCATTCCTCCAAATCCCGTTGCTGCTGTCGAATCGTTTTCAAATTTTGACTAAGATCTTGGAGTTGTTGTTGCATCTGCTCAACCGTAGTCTCGTCTTGGGGGTCTGGCTCGCAATCACCCAGCTCTGCCTGTAAGAATTGAACTTGATCTCGGTTGTATTTGAGCTGTTCGGCATAATCCTGAATTTGGGTTTGCCAGTCTTGCTGCTGCACTTCACTGGCCCCTGGGCATCTTCAAATTGCTTAATCACCCAAGCTTGTGTGTCATGGGACATGCTTAGCCCACACGTTTTTTATTCATCATCATCCAGTGCAAATCGTTTCCTTTTTGCCTTACGCTCCTTTTTCTCCACCCCATCCACCTGTACCTCATCTTTGCGTGTCGCATAGGCTGGAAACGGAAAGCCCACCAACAAGGGTGCAGGCACCTGAGGCTGACTGACAAACAAACTCCCCGACTGCAACAACAACACCCGCTAACGACAGGTGCCCGTCAAGAAGTTATATTCCGATCGCTCCGCCTCCGCCGCATCCAAGCGACCCACCACCCGCATTGAGGCTTGACCCACCACCCGTCGTTCCACCTCGGAGGCCGTTTGTTGCGCCCCAATCAAAATAATGCCAAGCGATCGCCCCCGTTCTGCAATTTCTACCAATAGGTTTTTGATTGGGCTATTCCCCGATCGCGGCACATATTTATTCAATTCATCCAACACAATAAACACAACCGGATCTTTCTAGTCTTTCTCTCGCTGTTGATATAAAGTGTTTAACAATACACCTACCACAAACTTCTGAGCCTTGTCACGAAGTGTATTGATATCAAAAACTGAGAGCTGAAACCTATCATCCAACGGATTAAAGTGATACTTCTCACACACCTCCGGTGCTAAATCCCCACGGATTAAAGGAGACATTTCATCAGCGATTCCCCACAGCCGCCGAGTTAAGGCTTCAGCCGTTGCCTGCGCGTTACGCCCCAACCAGCGTCGATCTTTCCCCTCTTCATCCAGTAACTTAATATTCTAGGAATTCAATTAAATCCCGAAACGTCTCAATAGTAGTTTTCTCATCTTCACCGTAGGGCACATCTGCGATGAGATGGGTTCTGGGTTTCCCGCGACGTTGTTCTTATTTATCACACTGTTCTGCTAACCTTGCTAACCGCTCCTTAACAACAGGAACCCAAAAGCCAAGATTTCCCCGTTCCAGATCCTCACCCGCAAACAGAAAAGGGAAAAGACCGTCTCGGCAAAACTGGCGTAAACTCCAGAGGTAGGGCATCACCTTATCATACCAACGAGTCATGACGGGTTATCACCCCCAACGATGAAAACCCCCTTACCAAGGGGGTCGGCGTAGCCGGGGGGATCTCGCTAGCTTCATTTACTTGGTGCAAGAGTATTAACATTGTCTATTTTCAAAGTAAAT
>JBCDEB010000115.1:0-23846 GCA_039180005.1 Cyanobacteria bacterium P01_G01_bin.54 | reverse complement strand
GCGGTTGGGGTTGAAACGCGCTGGGTGAATAGGTTTCGAGCTTAAGTTCACACCAGTGGGGGAAACCCCGCCCCTACACAAGAACTATCGGGTCTTCTTTTTTCTCTCCAGAACATAAAACAGCCCTACCCGCTGAGGGGGGGAGGCTGCCGACAGGCTCCGGCAATACCGGAGCCCGTCTTGTTGATTCTACTGAGTTTCGACCATTTTTTGCGATGTCTACTTATCCAGAACTCACGTTTCGATACTTCCCTAGATTGCCTTCTAAAAGGTTCTCCGCCCATACACATACGTGAGCAATACCAACGATTCTTGTTGCTTTTATAGCTCAATCACTTCAGCATTTTGACGTAATTCCAAAATAGATATCACGGTCGTGAAGAGACGAATCAATCGACTCAAGACATCCTAGCGGTAGGTTGGGTTGAACGGAGTAAGACCCAGCACCGCCAACAACTTTAACATTTGTATTGAGTTTCATTATCACTCAACCTAAAGCATCATAAGGGTTTCAAGGAACATTTTATTTTTTTTCCTGTACTCAGACGTGAGCAATACCAACGATTATTGTTGCTTTTATCACTCAATCACTTCAGCATTTTGACGTAGTTCCAAAATAGATATCACGGTCGTGAAGAGACGAATTAATCGACTCAAGACATACTAGAAATGCAGTGTCTGCCATTAGGATTTTGTAAACCATTTACTCGGATTCAAGTCAACAAAAAATAGTAGAATTCGCCTATTTTTCCAAACAAATCTAGTAGAATTCGCCCATCTCGATCGCCTCTCACCTGCGCCATGATCTCAGCATCTCTTGTGGTGATATTTGCTGTAACGACGTGGACGTGTTCAAACATCCAATCAGAGTAAAGGACAATTAAAGATTATGCCTGAGCTAGCAAACAATGAAATTCAATCCATTGAGATCTCCCGTGTTGATCACAACGTTTTATCTGTGCGCCTTGAATTGGGCAAGGTCAACCCTGGCTCCCAGTCCGACTACATTGCCCAAGCGGGCGACAACATTATTGGTGACAAAGTCTACCGAAATGACAGGTTAATCGGTGAACTGGTGGGTCAAGATCAAGCCACGCTGTTTACCTATGACACCTACACCGCTTCACCCTTAGAGGGCTTTTTCACCGAATTTGTCACCAATCAACAGGAAGCCCCAGCCGACCAACGCTCGAATTACACCCTTCTGGATGCCAACGGTCAAGCGCTAGAAATCATCAATATCTTTCGCAAAGATAAGGTCATTAACACAGCCGAATTGGGCAATGGGCAAGAAGAGCTGCAAATCGCCCATACCCTCAACTTTGAGCTTAATGGCGCGATCGCCGATGGAGATTACACGCTGATCCTCAATCACCAAGGAGATTCTTTTACCACCGACGCTCGCCTCAGCGAAACCACCACCCGCAGCGAAGCGGTGCATGTGACCCATACCGGTTTTCGCCCGGATGACACCTATAAAGCCGGATTTGTCTCCTTCTGGCTGGGGGAAAATTTCCAAGCCCCAGCTAATGGGGGCGATCGCTGGGGTACAGCAGATTATCCAGTGGGCACGACGTTTCACCTGGTGGATGATGCCACTAACGCCACGGTTTACAGCGGTCAGTTGGAACTGGCGAAAGCGGCCAGTGAACCCAGTAACTTTGCCCGCAACTTTAACCGCACCGATGTGATGAAAGCGGATTTTAGCGGCTTTGACCAGGCCGGTCGCTTTCGTCTGGTGGTGGAAGGTTTAGGCTCGTCTGCTGCGTTTGAGATTGGCGAAACGGTCTGGACGGAGACCTTTCAACACAGCATGAAAGGGTTTTATAACCTGCGCAGCGGCATTGAACTCCAGGCTGAATATGGCGGTTGGGATCGCCCGCGCACGCTCCATCCCGAGGATGGCAGCCGTGTTTATCAGTCCACGGCCAAGTACACGGACACCAATCTCTATCAAAACGGTCTCCCGTCCGCCTACACCACGCTCCAAGCCACCGTGACCGATGAACTCGTGCCGGAAGCCTGGGGCGGGTGGCATGATGCCGCCGACTTTGATCGGCGCGGCAAACATACCGAGGCGATCCGCCAATTGCTGGAGCTCTACGAACTCAACCCCGAGTTCCACAACAATCTCACCCTGAGTCTGCCGGAAAACAGCGATCGCCTCCCCGATGTGGTTAATGAAGCCCTCTGGGGGTTGGATTGGATGAAGCGGTTGCAACTATCCGATGGCGGGGTCAGGGGGGCGATCGAAACGATTACACCGGCCCAGCAATATGAAGGGGGTTGGGATCTCTCAATAGATTTAGGGGTCTTTGCGCCCGACGCCTGGAGTTCCTACACCTATGCGGGCTTGGCGGCCCGTGCGGCGGCGATCGTGGCAGAATTTGATGCCACCCTGGCGGCCGAATATCAAGCAACGGCTCTGCGGGCCATCGATTGGGCTGAGGCCAATGCCACGAGCGCCGAACTTGGGGATGTGGCGATTAATAATGCCCGCAACCTGGCCGCGATCGAGCTATATCGCCTGACCACCGACCATCAATGGCATGAGCTATTTGTGCAAACCACTCACCTCCGTGCGGATGTCGATGAGCCCAACCGCTGGGACCAGAAACAGCTCGATGCTGCCTTTGTCTATAGCCGTCTCGACGCGACATTGACGGATGCGGATTTGGATCAGCAAGCCGCTGAACTGCTCTTGAAACGACCCGCATTCATCGAACGGTTTGCGGAGCGGGGGGCCTTTGGCAGCTTGATCGACCCTTGGGCAGCGGTGGGTTACGGCAGTGGGCCCGCCAGCCCGCTGGAATCCGAGCATTTGGTTCGTGCCTATCACCTCACCCAAGATCCGCGCTATCTGCAACAGATGATTGCCGATACCCAGTTTGGCTTGGGGGCCAATCCCGATAATATGACCTACACCACGGGTTTGGGCTGGCGCAACCCCCTCGCAGTGACCAGCCTGGACGCCGAAGCTCTGGGGGATGCCGCCCCCGACGGCATTGGTATCTATGGCTTGTACGAGGTGCAGCGGTACGGTTTGCATTGGTCGGATTATCAGGTCTTGCAACCGGCCGATGACTTGGTGTTCGATCGCTACACCGCACCCTTAAGTGAGGGCTACCAGGGCTATGACTACCATATTCCCACGGCGGAATATACGGTTCATCAAACCCTCACCACCAATGCCTATGTGTGGGGGGCGCTGGCGGCCATTGACCCGGATGGGGCGAAAGAGTTTCGCGCTACTGCTCTAGATGATGTGTTGACGGGAAGTTTGCTGGGCGATCGCATCGATGGCGCGCGTGGAGATGATCAAATTCATGGTTTAGCAGGCGATGATCTGCTGATCGGTTCGCTCGGCAGCGATCGGCTGTTCGGCGATGAAGGCAATGACCGTTTTCTGATTCGCGCCGTTGATCTGGAGCAGGGCAGCGACACCATTGATGGCGGCAGCGGCATCGACATCGTTGAGATTGCCGGGGCATGGTCAACTTTTGATTTTGATCCCCTCGTTAATCAACTGCGTCTCACCAATGGCAGCCTGGTGGCTGAAGTGAGCAATATTGAAACGCTCCAGTTTACGGACGGCGTCTTTGATGTCGTTACTGGCGAGTTTCAAGCGAATGGGCCGCAAAATCTGATCGTCGGCAGTGAGGGCAATGATACCCTGCGGGGCAGTGAGCAAAATGACATCTTGCAAGGACAGGGGGGGCGAGATGTGCTCTTGGGCAGGGCTGGCGATGATCGCCTAGAGGGGGGTGCAGGCAATGACAACCTCAAAGGGGATGACGGATTTGATGTCTTGCTGGGGGGCGATGGCAACGATCGCCTACGGGGGTCTAAGGGGAATGACCACCTCTATGGTGAGCAGGGCAAAGACTTATTGCGGGGGGATCAAGGGGATGATCTTCTCGATGGCGGTACCGACAATGACCGTCTCTTCGGCGGAGATGACAACGACAGGCTCCATGGGGGTGCTGGTGATGACTTCCTCCAGGGCAATGCGGGCGATGATCTGCTCCAGGGCGGTTTAGGCAATGACACCCTCGTCGGTCAAGCGGGTGCAGACATCTACACCTTGGCTCTCGGGGAGGGTACGGATTTGTTCAGGGGCTTCAACGTGCGAGAAGACCAACTCGGTCTGGCCAATGGTCTACGTGTGGAGCAACTGGATATTATCCAGATGGGCGCATCCACCCATATCCGGGCGATCGAGGGCAACGAACTGCTTGCTGAGCTGAGGGGCGTGAATACGGAGACCCTGCTGGCTCAGCCTGATATTTTTGTCGTGGTTTAACCTGAGTTCTGTTTAAGCGCAGCGATCGTATTCCTCAAAGCCTTGAAATCTCGTTGCCAAACCCGGTTGTCAGGGGTCCAGCCCCCCGACACCTCCCGCTGAGGGGGAAATTGCCCCCTCAGACTCCGGCAATATCGGAGCCAGTATTGTTGATTCTGCTGAGTTTCTACCATCTTTCGCGATGTCTGCTTAACCGAAACTCAGGTTGGTTTAACGCATCTGTTCGCCCGAACCGCTAAACCAAGACCAGATTGAAACCTGTAGTTTCCTACTATAGGGGCAATCCCCCCGTGGTTGCCCTAAACCCTGCTGGGGTAGGCACGGGGGTGCACTGGTGTGAACTTAACGCTGTATTCAGCTCCTGGTGGGAGTTTGAGTGGGTCGACCCACCTCCTCCCTCCGGGGTACTCCTCCCAGGAGGAGATTTCAAAGCAGAACATCCCCTCTCGGGAGGGGCGGTCGCGCGTCGCGCTGACCGGGGTGGGTCGGGTGTTCTTCAACCCTGAAGCCCTTTTATGCAGGGGGTTTTGTGCTTAAGTTCACACCAGTGACGAGGGCGCTACCCCTACAGAAAAACACTGGGTTTCAAAGTAGACGAGGTTTAACCCCGAATCACGGTAATCTGCCGTTCATTCTCGGTTACTGCCGCTGCTGTTGTGGTGCGATCGCAGATATCGGGTAATCCAGCGCGGCGATCGAAGATCACCAGCCAGCCCCAATCTACGTTCAACCCCGCGAGATAGCCATCCAACTGTTCCAAACCCGCCTTGAGCGGGTCGGGTCGGCCATCGCGCCAGACTTTGAGTTCAATACCAATGGTCACCGCCCCATATTCCAGACACAAATCCATTCGGTCTGTCCCAATCGCATATTCCCGGTTTAGCGTGCCGCCGCCATTGACGACGCGATGGAGGAACGCCATCATCACCAGATGGGGGGCGATCTCGTGGTAAGGGGCACTGCCCAGCAGCGGCTGTCCATGCTGTCGCCAGAATTTGAGGAAGGCGTCAAGCAGCGCATCGGGAATCAGCTGGCCCTGGTCATCGAGCCAGGTGGGGGCAATCAGGGGCAGACTGTCTTGGGGACCGCTGGCCAACATCCGGGGCAGGACTTCTCGATAGATTGGGTTGGCAATCACCAACCCCCCAGCAGGGTGACGACGGAGCAGACCGAGATCAATGGCAAATTCGCGATCGTCGCGGGGAATATCGCCTAAAGGTTGACCGGCGAGCATGGGCTCGATGATGGCGCGGATGCGGGGTTCACGCAGACGTTCGGTCAGGCTATCGAGATGGGTATCGTTGCGTTGAATCAGGTTTTCTTTGGCTTGCTTGAGGTGCGACAGGGTAATGGGTTGACTGACATCCTCCACCAGCTTTTGGGTCATTTCCCGAGCCAGGGCGTTCACGAGCCAGGGCTGCCCTTGGCTTAGTTCGTAAGCTTCCTCTAAAACTTCGGGGTCAAAGATTTGACCCGTTGCATCGGTATGTTGCTGGTAAAGCTGAGCAACTTCTGGGGCAGTGAAGTTGCGAAGTGTGAGGGATTCAACTTTGATATTGAAGGGGCTGGCGGTACCGAGTCGGCTGCTGCCGCCGGAGGCGACTTTGTAGTCGCGGACATCCCGTAAGCCGATCAGCGCTAGGGAGTGCGGGAAGCCATAGGGACGTTTGACATAACCATCACGAAGTTGGCGCAATATGCCAACCAGTACGTCATCTTGCAGCGCATCGATTTCATCGATAAAAACAACCAATGGACGGGGCGAAGTTTGTGCCCAGCGGTTTAAGGCTGCACCGATTTGTCTACCATCATCAGTTTTGGGCCATTCAGGCGGCTGGAGATCTTCGGGGAGCCAAGCTTCACAAGCCCCCCGCCAAGAACTTAAGATGGCTCGCTCGGCTTTGCCAATATCTCTGGGGAAAGCGGCTCCCACTTCGGCAGAGACCATGATGGCGGTGTATTCACCGCTGGCGGTGAGTTCGTGCCCGAGGGCGATCATGGCGGTGCTTTTGCCGATCTGGCGGGGGGCGTGGATGACGAAGTAGCCCTGTTGTGCAATGAGTTTTTTGACTCCTGGTAGTCGCTCGGTGGGGGGGAGCATGTAGTGAATATCGGCTCGGCAGGGGCCGGCGGTGTTGAACCACTGAGTCATCGCGGAAGAGTGGGCAAGAACTTTTGTCTTAGTTTACTGTCTGGCGATCGGGTTATGGTGACTCTTCTTAAGGGGTGCTCAACGCCTCAATGGCATCTTTGGTCGAGTGCGCTTCTCTAAGTCAGCATTCATAATCAGGCTCAATCGTGCTCAACGCCTCAACGGCATCTTTGGTCGCTCGCAAATTGCTGATCTCCACGACTCAAGAGATCGCCCTGTGCTCAACGCCTCAACGGCATCTTTGGTCGCTCGCGAGGGTTGCGGCAGCTCCGTTGGCAGGCTCTTGGGTGTGCTCAATGCCTCAACGGCATCTTTGGTCGCTCGCTTCCGTAACCGTTGGCTGGATGGTCTGGCGCAAGGGTGCTCAACGCCTCAACGGCATCTTTGGTCGCTCGCGCAGCTTCTTCAAACTATGCATAATCAGGCTCAATCGTGCTCAACGCCTCAACGGCATCTTTGGTCGAGCGCGCCCGAGAGGGCAACGACAGAAGACCCACTTCGCTTGTGCTCAACGCCTCAACGGCATCTTTGGTCGCTCGCAGAAACTCCAGGCACAATCTCGACCTGATTGAATTTGTGCTCAACGCCTCAACGGCATCTGTGGCTTAGCGCAAATTACCAAGCCTTCATCGAGCAGATGGATGCCTAGTGCTCAACGCCTCAACGGCATCAGTGGTCGAGCGCAGGGGGAGATAGTAAAACTATTCAAGCAACTTGCTAGTGCTCAACGCCTCAACGGCATCTTTGGTCGCTCGCAGGGGGAGATAGTAAAACTATTCAAGCAACTTGCTAGTGCTCAACGCCTAAACGGCATCTTTGGTCGCTCGCGGCTCAGCAACTGCAAACCCGTAGTAAATGCCCCACCAGTGCTCAACGCCTCAACGGCATCTTTGGTCTAGCGCCCGATATAGTCACCCGCCGATTTGATGTGTTCCAGGTGCTCAACGCCTTAACGGCATCTTTGGTCGCTCGCGCATACATTTCAATGCCAAAGCGCAGATTACGAGCGTGCTCAACGCCTCAACGGCATCAGTGGTCGATCGCATGATCAGGTCGGAGCGCTGCAAGCCTTGGGTCATCGGTGCTCAACGCCTAAACGGCATCAGTGGTCGATCGCGGCGCAAATCACCGGGTCTGAGTACGAGCATTCCGTGCTCAACGCCTCAACGGCATCAGTGGTCGATCGCGATTATCACGGCGGAGCGGGAGGGGCGGAAATACCTAGTGCTCAACGCCTAAACGGCATCAGTGGTCGATCGCTCGCGGACAACCCGTTCGCGTTCGTGAACTTCTGTCCGGTGCTCAACGCCTCAACGGCATCAGTGGTCGATCGCCACACCCCAGTGGCCAGTCCCGGCAATTCCCAGCCCGTGCTCAACGCCTAAACGGCATCAGTGGTCGATCGCCCTCTTGTAGTCGTCCATAGAGTCGCGCCAGTTCCAGTGCTCAACGCCTCAACGGCATCAGTGGTCGATCGCAAGCAACCATCAGGAACACAGCAACCAAACATCATGTGCTCAACGCCTCAACGGCATCAGTGGTCGATCGCGAGATTCTCTCGACCGATAGAATCGGCAGTGCTTAGTGCTCAACGCCTCAACGGCATCAGTGGTCGATCGCGAAAGCACAGTGGGGTAGACCGAGATACTGAGCGGTGCTCAACGCCTCAACGGCATCAGTGGTCGATCGCAGACCTCATGCAGAAAGACTGGTACGGGCACTATCCCGTGCTCAACGCCTCAACAGCATCAGTGGTCGATCGCGACTGTACGCCGTACCAACCCAACCCTGTACAGACGTGCTCAACGCCTAAACGGCATCAGTGGTCGATCGCTCGGGGGCGATCGCTGACTCCTGAAGTTCGGGCCAGGTGCTCAACGCCTAAACGGCATCAGTGGTCGATCGCGAGTTCGTTCGGCTAGAGAGAGAGGTAGGGTTGTGGTGCTCAACGCCTAAACGGCATCAGTGGTCGATCGCTCGAGATATTCACCGCTGTGCTTGGTGTTGTTGTAGTGCTCAACGCCTAAACGGCATCAGTGGTCGATCGCAGCAACCAAGCAGGCGTAGACTACGGGCACAAAACGTGCTCAACGCCTCAACGGCATCAGTGGTCGATCGCTCCTAAAGTGCTAGCTGTACCGCCAACAACTGAGAGCGGTGCTCAACGCCTAAACGGCATCAGTGGTCGATCGCTCCAGATGCGTCTGAAGTGGCTCGGCATCTTTTATCGGTGCTCAACGCCTAAACGGCATCAGTGGTCGATCGCGCCGCTGCATTCTCGATTGGGGCGTCCCTGAGCAGTGCTCAACGCCTAAACGGCATCAGTGGTCGATCGCGAGTAATGGGCAACCATTACTTCGGGCTGGAACATAGTGCTCAACGCCTCAACGGCATCAGTGGTCGATCGCCCAGATCAAGGCGATGTGGGAGGTGATGCATCAGTCTGTGCTCAACGCCTCAACGGCATCAGTGGTCGATCGCGGCAACCTGTAAGAGCGAAGGGTTGAGTGTCAATGAGTGCTCAACGCCTCAACGGCATCAGTGGTCGATCGCCACAGGGACAGTCTGGTTGGTTCTGGAATCAGCTTGCTGTGCTCAACGCCTCAACGGCATCAGTGGTCGATCGCGACTTTCAGCAGCAACGACTCGAAGATCTCCACTTTGTGCTCAACGCCTCAACGGCATCAGTGGTCGATCGCAAACGATAATCGCCGGATAGTGTTCGCAGCGCCTTGTGCTCAACGCCTCAACGGCATCAGTGGTCGATCGCAGCGGAAACGGATCGTTTTAACGATTGAGGGTGTAGTGCTCAACGCCTCAACGGCATCAGTGGTCGATCGCCTCCAGAATGTTGTCGCTTAGGGGGCTGAATGTGGGTGCTCAACGCCTCAACGGCATCAGTGGTCGATCGCGTTTGTCTTCACCTACGGCAATCGGCTCCGTTCTGCGTGCTCAACGCCTCAACGGCATCAGTGGTCGATCGCAAGTCTTCCAAGCTCTGGTAGGTGGAGCTTGTATCGTGCTCAACGCCTCAACGGCATCAGTGGTCGATCGCTTGCTTAACTGGCGGCTGGGATCGTTGTGCTTTGGGTGCTCAACGCCTCAACGGCATCAGTGGTCGATCGCATAGGCGATCGCGGTGTGCGATCGCCCCTCGGGAATAGTGCTCAACGCCTCAACGGCATCAGTGGTCGATCGCACATCCAACCCGTCCGGTTCCCCCGAGAACCCACAAGTGCTCAACGCCTCAACGGCATCAGTGGTCGATCGCTGCTCTAGAGCGGTTTCGCAGTTATCAATCCCCGGATGTGCTCAACGCCTCAACGGCATCAGTGGTCGATCGCGGATTAACACTTCCTTTTGGCTCCGCAATAGTAATTTGTGCTCAACGCCTCAACGGCATCAGTGGTCGATCGCTAGAGTGCTTCCCAGCCAGCTCTTCCTGCCCAACTCGTGCTCAACGCCTCAACGGCATCAGTGGTCGATCGCTTGCCATTAGAATCTATCAGCTTGCAATGGATATATACGTGCTCAACGCCTCAACGGCATCAGTGGTCGATCGCGGCTTAGGCTAATTCTTCTAAATCATTGAAATATAAGTGCTCAACGCCTCAACGGCATCAGTGGTCGATCGCCAAAATAGCTCGGGATCTCCTTTAGGCTTATCTTCTCGTGCTCAACGCCTCAACGGCATCAGTGGTCGATCGCACTTGAGGCAAGGAATTACGGAAAAGCCAATACTGTGCTCAACGCCTCAACGGCATCAGTGGTCGATCGCTCTCCCTCGATCGTGAGGCGAGGGTTGCTGAAGCAAGTGCTCAACGCCTCAACGGCATCAGTGGTCGATCGCGGGGTGATGTGCTCCCTTCTCTCATCTTGATATTATGTGCTCAACGCCTCAACGGCATCAGTGGTCGATCGCGAGGCAGAACCGAAGTGTCTGCGTTGTCGATGTCATAGTGCTCAACGCCTCAACGGCATCAGTGGTCGATCGCACGAGTTCCCATCTTCTGAGACCTCGACACTCGACCGTGCTCAACGCCTCAACGGCATCAGTGGTCGATCGCGTGAGGTTTGCTCCCTTCTCTCATCTTGATGTTACGTGCTCAACGCCTCAACGGCATCAGTGGTCGATCGCTAAACGAACACGAGGATATCTTCTGCTTAAAGCTAAAGTGCTCAACGCCTCAACGGCATCAGTGGTCGATCGCTCGAGTGACGCGGGGGCATGGCTCAGAGGAGTTTGTGCTCAACGCCTCAACGGCATCAGTGGTCGATCGCGGCGAGCCCCGAAACCCTTGATATATATGCCCTGTGGAGGCAATTTTCAAGGTACTCAATGCCCAACCGAAATTGGAGACATCCCATCAGAACAACTCCATGGTGAACACAGCTCAATTATAGAGAAACCAAGGCATCGCGAAATAATCAAGAACCTCCAAGCAGCACACAACGCCATCCAGCCCAAGCCATATCAGCAATCCAGACCCCTTCAGAAGCGCGATTCAATCCCACATCCTCAGATCCCCGTTTGCCCAATTGCCTAAAGCACCCGAAACGATCCCGGCGGCTCCGGCCAAGCATCCGCCCGGTTATAGTCCGCCAGCCCCCGCACACATTGCGCCGAGAGCCGAATCAACAACAGATCATCCTCCGCCTTCAAGATTTTCTCTAGTTGCCAGCGCAACTTCTCCCGCCGCCGCTGCGTCAGCCAGCACCGAAACACCGAATATTGAACGCGATCGCCATAACTCTCCAAGAGCTTATAGGCCCGTCGCCAGCGCTTCGGACAGCGGATATCGTAGAAGATCAAATACCAATGATGGAGTTCCGCCATGACTACCGCAGCACTAGGCGACCAAACACCTCCCCCTCCCCAAGCCACTGCTTCTCCAACAGCCGCACCTCCAACTCCAACAACCGCCGATAGGTGAGCGAATACTTCGTCACCGGATGCTTCCACTGCTGCCCCTTGCGCTGCTCATACAGGCCAATAAACTTCCGCCGTCCCGCCTCACTCAGCCAGACCTTGTGGGGCGTCACCGCAAAATCCGTTTCCACATCCCATTGACCCCGATTAATCGACGCTACCACTGGCATATCCACCAACGGCACCCGGAAAATCTCCATCATATCCAGCGCCAAGGGAGCCGCCTGCGATCGCGGCTGATGATAAAACCCCAACGCCGGCTCCAACCCCACCGTAAGGATCGCATTCATCACATCCGTCAGCAGCAGCGCATAACCAAAACCGAGCAACGCATTCACGCGATCGCGGGGTGGCCGCCGATTGCGGTGGCTAAACCCCAGCTCTGGTGGTATGCCCGGTTTTAGAAGCTGGCCAAACACGCCGAAATACAGCGCCGCCAACTGCCCCTCTAGCCCCAGCAGACTCTCCAGCGAATCCGCCTGCGGCACCGTCTTCAACACCGCCTGCATCTGCCGGATCGCCGCCGGTAAATCCGCCGTAACCACCGCCTGCTGACGCCGCGAGCGCAGCAAAAACTGCCGCTGACTCTGCCCTCGACAAGCCACCAGCAGCCGCGCCAACGTAAGACATTGCCCCGGATCTGCCAATTGCTGATATTGCCAAATCCGCCGCTGCACCGAGCCCTGGCGCATATCCAAGCTGCCCACATAGCGACCACCCCCCGAGAGCCAATGAATCCCCACATCATGGTGCTGGCATAGGTGAATCGCTTGGGTGCTGATCTGCGAGAAACTATGCAACACCACCTGATGCACCTGGGCAATGGGAACCCGCTCAACGGGCTGGTCTCGCCGGGTAATCTTAAGCTGCTCCCCTGTGCGACCCACCCGTGTACCGGGTTCGAGAATATGCACCACCTGTTGATCCGTATCATTGGGAAACAGGCGCACCGGCAAGCGGGCATTGTGGGAGAGTCGGGCCTCTTCTGGTAGACAAACGGGCGCGAGCGAACAACGGGTACAGCGATTGGCGTCCACCGTCACTGGGGGGCGCTGCCGTTGGGCACGGAGTTCAAAGGCGCGGGTAATTGCCGCTTGAACCGCCGCCTCCCCTGCCGCATCAAAGGGCACATGCACCACCACATTGTCGGCATGGTAACGGATGCGTCCCTCCTGCACCCGAATCCCCAGCGTCGATTCAATCAAAGTGCAATAGGCCAAGAGTTGGAGGCGATCGCTCTCCCAGGCTTGGGGTTGCTTTTGGTCATCCCGCCAGCAGCGACCCCGCTTATGCTCGTAGGGGATGAGTTGCCCGTCGCGGCTGCGTAGGGCATCCACCCTGCCCCGTAGCCCCAGGCTGCCACTTTCGAGGAACAAATCTTCCCATTCCTCCTCTTCGTTGCGCTCTAGCTCCGCATGAAGCCGCCGTCCGGCAAAGACAGCGGCATTCTGCACATAGAGTTCTTCCACTTCTTCGAAGTAAAAGAGCCGTGGGCAATAGGCCAGGGCATGGAGAGCGGAGACTTTGATGGTGTTGGGATAATCTTGGATCGCGTACATTGCTGTGGGTTAAACATTCAGTGCATCCCCACTCTAAAAAAGCGATCCGGCAACAGAGCTTCCGGGTATTAACGTAATGCAATTTGAATTTAACGCCAACAAAGCCGCTACCAACCTCAAAAAACATGGCGTATCATTTGAAGAAGCAGTTACCGTCTTCGGTGATCCTTTGGCGCTGACTATTGAAGATCCAGCCCACTCTTTTGGAGAGCGGCGCTTTATTACAATGGGTATGACAGTACAGCAACGGCTTGTTGTCGCTGTACATACAGAACGAGAACGTCGAATTCGAATCATTAGCGCCAGACTTGCGACCCGCCAGGAGAAAAGACAATATGAATCTGAATAATCAATTACAGTCCGGAGATGATGAGATTCAAACCGAATATGACTTTTCCCAAGGCGTTCGCGGGAAATATCATTCGGCTTATCAAGCATCAAGTAACGTCATTATTCTTGACCCAGACCTTGCTGCCGCTTTCCCGAACTCTGCCGCAGTCAATGCAGCCTTACGGCGGTTATTAGAGATAACAGATTCTACACTATGATGATCATTTCTTTCGCTTGGATTGACTTTTCTGGGCAACTTCAGGGACTTCGATTTTTACCCAAAACGACTCATCTCGTTCATCTGAATCGGTCAAGGTAAACCGCTCAAATGTGCCTCGGGTCGTCGTGCGATCGATCCATTTCGGCAGGGCAATTAAACCGTGAGAGTCAGGTTTGAGCCAGCGTACTGCCCCATCTTCCGGTCGGTAAGTCCGAATCCCATTCACCATCGCCCAGGATTCCCCCAGGCTCAAGCCGCCAAACCGAGAGAGTTGCTCTGGGCTTGAGAGGGCGATCGCCACCCGATCTTCTAGCGTCATCTCTCGATTCTCTTCGCTTGAATCCAGTTTCAATACCACCTTCAAATCCGTCAGCAACTCCTGCAAATTGGGCTTCGAGAATTTAGCACTGCCATATTCACCCAAATGCTGCTTACTAAACTTATGGTGGCGCTGTTTGCGCACAATCCGGGAAATTGGAGCATCTTCCCCGATGATGCCGATCGCCAGCTTCACCCCCAAATGTGCCATCAAATCTTCCTCACCTACCAACGAAAGTAAGAATCCATAAAGCGTTGAGGGCGGCGGGTAGCGATAGGTCTCCTTGTAGTCCCGTGCAAAACTACGGGGGAAACTCGTACAGGGACAGTCGAGATACAAAATAGGGGTCATGCGCTGACCTCCACACCATTCAATTTAGCTTTGGCTGCCTCTTTGGCTGCTTTGACTCCCTCAAAAACTTGTACTCCTAAGTCCTTGATATTTTTACCATAGGGAGTGTTGGCAATCTTGCCGCCAATAATGATTTCACTAGCAGCCACATCCCCCGCCTTGATTATCCGCTCTAGTTCACCACAGCCAACGCTGTTACCTACTCGCTCGAAACAGTTCATAATCCAAGGGCTCGGATCTTCGGTTACACGCAGCACAATCGACTCAGGGCGAAACTCATATAAAAAGCGGGAATGGTTGCCACCCACATGGCGAATTCCGACTAAAGCATCGAGGAGTTGCAGGGCGCGATCGCGCTTCTTGAGATGCTCCGGCGTCACGGCCACAGTGTATTGATACGCAGTGCAATGCACTTCAGTTTGGTGAATCGAGGTTTTATTTTTCTCCCCCCCTTTGGAGCCAAAAGCCGTATCCCCCCAAAACGGATCAAGACTAATCGCCCGGCTCACTTCCACGGCTCCCCGCCGCTTGACGGTAGCATTTTTATTCGATTTATCTTTCTTGGCATCCATGTAGCCGAACAGATCATCATCAATAAACTGTTCGGCGCTACACCGCTCATCTTTAAAATTATATTTGTCAGCATCCGGGTCAAAGGTGCGATTCACTTCATCGGGGATATGCTGTTGAAAATAGTCCCGCAAGGCCCAGCGAATTGCTTCAGCACTCACCGTGGTGTATTGGTCATAGCCACGGGTGATTTTTTGCAAGGTAGAAAGGGTGCTGCCGTCGCCTTCGCCCCGGTTGTTGGCAGCGACAGCAGTAGGGGTGACGATGGTGGCAAATAAATGTTGAGACATGATGTTTTTCTCCAATAGTTCAAAGATAATTGATTGCAAAGTTTAGTCGTCAAATTCTGATTCGTCGATTTCCTGTTCGGATTCCATAGTGGCTTCGTCTTTTTTGCCTTGGTAGGTGGCGATCGCCAGCAACGCTAAATCTCGAGCTTTACGCCAGTTCTGGTCACTGTGGAGCCAACCATAAATTGCTAGCCCTGCCCCTTGTGCCGCTTTACTGCGGTGTTGACTCAAGAAATCGACCAATGCTGTAGCAAACTCCTGTTGGGTGCTAGGGCGTTGTAAGCGGTAGACCACTTTATCGGTCACTTGGGGATAGTCTAAGTTTCGCCCTTGTTTAGTGGCCTGTTTAATCTGACCACTGAGAAAGACTCGGAATGCGCCTTGTACAGAGTTAAACAGTAACGTTTCGGCATCAGTGAGATGTTCTGTCATTTTGGTTAATCCTTTGCGTTCATACATTTCATTGGCTTTAAAAAACTCAAAAAATCCGTTATACCATGGTCGTTTAGAAATTAAATTATCTGCGATCCAGGGCAATACTTTTGAGAGTGCCAGCCAAGTTTCTCCCTTATCGTTCTGGCGAACTTGAGTACGGAAAATATTCTGAGCAGAATCGTAAATTGCCAGCATTCGTTCGTCAGCATGAATGCGATACACTGCCTGCTTGAGATACGACTGATTGGCATCCCAGACCTGTGAACCCAGTTGATAGACCTCACAGTAGTCCACATTAAAGAGTCGGCTGTCTTCAGCCGCCCGACTACTCAACAAGAATCGCAGCCCTGACTCGCCTGCGCCCGTGGCGCGAAACTCGCTATAGGTACGACCCTTCAGTTGCTTGCGGTACTTGACCCATTCGGTCAGGTTTTTCACTTCTGGAATCACTAGGGCAGAGCGATAACTCGGTAGATTGTAGTAACCACAAGCCAGGGGCAAAAACAGCAGCGCCAGAAATCCTTCCGGGGTTTCTTGGTACGCACCATTGACAAAGCATTCCACCAAACCGGGTAGGTGGTGGCCCTTGAGAGCGATCGCCCTCCGAAACATTCCCCTGCTGTTAAAGGCTTCCTTTGGGGGTCGGGTGTAGTAGCACTCCAGCAGAGGGCGATAGCTGAGTTTAATCTCTGGTTGCCCCGCTTCGATCGTGAAGTTTCGAGACACCGCCGCATCTAGCTTTCGCTGTTTGCTGTGTTGAAGCAGGGTTGACGTAACGCCTTGAGTGAAAGTGTAGGACGATTGAGCATCTAGCAGATTAAGGGCAGGTACATTCAAATATCCATCTTGCACTTGATAGGTCTGCTGCATTAGCCATTCGACCGCTGCGCGATCGCTCCTTTCCCAGGTTAGTGTCACGGTGTTATCTGGGAACTCAGGATTCCAATCTAGAGGCGCATCTTCTCGATTAAGAACTGATAACGCTAACGCTAATCCGGCAATTCCAGCACGATGAGGTATGAGTGTATCCGAATTAAACAACCGCAGAGTACGTTTAGGCATTGGACATCACCTCCTTTTAACTGTTTGATGTTGATGGGAAAGCACCTTTTTCGGGGTCATATTCAAAATGTTCCATTGGAGCAATGGGGAAATGTTTATGACGCTCCCAGTTGGCGGCCCGCCAGTTGTCTACAACCAGCGGCACGGTATGGAGATTGAGTTGGTTGCGAGGGCGCTTGCTCCACACTTCCTTGTATTGCTCCAACAAGCAGGTGACGGTTACACCGCTCTCTCGCAGGGCAGTTGGGTAGGTGCGCCATGCCCCGTCGAGCCAAACGGATTGTTTCTTAGGGTTGAAGTCCAGATCCGGGTGCTGATCCAGCCATTGGGCGAGGTCAGCTTGTGTGACTGCTTGATCGAGAAAAGTGTCTATCATGGCTCGCCCTTGCTTGAGTTTGTCAAGGCTATAAGGTTGCTTCTTCGGGTCAAGGTAAAACCAAGCATCCAGGGCATGGCCACAATATTTACGGTTGAGCCGTCCGAGGCGCTGAATCAGGGCAGGGGGTTCGGCAATTTGTGAGATTAAGAGTGTGGCAGATAAGTCCAACGACATCTCAGCAACTTGTGTGGTAATCGCTAGCACAGGTTCTTTATTCTCTGGCTTAAATGCATCGATAACTGCCTCATGGTGCTGAACACGGTGTTCGTAGCAAAATCGGCTGTGATAAAGCAGAAGTTGGCTGTCAAAATTGAGTTTCTGGGCTTTCTCATAGACTGCGATCGCCGTACTCACCTGATTACACACCCACAAAACTTTGCCGCCTGCCTCAAGTTCCTGCTGAACGCGATCCCAGTTCGCCTCATCGGCATAGTGGAAGTGATAACGTTTTTCCTTCTCAAGCTCTGTATGCCCCTCAACAGACTCGAAGTTCCCCACCGCCGCTTTAATCGCATCTACCTGGGCGGGTAAAAACGAAGCCGACATCAACAATATGGGGGCTTTAACCGTTTCGAGAAACCGTAATAACGCCCCGAACAAAGCGTTGTCGTAGGAATGCACCTCATCAAACACAAAGGCGGCGTTGGCCATTGCAGGAAACGAATACATCGGGCGACGGTTACATTGCGTTAAACCCAACACCGTATCAATCGTACAAACGATCGCTGGTTTATCCCAAGCTTTGAAGGAACTGAGCTTAAGATCGACCTCGTTCGGCAATTCCTCTTCGTCCACCAAAACTTCCGCTTCTTCACCCGTCTGCTTCATGGCTAAGTCCACCTCAGCCCTGCCATGAAGCAGTACAGATTTAATTTCCTTCTGCACATAATCCACGAAGCCTTCGGTACTGGTTCCGGTGGTGGGGTAACAGAAGAAGAGCTTGCGACCAATCGCGTGACGTTTGGCCCAGTTATAGGCTCCGACGGTTTTGCCTGTGCCGCAGCCCGCCCTAGCCAGACCTACGCGCTCCGTGATATCGCCCAATTTGATTTGGAAGCGCCGTAGTTTATGACCCTCCAAGCGAGCCTCAATCACTTTATCCAAATCTTGCTCGGTCAATGTACATCTCAAGGCTTCTTTAAGCCATTGATCGATGCGGAGTTTAGTTGCCGGAATCGCCGACCCGACCGCATCGCCAGCTACCAATAAGGCTTTCACCACCGCAGTGAGGACAGGATTATCTTGCTCCCAATCTCTGAAGCCCTGGCGCAACAGTGATTCTCGCCGTTGCTTAACTTCCGAGGCCCACCAGGTTGGCTTGAGCTTACCCGCGAGTTTCACCTTGGCGGGGCAATTCAGTTGCTTTTTCCCAAACCGGATGAGCCGTTTAAAGTCGGGGTGACGAAGATAGAGAGTGATGCGATCGTCTTCACAGGGTCGCAGTTCACCCACTTCATCAGTCGCTTTGCCCTCTTTACCGCCGAGCTTCAAGTGATGACCCCCGGCTGCGACAAATGCAGTCATAAAGTCCCCGTCTGCTGCCTTGAGCCAATCCCGAAACTCCCAGGCAATGAGTAACGAGAGGATTTCATGGCGTACCAGTTGCGGGGTCTTGAGTGGGTTCCGCCGAGGCGCGGCATCGGCCATATCCTGGCGCACCACCCCCTGAAAATGGCTATTGGCTTTGCCCCAGTCATGGATATAGGCTGCCAGCCTGACGGTGTTGCGGAGATAGTTGATGTCACAAGGGAGGTCGAATTGTTGAAGGATGCGATCGCCAAGCGTCTCTTGCTCAGAAATCTTTGCATCAACCAATGTCGTAACCGCTCGTACCACATCCGCAGTATGTCCCACTAGACTGTAAGACCCTTTCCAACGACCTTCAACGGATTTTGCCAAAAGGCGATCGGGTTTGAGCTTAGGCTGCATCTTGTTCCTCCCCTGGTGCGAAGAACCAGCCACAACCAAAGTGTTTGCGACCGCCTAAGCCATTGGCTTGGAGCTTGAGAGAATCCGATTCACTTAAACCTTCAATGCCAACACCAAAACCCAGAATATGTTTACCTTTGACCCTGACTGCACGGAGCGCTAAATCCCCATCCCGATCGCTCTCGATATAAGGCTCACCTTGAATCTCCAACTTGGTCAGGGCCTTCTGGGCAGATTTCAAGAAATGCACGGGCGCTTCATGGTGATCCCATTTGTCTAGCTTGAATGTCACCAACCGAGCTGAAAGTTTTTCCTGGGGAGTGATTAATGCGAGTCGTGGTTGGGTCAAGCGCACCAAATGACCTTGAATATCCAGTACCTGGTTTTGCAAGAGGCGATACCAAGCCTGCCTTTGAGCGTTCGGACAACGCAGACGTAGGCGTGAACTGCGGTTGAGATAAATCATGCCCTTGCGATTGGGGACACCCGGTACAGTGCAGAGCAACATCTCAGGGGATAGATCTTTATCTCCCACTAAAACGCTCTGCTTTAATTCCTCATTTTGGCAGTCTAGTACCAGCTTTTTAATCGCTGCATACTGAGCATAACCATGATCGGCGGGTAAGGTTCTCCCACGCAAGTAGAACTGAATTTCAATATTATTCACAATACTGAATCACTCCCTAATATGATGTTTTATTACGTCAAAATACTCACCACTCAATATGTTTGAGCAGTAAAAATCACAAAACCGAACAGAAAATCTTCTAGAAATCCACAGTCCGTACAAATTCAGTCGGACTGTGGCAAAGATAATTTAAAAGTCCATCAATCCAGAATAGAAATCAGGCTTAAAGGCAGATGAATTTTGAGTTCTTTAAACTATTGAACTCAGTAGAAACTAAGTCTTGATCAGTCGCCACTTATCACGTCCTTTGTGTAAGAGGACAAACGCTCCATGCTCTAAAAATTGCTGTTTGCGACATTTGCGTAGCGTAGGAATCGGCAGCCCGAGAAGCTGAGATACCTTTTCAGTTGTCAATCCATCCGTAGAAGGTAGAACCAGCTCAAAGATGGAAAGCTGATAAGAATTACGGCTAGGGGTCTCGACACCCTTGCCTTCACTGAGGTTATTTGACATAATTCTAGTAGTTAATTAAGGGCTCCTTGCGGAACAAGTTCGCGGGGAGCTTTTTTTTATGCTCCGCCACATAGTAAAAAGATATGCCAGAGACAATGAGACTGTCAAGGGGAATGTGCTGTTTTACATCCTATTACTCCACGCTCTATCCATAACTTCACCTACTGGCGCACTATCCATAGCAATGGATCAGACAAGACCCAGTAGGTAAATCGCCTGACGGCTATCAATGGTATGCAGGTGGGAAACCTCCGCATACGCACGCTCTATCGTGCTCAACGCCTTACGGCATCGGTGATATATCACCCAGCCGATTGTACGAGGATTCGATGTCATCATTCAAACTCTCCTGTTTCATTTTGCCGTGCCATCGCCTCTGTCTCCCCCTGCACCATCCGCACCAACTCCGGCGGAGCCAGCACGATCGCCCCCTTCCCATATCCAAATACCCATCGCTTCACATCCCCCAACCCCGTCACCGTCATGCGCAACGTGATTGAGCCATCGCCGTGGGTTTCAATCTCCTGGGTGCTATGCCACTGACGCTCGGTAATATAGGGCGCAGTCTGGGCATCAAAGCGAATCGTCACCGCCTGGGGCTCACCCCCCACCTCATACTGGAAGCTATCTTTGAGCACCTGCTTGAGGTCAAAACTCGGGTTCGGTTCAAACCGCGTCTCCAGCACCTTGAGCGTTTGGATGCGATCCACTCGGAAATTTCGAATCGCCTTACGCAGATGGCAATAGCCCCAGAGATAAGGGTTACTCGCCCGATACACGTCCAAAACATAGAGATCAACTGTCCGCTCGGATGTTTGATTGGTCTTTGGGGAGTAGTACCGCAGCCAAACCTGCTGTTGCTCAGCACAAGCCGTCATCAACTGCATCCAGATTTTGGGATCAAGCGTGACCTTGGCCCCCGATCGAAAATGAACTCGCTCTGCAGAGAGCTGCTGCAAGCTCACCGCCATTTTTCCAGGCAATCGCTTGGCCAACTGCTCGATCGCCGACCGTAGCGGTACTTCATAAACAGAACCCGCGTAAGACTCCAACATCCTTGCACCCAAAGTCAGGGCAAAGAGTTCCCCCTGGGCCAAGGAAATCACGGGCAAGCGCCAATCCGCATCGGTGTAATGCCAGCCCTGGGCCTTGTTATTTTCCAGTGGCGCTCTCCAAGTATCCCTGAGAAAATGCAGATCATCACGGATCGTGCGCTCACTCCGCTCCAAAGACTGAGCCAAGTAATCTTGAGTACAGCGGGTGGGCGATCGCAACAGCTCATCCAACTTGAGCAAGCGCTCCAAACGGAGAGCAGATATGGAAGACAACGACATAAAACTCCTGTCTCCTAAACAGTTGCACCCATCCTAAGAAAACAACCCGGCAAAGGAGCTTCCGCCTCATCAAAAATTTAGAAAAGCATTTCAGTCCTCACGCGCCATCGTCGCTACCCCCTGCGGATTAAACGTTGCCGCCAAACCCATCGCCACCTGCTCAAACACTTGACTGATCGGCGCTTGCTGATCCGTCATCGGCAACGGCCGACCCAGATCACCCATCTGACAAATCCGTGGGTCAATCGGCACTTGACCCAGCAGCGGGATCTGCAAATCCTGCTCCAGCAGTTTGCCGCCGCCACTACCAAAGATCGGCGTCGGTTCGCCGCAATGGCCACAGAGCAAATAACTCATATTCTCGATTAACCCCAAAACCGGGACACCCACGCGTCGAAACATATGGATGCTTCGCCGTACGTCCGAGACCGCAACCTGCTGGGGCGTGGTTACAATCAGGGCACCACAAATCGGGCTCTCCTGCACAATCGTAATTTGCGCATCCCCCGTTCCCGGCGGCAAATCAATCAGGAGGTAATCCAGATCTCCCCAATCCACCTCATGCAAAAACTGGGTGAGCAGCTTATGCAGCACCGGGCCACGCCAGGCCAGGGGGTGATCATGAGCCGTGAGCAACCCCACAGAGATCAGCTTAATGCCGTGGGCTTCCAGCGGCTGATAGCGCTGACCCTCCGGCGTGTCAATCACCGTGACCGGGGATTGACCCAATCCCAGCATTTGGGGAACATTGGGACCATAAATATCCGCATCCAAGATGCCCACCTTCGCCCCGGTCACGGTTAACGCCGCCGCCAAGTTCACCGCCGTTGTGGACTTACCCACACCACCCTTGCCGCTGGATACGGCAATCGTGCGCTTAACGCCAGGAATGGTACAGAGTTGGACATAGACTTTCTTGCACCAATCCAATGGTGTGAGGGTTTGCTTTACGGCAGCCTGTAGCGCCTGTTGCTGAGACCCCACATACAAGCGCAGGTAGATGTAGTGATCCACAATCCGCAAGTTCCGCACCATCCCCAAGCTGACGATGTCATTGCGGAGAACGGGATCTTCAATGGTCTTGAGCAAGCTGATCACGGTTTGCGTTTGGGCGGCAACCTGAGGATCTTGCTCCGCATTGTCAGGCTCAGCATCGTATTGGGGTCGTTGGAAGGGACTATTGCCCAGAGGAGAGGACGGCTCAGGCATTCGCTTCCTGTATGGATTGGTTGATCTGTTGAATCGCACGCTCGGAGAAGATCCGGACATCCATATCAGGATCATCTAGGGTCTGTTGCAGCGCTGATAAAGCATCTGGGTTGCCCAGGTTCCCGAGGGCGATCGCCGCATCACGACGCACATCGGAATATTCATCGGACAAAGACTTGACTAAGATGGGCATCGCACGCTGATCCGCGACCTTCTGCAAAGCACGGGCCGTAAACTTACGAACCTGCCACTCGGGATCTTCCATCGCTTTCACCAAAGCACCGATCGCGTCCGAACTGGCGATTAAATCCAAAGATTGAGCCGCATTCCGACGCACCTGCCAGTCCGGATCAGCCGCGAGAGCCTGACACAGCAACGTCACCACGGGTTCATCCGTCAGATGACCCAGAGTCAAGATGGTCGAACGACGCACCGCTTCAACGGGATCAGCCGCCAGCTTCAACGCGGGTTCACAGCGCACCACCTGATTGAGATAGCGCAATGTAGTTACTGCTGCCTCTCGCAGTACCGGGTTCTCGGATTCAAAGAAGGGTAACACCGAAGGCAATGCCTGGGCGTCATGGATTTTGCGCAACAAAATCAAAACGTTGAGCTGCATCTCGGCGTTCTCTTGATGGAGCTGATCCAACAGCTTCATCAAGTGATCCGTGGTCACCAACTCTTTGAGAGCAGACAGGGCTTCGGTACGAACCGCTTCATGGGGTGAACCTAAACAGGGCATTAGCGGTTCCACAGCGGCGGGATTAGCCATTTCCCACAACGCGGTAATGGCAATTTCTTGAACCAGTTCACTCTCGTCTTGCAAGGCCAAAATCAAGGCATCGATCGCCTCTTCATCGCCCAAGTGATGTAGGGTTTTGACCGCCACAAGGCGCTCATCCACCTCTGAAGATTGCAACAGTTCAACCCATTGGGCCACTTCTGGATCCATGTCTGCGGTGTTAATCATTGTGTTTTACTTTTCCTTCTAAACGACATTTCTGAGATGACGACTAATACCAAATCCGGATTGTATATACCCAGAAAGCGAAGACTGAGCCTGCGGTGCGTGAGCTTGCCGAACTGTCGAAGTCAGAGCGACCGGGCCCTCCCCGCTGGGGACGCTACACGAACGACAAGCCCTGGACTGAGCTTGTCGAAGTCTCAGCCCTCAAGCTCTCCCTTTGCTTTCCAGATTTACTTTGAAAATAGACAATGTTAATACTCTTGCACCAAGTAAATGAAGCTAGCGAGATCCCCCCGGCTACGCCGACCCCCTTGGTAAGGGGGTTTTCATCGTTGGGGGTGATAACCCGTCATGACTCGTTGGTAT
>JBCDEB010000114.1:0-24360 GCA_039180005.1 Cyanobacteria bacterium P01_G01_bin.54 | reverse complement strand
GATCTCTATTTTTGATGATTTTACTTGCTTTTTTGGTCAACCTGCGGAATGTCCATCACGAGATCTGAACAGAGAAAATTCTCGATCTCCTGTGGGGGCGCGGTTTCCGCGCCCCCACAGGGGACAAACCAGACTCTGAACCGTGGGTTGCAGGGTGTATTGAACTGACGTAGGGCTGGGAAACCCAGCCCCTACCGTTGAATTAATTTGCAACTCCCATACATAGAGGCTTGCGGCTTCCTGTTGTAGGGTAGGGGATCGGCGTAGCCGGGGGGATTGACGTTCAACTCGCCTGCCGCACGGTTGGCTGTAGATGAAACTGCTCAAACAACGCCAACATCGCCACCAGACGAGGCGTCAACGTACGCAATTGTTGAATATCCTCCGCCGTAAAATCACCCCCGCCTGCTTCATCAAGCTGCTTATTGAGCAGGCGCAAAATGCCGATTGGTGTATTTTGGTCATCCAACAGGGGATAGAAAAGCACATTGCGCAACTCCTCCACTTGAGAGCGTCGCAAGCCCAGCCGCACCAGCGCATCTTGAATTTGCGCCGCCTTGTTGCTCTTTTTGGGGCTACGATCGCCGAGCAACTTCGCCGCAATCCCCCGATTCATCGGTAGCCGCACCTCCTTAACCCGTTGACTGCGTGGATCAAACACTAGCGTCCAGAGATCCTGCGTTTGCCGATCCACAAAGAAAAACTGAGCATAGTCCGCCTGGAGTTGCCGACAGAGCGAGAGCGCCAAACCCGTCAGCACGCCGTAAAAGGTCTCGGTTCCCAGCGTTGGGTCTTGCTCCAGGTTCAGGGCTTGCTGCCAAACCGGGAAGAAGTCCGCCAGGGTTAAGGATTGGGGGGCTGGGGCTGGGGGCGGCGCAGCCGGCGCAGCAGTTGGGGGCGGCGGTGCAGGGCTGCTGGCCTTAAGGGTCTCGTGGGTTTTAGCAAACTGTAAAATCGCCCCGACCCGCTCGTTAAAGACCTGCATGGACTGGCGATCGTTGCGATCGAAACTGGTCTGAAACACCGGGGGCACATCGGGGTAGGTCTGGGGGTCGTAGGTGGCCTCCGGAAACTCCGCCTTGCGCTTGTTCACCAGTTGCGTTACGCCCAGCAGCTCGCCATCGGGGCTAAGCACCGGCATACAGAGCAGGCTACAGGTGCGATAGCGCGTCTGGGCATCAATGCGCTTGGCGTTCTCGGCGTTGGGGTCATCGTAGAGGTCAAAGGGAATGTTCATCAGCTTGCCGCTAGCCGCCACTTGGCCGGCAAAACCCACGCCCATGGGACAACGAATTTCGCCGTCACTGGGTAGCCGCGTCCAGAGATCGCCCACCTGGTCATCGTAGAGCCAGAGGGTGGAGCGATCGGCGTTGAGCAGTTCTTTAGCGGCATCCATGACCCGCTCTAGAATCATGCTGGTGTCCAGGTTGACCTGATCGAGCGATCGCGTCGCCTTAGCCAGGGCAGCGGAGGCCTGGGCTCGCTTGATCGCCTCGTAGGTGGATTGACAGGTCTCGAGAATCTTGCGAATCGGCAGCACACATTTGGCCAGTTGCTCCAGATCGCCGTGGGTAAAACTCGCTTCGGAGCCGTCCGATTCGTCCGACTTGGCCAGCTTATTGAGCAGTTGCACCACCGCCACCAGATCCATGTTGTCGTTGAGGATCGGGAAGGCGAGGATATTTTTGGTGTAATAGTTGTACTTTTGATCCGACTCCTGCACCAACCGAGAGCGGGGGTCATCGTAGACGTTATCGGGAATATGGATCACCCGCTTCTCGCGGGCTACCAGCCCGGCGATCCCTTGGCCCACCCGAACCCGAATATCGAGCAGCTTGCCCGTTGCGTCTTCGGCCACCAGGGACCACAACTCGGTCTGTTCGTCATTGAGCAAAAAGACACTGGTGCGATCAGCCCCCACCAGATGCCCCAGCTTGTTGGTCACTTCCCGCAAAACCTCATGCACGGCCCGATTGACATCCACATCGGTGCGACCATCATCAATTTGCGCCACAATCTCGCTCTGAGAGGCCAACAGCCGCCGCTCCAACTGCTCAAAGGTGCGTAAAAACTCCTCATCATCGGGGCCGATCGTCTGCTCCAGTTTGCCAATGGCGCGGTTGGTCCAGTCACGGTCAAAGATCGCCTCATAGATGCGATTATGTACCGTGATTCGGCCCCGGTTTTGCACCAGCAGACCCAGCAGGCGCAGTTCATTTTGCTCAGGGCTGTTTTCGGCAAAGGTTTCCGGGTCGGTGAGAATTTGGCGATAACAGCGCAGCAATTTGAGGCTATGGCGTTTATCGCGGTTTTTGGTGAGGCGATCGCGCAGCATCTGCAACGGCTTCATCTGGGGGTCACTTTCCCAGGTTTTAAGCAGACGCGATCGCACCAGCTCATCTACCCAGCGAGCCTCTTCTCCCGCGATCGGCGGCTCTTCGGTATCGAGCATCATCCGGAAGAGCAACTGGGTCAGGAGCGGCTCCTTGCCCGTCCAGGCCAAAACAAACTTGAGTAGCTTTTTGTAGTTTTGTGACTGAGCCATCAGTTGCTCAGCTAAGTTTTCCCCGTTTTGGCTTAGTTGATAAGGAGAGGAGGAGGAAATGCCCATCAAAAACCCTGCGCGGTGTTTGCACGTTCTTACTCTAAAGCTACCAAAAAATTGGCTCAGGCTAGGATATTGGCTGGGGAAGAGAAAAATGGAGCAGGGCAGCAGGGGAAAGGGGAAAGGGTAAGGGGATAAATCGCTCAAAACATTGACGGTGTTGGGTTTCGCTGGGCTCAACCCAACCTACACCCATACACCTTTTTAGCTGTGCTACTGCACTGGGTCATTAATACTGGCTCCGATATTGCCGGAGCCCGTCGGGAGCCCTCTCAGCGGGAGGTGTCGGGGGGCTAGCACAAACCTGACAACCGGGTTTAACAGCGAAATTTTCAGTGTTTCAAGGAATGCGATCGTTTCGCTTCTCCCGATCGCCAGGCTCTTTAGTAATATGGGATGAATCCCTATTCTCTCCTCACGTTGCGGTTGAACGATGACCCAATCCAAACGCCCCCCTGCTCCGCCTCGCCGTCCGCCTGCCCCCCCACCGGGTCGTCGTCCGCCTGCCCCCCCAACCCAGAGTGCCAGCTCGAAGCGCTCCGGTGCGCCACCGCGATTACCCAACGGTAAGGTCGCCCCAGAACATACCAACCGTCCTGCCGGACAGCCCAGTTGTGAAGCCGTACTGCGCAAAGCCTTTGAAGAGGGCTACTCCGATGTACATTTAGGAATCGGCGAAGTGCCACGGGTGCGCGATCGCGGCGAAATGGTTTCGCTTGAATACCCCAAGACAGACACCGAGACCTTTTGGAGTTGGATGCAGGAGTTGGTGACTGAGCAGGAAATGCAGCAGTTCAAAGACACCAAAGAACTCGACACCGCCACCCAGTACGACTTCTCCCGAATCCGGATCAATGTCTTTGATGCCTTGCTTGGCCCCTCGATCGTCATGCGCTTGATCCCCAACAAGATCTTGACGTTGGACCAGCTACGAGCGCCCGAAGTCTTTAAAGATATCTCCGATGCCCACAAGGGGCTGGTGCTGGTGACCGGGCCCACGGGTTCCGGGAAATCCACCACTATGGCGGCGATGATCGACTACATCAACAAAGAGCACGCCAAGCACATTATTACGATCGAAGACCCGATTGAATTTGTCCACCAGAGCCGCAAGTCCTTGATTAAACACCGGGAAGTGGGCACCCATACCCTCCTCTTTGACAATGCCCTCAAGGCGGCACTCCGGGAAGATCCGGATCTTATTTTGGTGGGGGAGATGCGGGACAAAAACACGGTTAATACTGCCCTTAAAGCCTCCCAAACCGGACACTTGGTCATGGGCACACTCCACACCAACAGTGCCGTCAAGACCATCGACCGGATCTTGAACCTCTATTCCGCTGAGGAGCAACCGGCCATGCAAATTGCGATCGCCGAGTCGCTCGTGGCAGTCATTGCTCAGGGGCTCTGTCGTACCACCGATGGCAAGCGAGCTGCCTTTCATGACATCCTGATCAACACGGAGACGATGAAGGAATATATCGCCAAGGGCAACTATGAAGAGATGCTCGAACTGATGAAAACCAGTGAATATGACGGGATGACGACGATGAACCAATCCCTCTACAACCTCTATGAAGAGGGCCGGATCACCGAAGAAACCGCCCTGGAGAAATCGCCCACGCCCAATGAGATGGCCCAAATGCTGCGGGGTCGAATCTAGCGTACCCTAGCAATATTTGGGATGTGATGGTTGCGCCCCACCCTACCCCCTATCCAGCCGAGTTCAAGGGGATTGCCCTGTTTACCCCCGGTGGTGATGTGATCTACGCGATCGACACCCAGAAACAGGGACGTTGGCATTTGCACCTCTGTGGTGCGCTGCAAACGCTGCTGGATCTCCCTGAACCGCCCCATTTTTTGGTGCCGGCCTACACCGCGACGCTTGACCGCTGGTGTGACCCCCGCACCGGAAGTTTTCACACCTATGCGGAGTTGCATCCGCCGTTGCGTGGCTACCCTGCCCTACTCAATGCCCTGTTTGCTACCCCCAATCAGGTCTGGGCAGAAATCCCTTGGCATCGGTCAATGGCTGACCCGCTGCTGATTGAGCAATATCGGGATACCTTTGCACCGCTCTGGGAATCCCACGGCAGGATTTGGAACTACGTCGATTGGCAAGCTCGGCAGGCTGCCCACACGATTGCCACGGCAAATCCCACTCCCCCTCATACCAGCAACCACTATGTTTTACGGGTCTTTGTCTCTGGCAGTAATCGGGTCAGTGAAACCCATCTGCAACAACTCCATCGCCTGCTCGAAACCCATTTTAGCCGGCCCTATACCCTCACGGTGGTCGATATTCTCAAGAATCCAGAACTGGCCGAAGCCGATCAAATTACGGCGACCCCAACCCTGATGCGGATGGCTCCGTTGCCGACTCGACGCATTGTCGGCACGTTTCAAGACGCGGCCCAACTTTTGGACTTGCTGTTGGCGTAGGAAGAGCCCCCCTTACGAAGGGGGATAATAGGGGGGATTTAGGGTCTAGAGCCAGAATGCAGAAGCAATAGGTGTTAGGGAACATACTTCCGCATTGCCAAGGTGACATTGTGACCGCCAAAGCCAAAGGAGTTGGAGAGAGCAACCTCAACCGTCAAGGCGCGACTGGTGTGGGGCACATAGTCGAGATCACAGACTGGGTCAGGGTTGTGGAGGTTGATTGTGGGCGGGACGCGATCGTGGCAAATGGCCTTGGTCGCTGCGACGGCCTCAATCCCTCCAGAGCCACCGAGCAGATGGCCCGTCATGGACTTGGTGGAGCTAATGGCAACATCACTCGCATGGCTACCTAAGGCTTTTTTGATGGCCTTCGTTTCGGTGGAATCATTCGCTGGGGTACTGGTACCGTGGGCGTTGATATAGCTCACTTGGTCTGCGTTGAGCTGGGCATCTTTGAGGGCAAGTTCGATCGCCTTGGCCGCCCCGAGCCCTTCGGGAACCGGTGCGGTCATATGGTGGGCATCACAAGTCGTGCCGTAGCCGACGATCTCGGCATAAATGCGAGCATCCCGAGCTTGGGCATGGTCTAGGGCCTCTAAGATTAAAATCCCAGAGCCTTCACCCATCACAAAGCCGTCGCGATCGCAGTCAAAGGGGCGACAGGCCTGAGCCGGATCATCGTTGCGCCGAGAGAGGGCTTTGGCGGAGGCAAATCCGGCTAAGGAGAGGGGGGTAATCGGCGCTTCTGCACCGCCCGCAATCATGGCTTGGGCATAGCCATTTTGGATCAGGCGAAAGGCATCGCCGATTGCATGGGAACCGGCCGCACAGGCGGTTACGGTGCAGGAGTTGGGTCCCTTCGCACCGGTATGAATGGCAGTCAGACCTGAGGCCATATTGGCAATCATCATGGGGATCGTAAAGGCGCTAACCTTTCCAGGACCTTTGGTGAGGTAAACCTCTTGCTGGTCTTCCATCACCTTGATCCCGCCAACGCCTGTGCCAATCAACACACCAATCTGGTCAGCATTGAGATCGGTGATTTCTAGCTGCGCATCAGCCAAGGCCTGCTTGCTGGCCACAATGCCAAACTGGGCAAAACGATCCATGCGTTTGGCTTCCTTGGGCGTGAAATGGTCTTTGGGTTCAAACTCTTTCACCTCCCCAGCAATGCGACAAGCGTGCTCTGAGGGGTCAAAGTGGGTGATCTTACCAATGCCATTGCGCCCCGCCATCAGTCCCTCCCAGTAGGCCGCTAAGGTATTGCCAATGGGAGTGACCGCACCGAGACCGGTAATCACGACGCGTTTTTTTTGCACAGTTGTCATGGTTCAATCTGCCCGCTTTGTATAACGTTGCTTGCTTTAATAAAGTAGTGATATATATTGACCCAGTGGGGGTTGAATAGAGGGTCGGAATTGCTCCTTTAGCAGGATATAAACAGGGGAGCAACACATTTCCAGGAATAGGATAAGAATGCCCAGTTCTCCCTCAAGTGATTTGAGATCAAGTGAGAGCTGGGGCTGACTAAGGCCCCTTCCGCCTCAAGGTTGAGTGGTTGGAGGAGGGAGCGAAAATTAGGATTTCTCTGTGATGTAGGCGACGGCTTTTTCAACCGTATCAATGCCTTCTGCCGCATCGTCTGGAATCTCAACATCAAATTCTTCTTCTAGGGCCATCACCAATTCAACGATATCGAGGGAGTCGGCACCCAAATCGTCGGCAAAGTTAGACTCGGGCTTAACCTCCTCGGCTGAGACTTCGAGCTGATCGGTAATAACCCCTTGGATTCTCTCAAAAATAGTTTTTGCCATTCTGACCTTTCCTTAACTTAAGCCGCTGGGGCTCAACTGTTTAAATTTTTTAGCATCCCTGATCATATCGGATAGCGGGGCGATCGTGAATCGCGTCTGGGGAATTTCCTTATCTGGTCAAGGACGTGCTATCGAGTGAAATGGGGGCATCTTTAAAAAGATGAGTCCCCCGAGACAGGGGTTTCGGTTCACAACATTCCGTGAACAATGGGGGGGGGAACTGCCACCGGAGACACCAATTGGGTCAAGATGAAAGTAGAACCTGAAAACATCGTCGTCTCATCTCTACCGTGTCCACTTCTTCTTCTGCTGCTCTGCGCTATGCCTATTTCCCCGGTTGTGTCGCCCAGGGCGCTTGCCGAGAGCTGTATCAATCGACCGCAGCGATCGCTGCAGCCCTCCAGATCGAGCTGATTGAACTCAAAAAAGCGGCCTGCTGTGGCTCGGGAACCTATAAAGAGGATTCCCAACTTCTTGAAGATACGGTCAATGCCCGTAACCTGGCGCTGGCCGAGTCGCTTAACCTGCCCCTGCTCACCCATTGCAGCACCTGTCAAGGGGTTTTGGGCCATGTGGATGAGCGCCTGAAACGATCCCAGCACCACCAGCCGGATTATTTTGCCCAAGTCAATGGCCTACTCCAGCAGGAAGGCTGTTCGCCCTATCAGGGGACGGGTTCGGTGCAACATTTGCTCTGGGTGTTGGTGGGGGACTATGGTCTGGCGCGACTCAAGACTCAGGTGGAGCGATCGCTGGCCGGTCTCAACTGCGCGGCTTTTTATGGTTGCTATCTGCTGCGGGGTCAGAGCCTGCTGCCCTACGATGATCCGGTTGCGCCCCATTCCCTCGAAGCGGTGTTTGAGACGGTGGGGGCGACACCCATCCAATATGCAGGCCGCACCCAATGTTGCGGTTGGCCCCTTTCTAGCTACGCTACGGAGCAGTCGTTTCGCATGGCGGGCAAGCATTTGCAGGCGGCGATCGCTGCTGGTGCCGATTGTATTGTCACCCCCTGTCCACTGTGTCACCTTAACCTGGACTCCCGACAGCCAGAGGTCGAGCAGGTGATCGGCGCGACCCTCAAGCTGCCAATTTTACACCTGCCGCAACTGGTGGGCTTGGCTCTGGGGCTTGAACCTCAGGTGTTGGGTTTAGAGCGTCATGTGGTTTCAACCCGGCCAGTGTTGGCAAAGTTGGGATTAACTTAAGCGAAGCATCATTGTTAGTCATTCAGTATAGGGTGGGCAAATATTGAGAAATCAATGCCGTTGTTAAGACCACTGATTTTGCCCACCTTACGATTACAATGGAGCACCCCCGACACAGATCAGAAAACATAAAGATGATGAACTGGCGTAACTATTAGTTCTCTTGAGCGAGAGGCTCAATCCCTTCATCGGCCAACCATTCCACAATACGTTGCTGCATCCGCTCGTTGCTGAACTTAAACCATTGCTCCCGCTCCGGTCGCCCAAGTAGAGTATCCTTGAAGCGGCGAAAAGGTTTGCGCCCATTGATAGCATTGGCCAACGCCTCCCGTAGGTCTGAATCTTCAACCTGCATCACGAACCATTCCATATCATCGTAGGCAGCTCGGGAATCGGCAGTAGGAATGGGCAGATAACGATCCATGTTATCTAGTTCAGCTTCTAAGGGAAAATCCTCGCTATTCAAAACCACTTGACCTGTTTGGCGATCGAGGTACTGTTCCACTTCACTGCTGGTAAACTTAAATGCCATTTGTAGATCTTCGAGGTCAATCGAGAGTTTCTGCATCATCAAACAAATTAGTTTGTCAAGGAGCGCAAAAAAGGGGCGCATGGTTCGCCCCTTTAGAAATTCCAATCGATTCAATTCATATTTAGAATACAGGAGCCATCGCTTGCTTCACCTCCAAGGGCTTGAGGAAGAACAGCTTGATGAGCTGCACGCCATTGGAGAGATAGTAAGGGAGTTTGCGCAGGAGCTTCACTACACCTTGTGCATCCGAATTGGCAATCTCAGTCAACTGCTCGTTGTTTTTGACACAGATCTCAAGGGCGGTGTAGAAGGCCGGATGATTCACATCCAGCATCACGGGAAAAACCCGTGCGGCCGTTTCGTTGGTCTTTTCGATTACGTACTTATCATACTCACGGGCATCCAGACCCAATGAAGCGTAAAAGTCCTTCCGCTGCACATCATTGAGATACATGGTGGCAAACACCGAGAGCAAGAAGAAACGACACCAGAGCTTGGCTTTCCAGTCGTTGAGGATGCTCGGCTGAGCTCGCATCAGGGCATCGAAGAAATCACCATGACGATTCTCATCCTGACACCAGTTTTCAAAGAAATTAAAGATTGGATAAATGCGGTTTTCAGGGTGCTGCTCCAAATGGCGATAGATCGTGATATAGCGCCAATAGCCAATTTTTTCCGAGAGGTAGGTGGCGTAGAAGATGAACTTGGGCTGGAAGAAGGTGTATTTACGACTCTTGGTCAAAAAGCCCAAATCCAGTGAGAGGTTAAAGTCGGACATGGCTTTATTTAAAAAGCCCGCATGACGAGCTTCATCCCGTGACATCAATGCAAAGCATTCAGCTAAGATGGGGCTACGGTTTTTAAGGCGACGGCCGAGTTCTTTGTAGAGCAAGAAACCAGAAAACTCAGCGGTACAAGACCGCTCCAAAAACTCCACAAATAGACGGCGGGTTTCCCCGTCGATGTGATCCCAGGACTGATCAAAGTCTTGGCTGCGTACAAAATGCTTTTGGTTATAGTCGGCACGGAACTCTTCGAGGATTGCTTGTAACTCGGATTCATTGACGGAGATGTCCATCTGGGCCATCGCGTCAAAGTCGGTGGTGTAGAAGCGAGGAGTAAGAATCGTTTCTTTCGCTGGCGTTTTAATGCCGGGGCGGAGTTCCTCGAAGGAGGATTGGGGCTGGGCAGGGGTCGTTACCATGAATCTAGCGGAGACTGCAATATGTTATGACAAACTCTAAAAATATCCAGACCATAGGCATTGGCATCTATTGCTGTAGATGGTCGTTATGGATGGGGTTAATCAAGATTGCCCTCCAGTTTAGCAAGGGAGGGGGGTGAAACTGACTGGATATGTTAAGAGTTGCAACAAACGGAACCGTTGCCGCCAATAGACCATGTGAGAGACGCCGATTCATCCTTGTGGATCAATCGGCGTCTTTCACGTCATTACCGTACCAACGGATTTGTTTAAACGGGGTCATAAGTGGGCGATCGCCCTTCACCTTGTTCTTTGCTACATCGCACGTGACTCTTGGCGCACGTAGCGATACCAGTAGCCAGCCAGTTCTCGGGCTTGGCGATCGGCCGTCTCGGGGACGTAATACATGCGTCGGGGACGGCCCCGACCTTCGACCTTTTTCCAATAGCCGACGATTGTTTCTTCTTTCTCCAGGAACTTCAGTGCACTGTAGAGCACGGTATCCGAGAGACGATAGATGGCATATTCCCGCTGGAGGCGATCAATCAAGGCTGTGCCATAGCATTCGCCCTGTAAGAGCACCGAGAGAATATAGCAAACCGCTAACTCCTTGTTAAGATAGTCCGGCGGTGGGTTGTCGAAAAACTTGTGGATGTCTTCAAATTTCATGGGTCTAGTCCGTTGATGTTCGCAAGCAACGAGTCAGGATACGATGCGGAATTCCCTGAGCGGTCTCCGAAAAAATCGGTGGGATGGCCTGCCAATGTTTCTCGGTTGCGCTATGTGTAGCGCGGCGGATCAAGCTTGGCGGGTGGGTAAAATCACCGCAACCAAATGGTTAGATGGGGATTGATCCGGTTTGAACTCAATACGGTAGACGCCCTGCCCTGAATCAGGTGAGATGCATAGATAACTTTAGCTTCCCATTACCTTATCAAGGGGGGGGAGGTTCGTCATCTGTAGAATGTCCGAATGGGCTCAGCAGTGACTCAGCCAATCAGCTCGATTCAACGAGCCCGTTGCACTGTCGCCGCCGAACGCCCTGCTGATTTAGGTTCCAGTTGTGGGGGATGAGAATCCGGTCAATTTCGTTCCATAGCCAGACGCTCCGGTGGATTGAGAAGTTCCCCGCAAAGAAAAATCAGCACTGCCCCCTCAACTTACCCAAACCCCACGCAAGAACGAATGAGTACGGTAGGCTAGGAAAAGACTTAAGAGAACAAGCAAGCGTGACCAACAAGGATCAGTCTGAGATGCTCGCACCAATCTCGGCACGGGTTCAACAAGCCTCGGCCGACCTCCGCTGGGGCGGGCGTATTGGTTTTTGGGTGCAATTGGTGCTGGGGGTCATTTCCACCGTAACCGTACTGTTTTCGGTCTCAATTTTTATCAATGGGGATGATAATCCCGCTGCCAAGGGAGCCGAATTTGCGGTCTTTTGTGCCATTTGTAGTCTGGTGGCGCTCGTTGTCGGGATTTACTTCTCCTTTCGCTACATGCGGATTGCCCAATTGCTGCAAGAGCCCAACCCCGCTACCCGTCCCAAGCGGGCCGATACGATTAGTGTGATCCGAATTGGTTTGATCGTGAATTTGGTGGGTATGGTGATCACGATTGTTGGCGCTGAGGCGATCGTTGGTATTGTCCTGGCCAAGTCTTTAGCGAATCCACCGACGATCGTGGAAGACACCTCCAAGTTGGTCAATTCCATTGATCTGCTGGTGATTCAAGCCAACACCAACACGATCGCCGCCCATTTTTCCGGCATTGTCTCCTCGCTGCTGCTGCTCAACCGGATTACACGCTAGGCGGTATGGATGCACCCGCTTCTCCCACCCCAGCTTCCCGGCTCAAGCGGCTGCTGAAACTCCGCAGTCGTCTGCCGATCTGGACAGGCAATGCGATCGTTGTCGGGATGGTAACGCTGGGGATGTTGGCGCTGCGTAGCCTGGGGGTACTGCAACTCTGGGAACTGGCGCTCTTTGATGTCTTCATTCGCGCTCGGCCCCAGCTTGAGCCGGATCCCCGCATTGTGATTGTTGTGTTTGATGAAGCGGATATCAAAGCGCTGGGAAACTGGCCCATCGATGATCAACAGTTGACACAGCTCTTCACCCAAATTAAAGCCCAAAATCCCCGGATGATTGGCTTGGATATCTACCGTGATCTGCCGGTGGGGGAGGGCTATGATGATTTGGCCACGCTCATGGGCTCGACGCCAAATCTGATCGGTATTCAACGGGCCGTTGACAATTTGAAGACGACGGGTCAAGGGCTCTCCAAAGGGGGTGTTGATCCCCCCCCGGTGTTGGCCGAGCAGGGGCAAGTGGGTGCTAATGATCTGCCACAAGATCTTGATGGCCGGATCCGTCGCGGTTTTCTTTATCTACAGGGACCGGACGGAGAGACCGTCTTTAGTTTTGCGTTTAAACTGGCTTGGGGATATCTCGCCGAACAGGGAATTGAACCCCAGATGCTAGACCCGGCGACGGGGAAGTTTCGTCTGGGCGAAGCCATCTTCGTACCCCTCGATTCTTGGGCGGGGGGATATGTGCGCACCGACACTCAGGGCTTTCAACTGTTGCTCAACTATCGTTCGGCCCCACGCAGCCATCGTCAGGTTTCTCTGCGGGATGTTCTCTCCGGAGACATTGAGCCGGACTTGTTTCGCGATCGCATTGTGTTAATTGGTTCGACTGCCCCGAGCCTCAAAGATTTCCAACTCACTCCCTATAGCAATCGCTTCGAGTGGCAGCCTGATGCACCCGGTTGGTTTAAATTCCGCTACAACAGTCAGCCCGAGGTGATGACCGGGGTTGAAATCCATGCCAATCTGACCAGTTTTTTGCTCGATGCCGCTCAGGGGGAGCGATCGCTCCTGCGCAGCTTTCCCGAATGGGGCGAGTGGCTCCTCATTAGCCTGAGCATCCTGTTGGGTACAACCTGGGTGGCCCGTTGGCGCACGATTAATTATCTCGATCACCTGCTGCTGCCCCAGACCCTGGCTGCTTGGCTCTTTGGCCTGGGGCTCTGGTTGGGCATCGCCTACGCCGCCTTTAGCTTCGGGGGAGTGTGGCTACCCTTGGTGCCGGGCTGCTTGGGTTTAACGGGAGCCGCGCTCTTCAAGGTGTCGGCAACGCTGTTGACGCGACTCCTGCGCTCCTACCAAAGAATTGAGGACTATGCCCGCACCCTGGAGCTGAAAGTCGCCGAACGCACCGAACAACTCCGTAAACAAAACGATGCCCTAGCCCAAACCCTGACGCAACTGCAAACGGCCCAACAGCAGATGATCGCCCAGGAGCGCCTGGCTTCAATTGGCTCCCTAACGGCGGGGGTTGCCCACGAAATTCGCAATCCGCTCAACTTTGTGAATAACTTTGCGCAAATTGCTGGAGAGCTGAGCCATGAACTGGCTCAAGAACTAACTACATTGCCGATTGAACCGGACACCCGCACTAACTTGGATGAGATCTTCCTTGACTTCCACGATTGTTTGGACGACATTCGTCAAAATGGGCAACGCATTGAGCGGATTGTCGACAGTATGCTCAGCCACACCCAAGATGACACGGGTCAACCCCTGCCCACTGATCTCAATCGGTTGCTTCAGGAGGCCCTTGACCTGACCACCTATACTTGTCAGACCAAGTACCCCGATCTCAAAGTCGAGATCAACACAGTGTACGCTGACCCGCTGCCCTTGACGCAACTGGTGCCCCAAACCCTCAGTAAGGCGCTGATTAACTTGCTGACCAATGCCTGGGAGGCGATGGCCCGTCGAGCGGCGGTGGCAACGGGTGTTTATCAGCCCCAACTTCAGTTGAGTACGCAAGTGAGGCAGGACACGATCGCCCTTGAGATTCAAGACAATGGTGAGGGCATTGCCCCGGAGCAGCAAGGGAAAATTTTTGATCCCTTTTTCACGACCAAACCACCGGGCGAGGGAACCGGGCTGGGGCTCTTTTTAGCCCATCAGGCGATTGTCTCGAATCATCAGGGGGCGATCGCCGTCGTGTCAGAGCCGGGCCAGCAAACCCAGTTCCAAATCACCCTGCCAATTGTCACGCCGGACCCGATTGCCGAGCCCACCATCATCAATACCCCAGACGGGGAAGGCGACCTTGACCCCGAGCTGAACCTTCAGGTTCCGTCTGGCTTGGAGATCAAGCCTTCACAAGTCTTTAGCATTGAAACCGATGTTTAGAGTCCCGACTCAGTCAATGTGAAGTTCGGTTTTGAGCGTTAGCGATTCAGTTGCAAACCCCCTGTAAACGACCTAGGATCGCGCTAGTGCAGCGTCAACTCTAAATTGTAGGTGGTGTTGAGCCCAGCGAAACCCAACACAACCAATGCTGATACTAATTTACTCTCCGAGAAGGCTTCGCCAACATGATTCAATTCAATCTGTGCGACATCCCCTCATTTCACGCTTGACAAAGTACTCGGTTAAACAAGGATCGATTAAAAAATCCCCTCTTGGGAGGGGCGGTCTCGCGTCGCGATGACCGGGGTGGGTCGGGTATGTGCCGCCCCACAAGACCCTATTGCGAATGTTAAATCCGTGAAAGTCAAAGATCTGCTGCGCCGCTATCAGCTCACTCGTCAAGTCCTTAATCAGCGTTTGAAAAGCCTGGGTCTGACGCTCTCGAAAAATGCCCAGGGACATCGCTTTGCCACCCCTGAGCAGATTGCTCAGCTCGATAATCTCCAGGCGTGGCTGGCCCAAGGCGGTTCATTGCAAACTTATTTGCCATCGCCAGCGGCTCTGCCGATCGTGGCGGCTGATGACCATGACGGTGAACTCACGACGATTGATACGGAGGCGATCGAAACCCTTGAAGCCACTGATTTAACAGCTACCGAGCTAGACGCACAAGAGATTGATCATCCTGCTGCCCCAGATCCTGAACAGACTGCCCTTCTGCCGCTGCTGACCCGCCTCTTACAGACCCTGCAACAACCCGCTCCGGCTGCCAACCGCCCTCCCCTCTACGTTTGGGAACAACTCGAACAAGCCTGTGAGAAGGGTTGGCTTCTGACCAGCTCCCAGATCAAAGAACTCACGGGCATTCATCCCAATGGCGATCTCTGTGAATATGGCGCGTTTAGTTTCCAGCGCCACGGCAAGATCGGCCGTGAGGCGGGCTGGGAGGTCTGGAAGAATGGATATTAATAGGGTTCAGAGTTCAAAGTTTAGAGTTCAAAGTTCAAAGTGGGATTTTAAACGGATGACGGATTGTCGCTGTCTTGTACTAGCAGGGAAACTGTAAACTGCGAACTGGATATTCATCAATGGTTCAGCCTCCGTTTTTACAACAAATTACCCCTACCTTTCCGCCCAAGATCAATGGTTTGGCCGATAGCGCTGTCTTGATTGCCCAAACGCTGGCGCGTCAGTTTGAGATTCAAACCCGCTTTATTGTCGGCGACCCGCGCTGGGTGGGCCCCCGTGAGCATCTGGGTTTTCCGGTCACTAAGGTGCGATCGCGCTCTGCCCCAACGCTCCAAAACCTGCTGCACAATCTGCCCACGGTGTTGCATTACGAGGGTTATGGCTATGCTCAACGGGGCTATCCCCGCTGGCTCAAAGGGGGTCTAAAACAATGGCGCGGGCAATTTCCCCAAGCGCCATTGCTGACCCTATTCCATGAGGTGTATCCCTACCATGCCAAGCCGCCTTGGACCAGTTCCTTTTGGCTCTCTCCCCTACAGCGGCGCTTGGTGGGCCAGCTCATCCGTCTCAGTCGCGCCGTCATAACCAGCAAAGAAAGCTATGCCCAGCTTCTGGCGGAGATTGAACCCACGGCCGCCGAGAAGACGATTGCCCTGCCGATTATCTCGACGATCGGTGAGCCGGAAACCCCACCGTCGCCTTTGCGGGAACGTCCCCGCCGCCTGATTGTTTTTGGCCACCCCAATAGTCGCCGCTTGGTCTACGGGCGCGATCGCCCTCTGCTCTTGCAAGCCTGCCAGGAGCTGGGCATTGTGGCGATCGATGATGTGGGCGTCTCGACGGAGCTTTCTGAGCTCTCCGGGCAGCTAGCCTTGCCTGTGGTTGAACATGGCGTGATTGCGGCGGCGGCGGTACAACAGCTTATGGCCGGGGCAATCGCTGGCTTTACCAGCTTTATCCCACCGGACTATCTGGCCAAGTCTTCGGTCTATGCCGCCTTTTGCGCCTATGGTCTCATCCCAATTATGGGACAAGGGGCCCAGCAGATGATGGATGGGCTCAAAACCCAGACCCATTATTGGGTGGTCAACCCAGACGCGGCGCTGAACCTGGCGCTGGGGAGTCAGATTGCCCAGAACGCCACCAATTGGTATCGCCAGCATGATCTGCAAACCTATACGCAAACCTTGCTCAGTGCGTTGATTGGTTAATGGAGTCGTGTTTTAAGATAGCAGGATGCAATCAACCCACTTTCAAGGGCAAAGTGTCAGACCGATGGATTGGGCATCAGTACCGCATGATGTCCTACCTGCATCAGCTTCTACTCAATGGCAAGCCCAAAATCTGAGCTATCTGATGCAAGCCATTATGGCTGTTCGCGTAACTCTCAAATCCGCAGCAGGCGAGCTTGAGGAAGCAGCCAACTCAGATGTTGATGAGATCAATCAATCGTTGGCTGCGATCGCCGCTGCCATGTCAACACCACCGCATCTTGAACAGGTCTCGACGATCTTTGGACTCAGCCGATTTGAGCAGATGATTCTGCTCTGCTGTGTGGGGCAGGCGCTCGATCCTGCGTTTCCCGGACTGTTAGCCAATGCCCAGAGCCTAACCGGAGAGTCCTACACCACGATCCAGCTTGCCATGCAATGCTTTGCCGACCCCCATTGGAGCGCCGTAACCGAGCGTCGCCCCCTCCGCGCCTGGCAACTGGTGCATTGGGCGAGTCATCCCGAACCCTCCCGAGCAGCGCTGCAAATTGATGAAGCGATTTTGCACCATCTCATGGGTGAGCCTTATCACGATCCAGTGGTCACGGCAATGCTCAAGCCCCATTCACCGCTAGCTGGGCAAACCCCGCTCCAACCGTCTCACCAAACCCTGCTAGAGCAGATGGTTGTGCTCCTCCAGACGTCCCAGGCTGCCCCCCTGCTCCAACTCTGTGGCACGCTGCGAGACTTGCAATGGGCGATCGCCCATCAGGTGAGCGAACAACTGCAATGGCCCAGTTATCGCTTGCCCAGCGATGCCATTCCCAGCGATCGGGCAGATTTGCAGAACCTGATCCGTCGCTGGCAGCGTTGGGTAAAATTACAGCCCAGTTTGCTCTGTCTGGAAATCACGACGATAACAACTGCTGCGGGAAGTCAACCTCCATTGGTCGAGGCCTTTCTAGACGAGATTAACGTCCCGCTGCTGATTATTACCGATGGGCGGCTACCGTTTACACCGCGCTCAATGATGACCTTTGAGGTGACGGGGCTCCAATACGGCGAGCAGCTCCAGCTCTGGAGAGCTGCCTGGCCGGAGCGCGACCCGACCTTTGAGCTAGAATTAGCGCGCCTGGCCTCCCAATTCCGACTCTCCGCACCCTTGATTCAAACCGCCAGTGCGGCAGTGCAGGCGGATGAAACGAGCCCTGCGGCGGAATGGGGCGATCGCCTCTGGGACTTTTGCCGAGCCCAAGCCCGGCCCCAGCTCGAAGGGTTGGCCCAGCCCATCACTATCAATGCGACCTGGGAGGATTTAATCTTGCCCCAGCGAGAGAAATCGCTGCTGCATCAAATCACAACCCATGTGCGGCAGCAGGCGCAGGTCTATCAGCAATGGGGATTTGCCAGCAAAAACCAGCGGGGCTTGGGCTTAACCGCGCTCTTTGCCGGCGTCAGCGGCACCGGCAAAACCACAGCAGCAGAAATCTTGGCCCATGAGTTGAATCTGGATCTCTTCCGCATTGATCTCAGTGCGATAATGAGCAAATACATTGGCGAAACTGAGAAGAATCTACGCAAGATTTTTGATGCGGCAGAGGTGGGCGGGGCAATTTTGCTTTTTGATGAAGCGGATGCCCTCTTTGGCAAACGCACCCAAGTCAAAGACAGCCACGATCGCCATGCCAACATTGAAGTGAGTTATTTACTCCAGCGCATGGAAGCCTATCAGGGGCTGGCGATTTTAACCACGAACCTCAAAGACAATTTGGATCAGGCTTTTTTACGTCGTCTGCGGTTTATTCTCAATTTCCCTTACCCCAAACAACCCGAGCGGAGCCAGATTTGGGCACGGGTGTTTCCAGCGGCAACACCAACCAAGGGCCTAGATTTTGAACTCCTAGGCCAACTCGATGTAACGGGGGGCAATATCAAGGCGATCGCCCTCAATGCCGCCTTTCTCGCCGCTGAGGCCGGCAAACCAGTAACGATGCAGCACATTCTCGAGGCGACGCGAACAGAATATTGGAAGCTGGGGCGATCGCTCACCAACACGGAAATTCAATATTGGGAGGTGGATTAAACACTCAGGGCGCGTTATCAGTTAGAGCCAGAAGTCTTACCGGACAAGCGATAGAGCGCCCGACCCAAACAACAAGAGAGGGGCTGTAAGCGAGTCATCGCAATGGTTTGAGGCTTAACTGATGAGAGCCTCTAGTTTCTAAATAAACTACTCTTGAGCCGTTTAACCGCTTTGTGGTTGTCGTTCCACTGCAATGTCTCCTGGATTTCCAATAATGTTAAACCCTCGTACCTGACGGCATTTGAGATCATCTTCATGTTGAACTTCGCGCCTTTATCCCTGAGATGCTCCAAGGCCTTCTCCTTCATCGTCGCTTTCTGGACTTGTGGCTCATTACTAGTATCCTCCTCAACTATGGTGGGAGTGGGTGCCGATCGCGCGGCCACTCCCAAGCTCTGGCGCAGGTGCTGACCCGCTTGGCTCGCGTAGGCCCACGACTCTTGCGTGTGCGCCTCTAGCAATTTGCCGTTCCAGTTCTTCGGAGCAAAGACTCCGGCTTTGTTTTCACATTTAGTAATCCAATCTGCGACAGGTCCTGGCCAGCCTCCGCCCAAATCGACGTGCTTGTGAAATGTTCCTTGCCCTTTCGGTCCGTGGTCGAATCTACTATGGTGCGAACTGACATGCAGCGGATGCCCCTCACTGAGGTTGCCGTTGCCAATCGGTCCGTCCCAGTAAAAGTGCAGCCCAGGGCTGTCATCCGTCGGTACCACCGTCGTCAACCCACCGGCCTTGATATATATGCCCATGATGACGCTGTTTAAATTAGGTCCCAACCACGCTTCTGCAATAGTTTTGTCGCTCACGCAATACTTATACCACGTTGATTTGCCAGGGGCATGCTTGCCGTCGCTAGGGGCTTCGGCCACCGTGCGTTCGTATATGTTGAGTTGGTTGGGCTGCACGTACGGATACTGCCCCATATTCGTGACGTAAAAGTTATCGTTCTTTGGGTAGATGTCTTGGATGTGATCTGGCGCATCTTGCCGAGGCACGATCGCATCGCCACCTCGACGTCGCTTCGTGTGGAAGGTCATCGTTGGATCCTTCATAGGCAAGAACCGTGCGCCACCCTCCGATGCGTTGCCGGGTTGCAGTTGATTGTCTCTGCTATCTTGAAGACTGTCGTCAGTGTATTCTTGATGTTCATCCTCTGACAATTGACTGGCATAATGTCTCGCCGTTTCTGGGTGCATCGAGCCAAGGATCCGCTTCGGACCGTAGTCCAAGATTAAAAAGGTGACCAAGCGCCCCGCATCCTGCTCGCTGAATTCTTGGAAAAGACGCTCGAACTCATCTTGTATCTCCTCAACTTGTGTGTCGGTCTCCATAACATCCACCATAAAGTTATAGCGCTGCTTCAGGTTGTCAGGGACATCATCGATATTTACTCGCTGGATGTCTGGGGGATCGCTGGCCCTTTGGATGTTTTGTTGGTGTTTAGTTTGAATGCCCCCCTGTGACTGCTGCACCACGTGAGTCAACTCGTGGGCGATCAACTCCTGTCCACTGCGACTCCCCGGTTGATAAGCACCCTGCTGAAAAAAGACATCTTGACCTGTTGTGAAAGCCTTGGCTTGGATTGAGTGGTTCAGTTGATCGGATTGCGCATCCGTATGCACTTTCACGCCGCTAAAATCGGCACCCATCGCCTCACCCATCGACTGCTGCAAGCCCGCATCGAGGGATTGACCGTGACCCTTGGCACGATTGATTGCTGATTCTAACTCCGGTGAAGCGGCTCCCGCAGCAGGCGACTGACGCTGCAAAAGCGGTTTGGTTTGGAGGTCTTCCGCTGCCGTTTCCGGCTGTATAGTAGCCGGTTGACTCGGTTCAGCCACAGCAGAATGAATGCGTTGCACCACCGTCTTGGCGACGCGATCGGCCTCCTGCTCATACCGATCATTCGGTTGGCCGATCGTGAGTTGGGCCTGAACCGCTAACGTCTGCTGCAACCGTGCTAGCGGATCGCTCATCTTACGCTGTATAGATGACTGCTCTGATGGAGATGCCAGAGCCTTCCTGCTCACTTTCGGCTGAACCACAGGCGGAGCCGCAAACCGGGGCTTTTGCTTACCATTGGTGCGGGAGGCAGCAGTGCGAGATTGGTGTTGACGGCTCATGGGCTTTGAAGTGAGGGGAATCAATCTATTTATAGAATGATTTCACCCCCAATGGCCTTAGACCAAAGTAGAGATTACATTTGTTGACGATCAGATCCTTCATCCGCTGCTTCCGCTTCCTCAACAACCCGAAAATTATCCAGATCAATATTTACAGAATGGATCGTATCTTCCTGCTCATAAATTACTAAAATAGTATTGTCCTCTGTTAGCTGATGGCCAATCACGGTCTCAACCGCTTCAATCACGACTCGATAGCCTTTCCCATCCGGTCGCGACAAGGCTAAAACTTTTTGATCCTGGGAGGTAAGTTGTTGATCTGCATCCGTATCAGCCTGAACCACTTCATACAAAATGCCAGCGGTTTGTATTCCGGCCGCCTGTATTGAAGTTGTGTCTGGAGCCGATGCAGATAACACAAAACTCGCCGTAATCAAGGCATCATTGGTGTCTAGCAACCAATTTTCGAGATTAGTTTGACTATTGACAAAGAGGTAGTTGTGGGTGGTTTGGGGAGATTTTTCATAGGAGGGGCGATCGGCGCTGGGAATGGCATGGAGTGGAATCATCACCTGGGCGGTTCCTGGAATGGCTTCTAACGCTCCAAGCTGGAACTGGGGGTGAGCCAGACTTGTACTGCGGGCAGCCTCTTGCGCTCGCTGGGCTCGGGTAAATCCTAGAAAAAGACGCCAAGCGCTAAACCCTAGCACTATCAAGGTGAATAGGCCCACAGAACCCAGAACGAAGGGGTTGAACTTCAACCGTTTATCCTTTGCCATTGTGTCTTACGCTTTGCGACCCTTTCTAACGTAACCTGAGTTTTGGAGCAGCGAAGCGATCGCATTCCTCAAAGCACTGAAATCTCGTTTTCAAACCCGGTTGTCAGGGGTTCAGCCCCCCGACACCTCCCGCTGAGGGGGAGAGGGCTCCCGACGGGCTTCGGCAATACCGGAGCCAGTATTGGTGATTTCGTTGAGTTTCATAGGCTTTCGTGCCGTTTGCTTATCCAGAATTCAGGTTAATGTAGTGCTCTGGCAAGGACATCGGCAACTATAGATCCAAGGCGATTTATCTGGATGGCATCCCCTAAACCAATGTATCCAAGAGCGTCCGCAGTTTAAGCTGCACCTCGCGCTGCTCTTGTTCTGGGTCAGACCCTGCCACAATACCTGCCCCGGCATAGAGACGGGCCCGATCGTCCTGAATTAGGGCTGAGCGAATACCCACCACAAATTCACTGTTGCCCTGGGCATCGACCCAGCCGAGGGGGGCAGCGTAGCCCAAACGGTGAAAGGGTTCGTAATGGGGGAGTTGAGCCAGGGCGTGATCGCGCGGCCAGCCGGCCATAGCGGGTGTGGGATGCAACTGAGCGAGCACTTCAAGGGGATGCACCCTGGCAGGGATAGCGGCCTGAATGGGGGTCCAGAGGTGCTGGATGTTGGAGAGCTGGCGCAGGGCCAGGGTCTGGGGAACTTGGGGTGTCAGTCCCAATTGTTCCAGGCAAGCCACAATAAAGTCTGCCACAATCCGGTGTTCGTGGCGCTCTTTGGCGTTACAGAGTAGTACCTGGGCAAAATGTTGGTCTTGGCTGGGCCATTGGCCTCGGGGTGCAGAGCCAGCCAGGGCTTCGGTAAAGAGCTGACGATCGCCCGTGCGCAGGAGAACTTCTGGCGTTGCGCCCAGAAAAATAACGCCGTGCTGACGCACCGCAAAGCTGTGGCAACCGGGATAAGTTTGACGCAAAACTTGGAGTGAGGGGGCGATTTGGAAGGGCTGTGCCGCCCGAACATCGAGGCCGTTGGCAAGCACAATTTTTTGCAGTTGACCCGCTGCGATCGCCGCTAGCGCCTGCTCAACCCCCGCCTTGTATTGACTCGGAGGGATGAGATAATGGGTCTGCAACGTGCTGCTACAGGAGAGCAATGGCGCATTGGGTCGGGCGCTTCGTCGGACCTTGGGTAAAGCGACGGGCCGCTGGGCCCAGTGATAGATCTGTTGCACTGCTGGGCGAACTCGAGCGGCGATCGCGGCAATCTGATCCGTCAAGGCTGCCTCACACAGCCAGGAAGTGGGGTCAAAGGTGAGGTTGGCAATTAGGACGCAGCGATCGGGCGAGCGTACCACCTGCCAACGGGGCAACAACACCGTTGCTGCTGGCAAGACAATATCTTGCCAAAGGGACGGGGCGGGGCGATCGTCAAACGTAAAGTTGCAGAAAAACTGTGGCCCCGGCAAGGCCGCATCCCAGCAGCCGAGTGTATTGATGCGGGCCAGACAATTCTGAATCAAAGTTTGGGTCGCCGCAAAACGCTGCTCTCCCCCCAGAAGGGTAGGGTTTATGGTGTCGGACTGAGCCACGCCATAGCCCAGGACTGCCGTCTGGCGCTGCGGATTCTCCAAATAAAAAAACGGTTCGGGAGTGGCAACCAGCGCTTGCACCAGTCGCAAAATATCCACAGACTGGATCTTGACGGCAAGACTCAGCATTTTCCCTGGTTCTAAACCCTGACCGGGTTGCCGGAGTTGCCGCGTCAGATCGTGCTTGAGCGTTGCCACCAGGCGATCAAGCGCCGGAAGTCTTGGGGTTATTACCATTATCGTCCGTCAATCCACCTTGAGCTGAGGGGGCCAATGCCTGATCCACCTTGAGCATTGTCCCTCCCGGCTGTCACGCCAAACCAGTTGTTACAACCCTTCTGTCCCATGCCAACCCCTGAATATGCCACTGCTGCCGAGATCCAAACTTTATTCGATCGCATCGCCCCCAGTTACGATCAGCTTAACCAATTTTTAAGCCTCGGCCTGCACCACATCTGGAAAGGTATGACCGTGCAATGGGCGCAGCCGCCGCTGGCTGGACAAGTCCTCGACCTCTGTTGTGGCTCGGGGGATCTGGCACTCCAATTGGCACGGTGCGTTGGCCCCCAGGGTCAGGTCTGGGGTCTGGACTTTGCGCCCCAGATGCTGGCTCAAGCCCAAGAACGGGCACAGCGGCTATTCCCTAACCATCACTTTAGCTGGCAGCAGGGCGATGCCCTTGATTTGCCTTTTGTCGATGGGCAGTTTGCGAGCGTCACGATGGGCTATGGTCTGCGCAATGTCACCGATATTCCTCTGGCTCTGGGCGAAATTTGGCGGGTGCTGCAACCCGGAGGTCGGGCAGCCATTCTCGATTTTCAGCGATCGCCCGATCCCCTAACCCAGCAGCTCCAACAGTTTTACTGCACCCAAGTCGTTGTGCCCCTGGCCAACACCCTGGGATTGGGTTCGGAATATGCCTACATCCTGCCCAGTTTGGCTCAGTTCCCCACCGGAGAAGAACAATTGCAACTCGCGGCAGCAGCAGGGTTTGCGGAGCGGCATTTCTATTCGCTGTACGGGGGGCAGATGGGGGTTTTAGTGGTGCGGAAGTAAGACAAGGGTCAGCTAGTCTTCTTCCAGCTCAATCCCCTGAGCTTTCAGCAGTTCGGCAAGGCGGGCAGCGCGGGCCTCCGCTTGCTGGGCTCGCTGGGCTTCTTGGTCAGCTCGTTGTTTTTCCTGGTTCGCTCGCTGCCGCTCCAACGCCGCCTGCTCATCTCCTGTGAGGAGCAAGTTGCCATCGAGATCGCACCAGCGCAGCCAACGATCATATTGCTTGCCCTCAAATTGGCCGGCCCAAACGGTTAAGCCCAGACCCAGGTTAGGGAGTTGGGGTTGGGGCAGGGGCTGATATTGCCCACTCTGGAGACTGTAGACCTGGAGCAGTTGGGTCGAGAGCTGTTGCAAATGAGGCTCAGAATGCTGCTATCCGCCGACGGGCGGTGCCTATCGCAGGCGTCAGAATCTCTATGCCAAGCGGATGGAGGGTCTACAACGGGCTTTAGATGTGCAACGTTTGCTCCATAACGGGGTTGGTTTCAGCGTCACAGACCCCCTGTGTTGTCTGAGTGGATTTGCTCTCCAAAGGAAAGGCTGTCGATGTG
>JBCDEB010000113.1:0-24391 GCA_039180005.1 Cyanobacteria bacterium P01_G01_bin.54 | reverse complement strand
TCTGGGCGTCCTCTGGGAGCCCTTTGTCAATGCAGCGCGGCAGCAGGGCAACACGGTGGTGCTCAGTAGTCAGGATGCGCCGAAGGTGATCGTGGATGTGATGATCGCCAGCGATCGCGCCTTGGCGGAAAATCCCCAGGCGATTACCGACTTTGTCTCTGCCTATTACCGACGTATTGATGTCTCGCTTCAGGACCAAGAACTGCTCACCCGTCAGATTGCGGCTGATGGTGACTTGCCGATGGCCGATGCGATCGCCATCCGGCAGGGGATTTTCTTCTTTAATTCGGTGGAGGCTCAGAACTGGATGCAGTCCGGGGAGTTGGAGCAACGGATCGCGGCGATCGCTGCCATCCTCACCCTCGCTGGTCGTCTCTCTAGTCCCCCTCCCGCTGTTGCCGAGCTCTATACTGACCAGCATCTCGGCGCAGCCGCCCAAAACACCGCCCAACTCTTGCAGCTCATCGGCCAAGATAACCCGGAGCTGGCCCAGCGCCTGCAAGCCACCCCCGCCCCGCCCCAAGCCGCCAACATCTCCGCCGCCCAAGCCCAGTCCGCACCCAATATTGGCAACCTCACCGTGCGCGGCGAGGTCAACTTTGCCTCGGGTTCGGCCCAACTCTCGCCGGAGAGTAATACCACCTTGACCCAGCTCGCTCAGGAAATCAAGGAGTTTAACCCCGGTACGGTGGGCATTAAGGTGCAGGGCCATACCAGCCAGACAGGGGCAGCGGATGTGAACCAGAAGCTCTCGCAGCAGCGGGCGCAAGTGGTGGTGGACTTTCTTAAGCAGCAGCAACTCCAGCACAGTGTTTTTGCCGAGGGTTTGGGCTATAGTCAGCCGCTGCCGGGGGTTGACCCCACCGCCTCGCAAAATCAGCGCACGGTGATTCGGTTGATTCGGTTGACGCCGAATGCTCAGAATTAGCGTTTTTTTCAACGCTGCTAAAGTTTCAGTCTCCTATTCAGTGAAACATCATGAATCAACAACTAACTCTAGAGTTAAACCAACAGACTTTTGCCTCCATTCGCTTAAAAGCACAAACCCTAGGGGTTTCTCCGGAGCAGTTCGCTGCGACTTGGTTAGAGCAGCAGTTTGCTCAAACCCAGAAGCCCCAACTTAGCGAGATTGAAAAAGATGCAGCACGAACGCGGTTCGAGCGTCATTTTGGCACATTAGGACAAACAACGTTGGAGCGCCTGGATAACGAAACCATTGATTAGGATGTGCCACAGCACTACCACTGCCAACCCTCACATCACAATAGTTACAGGTAATGAAAATGAAGAAGCATGAATCCGGTAACGCAAAACAAAAGCACGGAATTGATGCTCTTCCAGTGCCGCTAGTCGCGCAAGCGCTAGAAAAGACACAAATTGGGAAATATCACACGAAGGGTGGGCATGGCTTTGCGGCTGAAGATGCCAATAACTTTTCAGACCAGATCAGAGGGAAGCAAGCGAAGGTAATTGGCACCTCAAATGAACGAAACGGAGCTGACAGGCTCGTTGATGGTATTCAAGTTCAGTCAAAATACTATCGTACTGCCTCGGAGACAGTTTCTTCTGCTTTCGACTCATCCTCAGGCACATATCGATATTCAGGACAAGTTCTCGAAGTGCCTCGTGATCAGTACGATACTTGTCTGGAACTGATGCGGAATCGGATCAAGCAGGGAAAAGTGCCCGGCCACAGCAATCCCGCCGATGCCGAGAAAATCATTCGACGGGGTACAGTTACTTACAAGCAAGCAAGAAATATAGCCCGTGCAGGAAATGTAGACTCTCTCATTTTTGATGCAAAGACCCAAGCTGTTACATCAAGTTATGTGTTTGCTGTCTCTTTTGCTGTCACGTTTGCACAAGGTCGGTGGTGTGGTAAGAACAACACAGAAGCTGCCAAACAATCTTTAGAGGTTGCTATTTCATCTGGTGGGACAACTCTCATTACAGGTATTATCAGCGCACAAATTCTCCGAATGAAAGCTGCTGCAATTGGTGTGGCTTCTATCCGGAATGGTGTGAAGGCTATTTCTGGAACTACAGTTGGTCGTGAAGCGATTCAGCGTATTGCTGTAGGTTCTCTTGGTAAGGCTGTCTATGGTGCTGCCGCAGTAAATCATGTCTCTAAACTACTCAGAAGCAATGCAGTGACAGCAACAGTTACAGCCGTAGCAACCAGCACACCAGATTTCTATCGTGCTGCATTTGAGCAATCAATCTCGTGGCGTCAGTTTACAAAAAACGTCTCTGTGAATATGGCTGGTATAGCCGCAGGAACAGCAGGTTGGATGATGGGAGCAGCAGCAGGAGCTTCAATCGGAAGTGTTTTGCCTGGTGCAGGAACTGTATTAGGGGGTATAGCAGGTGGTATTTTTGGTGCTCTAGGTGGGGGATTTGGTGGTTCAGCAGTGGCGCAAGTTCTTGCCGATCAATTGGTAGACGATGACTCAAAACACTTGATCATTGCATTGCAGCATGAACTTCAACAATTGGCATCTGAGTATTTACTAACCGAGACAGAATTTGAACACATCGGTGCTAAAGCAAACAAAATTGTAAATCCTCAATGGCTCCGACAGTTATTCAAGGCAACCGAGGGGGGAATGGATCAAGCGGCACTCAAACATTTCATTCGAAGAGGCTTCGAACCACAATTTGAGCTGATGGTACGAGGCCGACCCAAAATTCTTCTTCCATCAACAGACGAAGTTACAGCAGAAATTATTCTCCTTACCGAGACAATTAGTGATAATACGTCTCTCCCGCCAACGCCAGGATCATTCTGATTTTTGTATAAATCCCGGTTCTGGGAACGGAAAATCAGGGGTTATAGCCAGATCAAACACGGCTTTCTGAACAGTCCCTCTGCTGACTGCGGTTCTTCTTCACCACTCGTCGTACCTGCGCCAAAAGCTTATCCGTTTCCCGTGCAACCACCTCATGGTTCGCCTCTGCAACCCGCAACTGCGCCTCCAGCAGCCGCATCTCTTCTGCCAAACTCAATTGGGGCAGAAAATTCATCGCAACCACATTCGATTGACCCCGTAATCGTAAACGGAAATTTCCGAGCACCGTCCGCGTCTTCGCCATCGTCCGGGGTTGAGCCAGCTTTTTGGCGATCGCCGCTTCAATATCACAGGCTGGGTAAACACGACAGCCCCAATCCCAGCGGTAGGTCAAACCGCGAGTCAATTGATAGATCAGATAGTTCGATAAACCAAACTCCTGCATCTCGAAGCGCGTCACTTCCGCCATGGCAACCATCACAACAACCCTCCACCCTTAAGCTTTTCCTGAACTTGAATTATTCTCACCCGCTAACCACCGAATTTGCTCCGCCTGCTTGACAATGATCTGCTGCTGAAGCTCAATTCTCTGCTGGCTAGCATCTTGGTGAGCTTGGAGCTGTTCGCCAACCGTCTCGATCAGATCCTGCTGCTCCCGATGAACTCGCCTCTGAGCAGCATGCTGTAACCGCAATTTTTTGATTTCCGGGCCAGCATAGCCATCCCAACACCGCAGAACCTCCTCCTTGGTTGTAACAGATTCCATCTCACCCTGAGCAATGGCACGTCTCAGTTCAGCGACAGACGTACGCTTTTCCTGGGCGACTTCCCGCAAAATCTGCTTCAACGGCTGATTCATTACACCCTACCCCTTCAAAGATTTTCATCAAACGCCGTACCCAACTGCCGATTGCACGGTGTACAGAGCAATCGATAATTGTTCAATGTGTTTGCTCGTTTGCCCACACGATGGAGCGATCGCACATGGTGAATTTCTGCTGCTGCCAGGGAGTTAAATGGCTGGTTACACCGAGCACATCGCTCGTTCTGTTGCTTGAATTGATTTCGTTTCCACGCTTGACCCTCCTGAGACCGTGCCCAGTTGGCAAACTGTCGGCGAGGATTTAAAACCCTAGCTACCTCGTCTAGTAGCTCATTTGTCTGCTGTTCGACCTGCTCCTGATGATGTTGCGCAATCATATGATCTTGGTACAACCCATTGAGCTGAATCGCAAAGTTTTCGTCCATCACCCCAAACCTCCAACTGATTGGCGATCGCGCCATCGGTCTTATGTCTGTAGTTCCACAACTCCTGTGTACGTGCTTTGAGTTATTAGACTTTCATAAAGACCTGGTAAGTATACGCGCATTGTAACGCATGAGGTTACTCTTTCGGCATTCCAACGCTCAAGCTGAGCCATTTCGAGATCAAACTCCCGTCTGATGGGCGCTTCGATCCGCCCTAGCAGACGCAGATGTGACCCACTCAATTGTGAACACAGTGTGGACACAATTTAAAAACCCTCACCACTCCGCCAACCCCAACAACACCTCATAGGGATCGCCCACCAACACAAACACCGCCGCAAACGCAGGCTCCGTCTTCAACCCCGCCTGCTTCAACTGCCGCACCCGTCGCCGCACTGCCTCACCCCCCAGCTCTAGCAACCGTGCTTCAACCTCCAGATGCCGCACCCCATTCTGCTGCTCCACCGGACAAGCCTGGCCAAAAATCTCAAACTCAAACCCCGCCGCCGTGAAACGGGCAATAACCGTCGGCAGCTTAACCACCGTTTGCTGACAGGAAAAACCCGGATAATCACCAAAGTGGTGGGTCAGACTCTCCGCAAACGCCTCCAGATCCGTCGCCTCACAGATAATGTCCAAATCACTGCCCGCAATATCAACATCCAGCGGGATCGTCCCCGCCAACACCGGATCAAAGGCGGCTAACTTTTCTAGCACTTGGGTGGCCTGCAACGCCTGATAGGCCGCTCGCTGCCGGACGGTTCCCTGGGCTAGGTAGCTGATATCACGCCAGTTACGTCTCATGCCAACTCTCTCTATACTTCAGAGAAGTTTAGGGCGTGTCATCATTTAAAGCCAGAAGCCTGATGGGACAAGGGACAGAGCGCCCGACCCAAAAAACAGAAAAAGGGTCTGTAAGCCAGTCATAGTAAGAGTTTGAAATCTAAATGATGACAGCCCCTAGAGTAGTCTCCATAACAATACTCCGGACACTTTTTGAGATGGAAGCTGAAACCCGCATTCTACCGTTTACGATTTAAAACTGTCCAGACTATTGTATAACAGAGTTAGTATAAGGTAACTCTATAACAAAGCAACTGCCCACACCAACCTCGCTAGTTACTGAGATCTTTCCCCCATGAAGTTCAACAATCTTTTTAACCATTGCTAAGCCGAGACCAGTCCCCTCATATCGACGATTGAGGGCACTGTCGATCTGTACAAAGGGCTGAAAGAGTTTATCAATATTTTCTTGAGTAATACCAATTCCTGTATCCGTAACGGAAAAGCGAAGATAATTTTTCTCAAGGGCTTCATCTGGGGAAAACATTATTACATCAAGGGTTATATGTCCTCCTTCTAGGGTGAATTTTATAGCATTGTTCAGTAGATTAATTAAAGCCTGACGGACTCTTCGTTCATCGACTTGAATATCTGGTAAGTTCGGGGAAAGCTTTAGCTCAAGCTGTTGTTTTTTGGCAAGAGACTGCTGTTTGACAACATCCAAGCTGGACTGACAGAGATAGATTACTTCGACAGAAAGGTAATCTAAATTAAAGTTTCCTGACTCTATTTTGGTTAAGTCAAGAATTCCATCAATGAGTTCTAGTAAGTGTGAGCCACTTTGTTCAATTGTCTGTACTGCGTCGATTTGTTCAATATTGAGCTGACCCATAACCTCTTCTTTCAATATTTCAGACATCCCCAAAATCGCATTCAGTGGTGTACGTAGCTCATGGCTCATATTAGCAAGGAAATCACTTTTGACCTGATTTGCCCTCTCGGCTTCTTCCTTTGCAGCTTTCAAATCACTCGTCTGTATTCTGAGTTTGTTGATCAACTTCTCTTGTCGATCATCACCTTGCTTTAAATGTGCCAAACTATTGTGCATAAAAAACAAGAAATTGAATAAGACCAGAATGAGTGCTGTAGCCTGAAATCGCTGGAGAATTCTGGCTTCTAGGTCAGCTGCCGCCTCAAGTTGCGAGGTGAAGCGGTTCATCAAATCCAACAGGAGTAAATTCTGCTCTCTAGCCGAGTTAATTGCTTCCTGAAGAAGTGGGGAGGAGATATTGTCTTGGTTTTTAATAATGGGGAGTATTTTCTTTTGATAAGACTGCCAAACCACTATTCCTTGGTCTATTAGATTTTGCTCATTACTTCTTTGAACTGGAAAAAGGTGACGCTCTTCACCATCACTGCCTTGAACAATGCCACCATGTTTGAATGCCATTAGAGTTTGATGAAAAAGCTCATGCGCTAGTTTCAATTCTTGGTGGGTCTCATTAATTGCTTGCTCAAGACTCTCTGGGGTCTCCTGTAAATCATCAAGATCTAACAATGCCTTGGTCATCCGTTGAGACAACATCCGTTGACGACCCGAGAGATTAATCCTGATCGCATTTTGCTCTAATCTTCTCGATGCCCCCCAACCCATCAGTAGAGCAAAAAAGTTGAAGCATAAGAATAAACCGATCGAAATAAAGAGACTTCGATATTTTCGTTGCTTAATGAGGCTAAAAAGGTTAAGTGGAAGCAAATTTACTTGTTGTAAATTTCTAAATATCATATTCTATGATCTCAATTATAGGAGTGGCGCTTCTTCTAAAGCGATAAGGATAAAAAAAATCAAAACAAGCATGAACTATCATAGGGGGTAGATTCAAGAAACTTGGTCTTTGTGAATCCACATATCGCAATCCTAAACCAGATTGGGATAGGCAGGCACGGTATGATGAGCCTTTGAGCTTACTGGGCGTTCCAAAATCAAATAGGATTGCTATAGCAGGTTAACATTCCTCCAAGTCTGGCTTCAGGAAACTTTCTTGTCAAGCAGAAGTACTATTTTATGTCGGGATGATTTGTCATCCTATCACTCGGGAGCAGTTAGCCAGAGAAGACTCGATACGCTCTACAGGCTTTCCTCCAAGTCCAACAATACCCTATAGGGATCGCCTGTCAAACCAAACATTGCCACAGGGGATTTTCTACTATCATCCCGCCCCGATTTGCGATCGCCCCTATTCTCCCTGCAACAGTTGCAAATCATGCGCCACCATAAGCTGGACTAAACCCGCCAGATTATATTTGGGTTGCCAGCCGAGGCGATCGCGAATTTTATCTGTGCAGCCCACCAACTGCACCGCCTCATCAGGACGATAAAACGCCGGATCAACCGAAACGTAATCTTGCCAATTCAGCCCCACCGCCTGGAAGGCATAATCAACCAATTCCTTTACTGAATGGGTCATGCCGCTACCAATAATAAAGTCATCCGGCATCTCCTGCTGCATCATCAGCCACATCGCTTCCACGGCATCTTGGGCATAGCACCAATCCCGCCGCGCCTCCAAATTGCCCAGCTTAAGCTCATTGGCTAGGCCCAACTTAATTCGGGCTGCGCCTTGGGTGATTTTGCGAAAGACAAACTCTGCCCCGCGCCGGGGGGACTCGTGAGTATAGGTGATGCCGCAGCAGGCGTAGAGATTGTAATGCTCCCGATAGTTGACCGTCAGCCAATGGGCATAGGCTTTGGCGGTACCGTAGGGGTTGCGGGGGCGAAAAGCGGTCAGTTCGGTTTGGGGCGACTCGTTGGGCTGACCAAACACCTCACTGCTGGAGGCTTGATAAAACCGCGCCTGGGGACAAAGGCGTCGGATTGAATCCAGCAGCCGCGAGACGCCGAGTGCTGTATATTCTGCCGTCAAAGCGGGCTGGGTCCAGGAGAGGGGGACATAGCTTTGGGAGGCCAGGTTGTAGATTTCATCGGGTTGGGCGGCGGCGATCGCATCCATCAACGAGGGCTGATCCAGCAGATCCCCCGGCATAATTTCGACGCGATCGGCAATGTGGGCGATTCGGCTGAGGTTACTCGAACTCGATCGCCGCACCAAACCGTAAACCCCATAGCCCTTCTCCAGGAGCAGTTCGGCCAGGTAAGAGCCGTCTTGGCCCGTGAGTCCGGTGATCAATGCGCGTTTGGTCATTAGGGGTTTTGAGTAATGAGTAGCAAGTAGCGAGTAACAAGGGATTTGCTGCAATCTATTGCAGTTAATGGTAGGGCTCCATCGTATTACGCAATCTAGAGAAGTAACGCAGTATTTGTTGCTTGACGGTTCAACATCAACTTGCCCAGTACAATTGGTTCAGTACGATACGCTTGGAGAAACGCGATCGCCCTTTTTCTCTGCCCCTTGTCCCTTTTCCCATGACCCCCCAGTGCCTCAACCCCCAACCCGCAACATTTAGGGCTGAATTCCCCCACCCACCTCCCGATCACACCCAACTGCCTGAGTCCGATGGTGAATGGGTGAAGAACTTTCAAGAGCATTCCCAAAGTATTCTCCTGACGGAATCCATTCGACCGATTCTCGATCAACTTCATCCCGATGGGCAATATTGCATTGGTCAGGATAGTGGTATTTACTGGCGAGACGTGCAGCGGCCCGAACCTCCCCAGCGAGGGGCGCAAGCACCGGATTGGTTTTATGTGCCCAATGTGCCGCCCCTACTGGAGGGTCAAATGCGTCGCTCCTATGTGCTCTGGCAGGAGAGTATTCCACCGCAGATCGTGATCGAGTTTGTCTCGGGAACCGGGGCAGAGGAGCGGGATACCACCCCTTGGAAAGGCAAGTTTTGGATCTATGAGACAGTAATTCGTCCTGCCTACTATGCCATCTATGAAGTGCAAAAAGCGCAAGTCGAGGTCTATGGCTTACTCCGGAATCGGTATCAGCTCTTGAGTGCGAATGGGCAGGGGCGGTTTGCCATTGAGGAGTTGGGGGTTGAGTTGGGCATCTGGCAGGGAACTTATCAGAATGTGGAATTGCCCTGGTTACGTTGGTGGGATGCCGAGGGGAATGTGCTCTTGGCTGGATCGGAGCGGGCGGAGCGGGAACAGCAACGGGCAAATCAGGAGCAGCAGCGGGCTGACCAGGAATCTCAAGCCCGACGGGCGGCGATTCCTCGGTTGTTGGCGATGGGGTTGACGGCGGAACAGGTGGCAGCGGCGTTGGATTTGCCAGTGGCGGAGGTTGAGGGAAGGAGTGATTAGCGGGAAGGTGGGCAAAGATTGGGGAGATGCCGTTATTTTAACAATAGCTGATTTTAATTTTTCTCGCCTTACGTTTTCAAATCAGCCTTAAAGTATTTTGACTTTAGGTTGAGAGAAAAACAAAGAAATTCCGAGAATTTCAGAGATTAGTATTTCGATATTTTATGTCAAATCACATGTTTTTTTTACATTAAGCACTGAAGACCCATTTTGTCAATCAATCTTTCAGTGTATCTGTCATATATCTATCCCAGAGTATCACTGCCTCTAAACTACTAATATCATTTTCTATTTGACAGTTTGATCCCTCATCATAAGGGTCGAAATATTTTCCTTTTTTCTTGGGAGGAACGGCACAAGTTCCTAACCAAACTCCTGTCACGACTCGCTGTTCTGTTTCAGGGCTGCTTCCACCTATCATAGTACCAATAAACCATAAGTCTCGTTTCTTAGTAGAAGTTCCAGTTTTACCACCAATACGAAGCGATTTTCCACTAAAATAATTATCATCTATGATTCCCCTAGCAGTACCACGCTCAACGACCTTTTCTAGCAACTCCATAACTTCTTCTGCCGTCTCACTAGAAACAATTTTTTCTTGACTGTGCTCGCTATTTCTTTCATATAGAATCGCACAAGTTTTAGGATTATTCTCATCCACACAGTTATTTGGATCTCTAACAATCCTAATAGTGTAAGGTTTGCTTTTAACTCCTCCATTGGCAACCATACCGTAAACACTGGTGATGTCTAACAGGTTGGAACGACCTAAACCCAAAGGGATAAAAAAATCTTTCTGTGGACTATCTGAAAACTCCTTCTTGATTTGCTTTATACCTGCCTTCTCGGCAAAATCAATAACTTCCTCTTTACTAATCCTGTTAGTTACGTACCAAGCTACGGGATTACTGGACTCAACAAAACCCTGTTCTATAGACATATCCTCACAATTTCTTGTTCCTAAATTGATCAATATTGACTCGCTAATTTCTGAGCAATTAATCTTATCTTTTGTGCTGGCAATTATTTTATTTTCGATGACCAACAGAAATGGAAAAATCTTAAAGGTAGATGCAAGACGACGATTTACTGATTTAGATGAAAATTTTATGTGATGAGGAATATGACTATCCTTCAAGGCTTTGTCTTGCGCACCATCAACAAGAGATATTATTGAACCATCAGTTGCATCAATACTGATTAAACTTGCATAGCTGTAACCTTTGCCATATTCTCTGATATGATTATCCACAGCATCTTGAGCCTTCTTTTGTTTCTCCATATCCAGTGTTGTTTCCACTATGTAGTGAGCATTAGAATTTCTACCCCACTCTCCTTCAAAAATTTCTTTCAGCTCTGAAGACACTAACGCCTGAAAATCTTCCGCTGCTTCAGGATTATCATTCCAAGTATACTTCTTAGGGATGCCAAAGTTGGTTTCCAATGATGCTTCCATTGCATTTTGAGCTGCCTCAGGTGTAATTTTCTTTCGAGCTAAGAGCTGCTCAATCCTTGCATTTCTCAACATACGAGGGGAATCAATACACTTTTGCAAGTCTTCTTGCTCAACTACTTGTCGCTGCTTTCGAAGTTTTCTTGTGCAGGATTCGGGCGTATTAAGAATTTGATTGATGTAGATACTCTGTGGGCCAGGTAAAAGTGAGACCAAAAATGCTGACTCTTGGATATTAAGATCAGAAGCAGGCTTATTGAAATAGAATCTTGCAGCCTCTTCAAATCCAAAAATACGTGATCCTTTTGGCTTAGGATCTCCGACTTCATCTCTGATTAGCTCACCTTTATCACTTACAATATATTCATTTCCCAAGTAAATGCGGTTAAGATAAGCTTCTAATATAGAATCCTTGGAATGCTCATTTTCGATCTGTATAGCTAGTAATATTTGATGAACTTTTTTCCTGATTTTATTTAGATAATCTCCTACATTATTGTTTTCTCCATTTGGGTCTTGAGGAGAGATCCTGTCTTGTTCGATGAATTGTTTTTTTGCTATCTGCTGGGTTAGAGTACTACCACCTTGCACATTACCCATTAGTGTCATTGCTAATGCTCGTGCTAAGCCTATCAGATCAACACCATTATGGCGCTCGAACCTACGATCCTCAGACAATATTAGTGTATCAACAAGGGTTTTAGAGAAGTATGAAAGTTTTTGTTCTGGTTCAAGAGCATGGGCAAGACGATCCTTGATTTCAATACCATTTCGGTCGAACATTATAGGGGAATTGATATGATCGGGATACGGAATGTACTGAACATCATATTTTTGCTTGACAACGTTCCATTCAAAAAACAAGTAAATAACTAGCAAAACAGGTATTGAACCAAGCAAAAAAGCCGAGGTGACTAGAGTTCGACCCAACCAGTTTAGTCCCCTCCAGCCGACTACCAGAGACAGTCCTTGAGACGCTACGTCTACTACTCCCTGTGATAAAGCAGATGTTGTATCAGATAATAGCCTACCAGTTGCAAGAACCGCTGTGCTCCCCGTAACCAAACTGATATCAGACAGCTCCTTGATAGTTCCCAACCCCCAACTACGCTTAGAATTGAGGAGTTTTTGACTAATATTAAGCTCTTTGGAAGAATTCTTCTCCCCCTTTCCTTGGAATAATCTGCGAGGCAAACCATAGCTACGATCATTCTTCAGATCCGAAGAGAACCCATTTCTAACAATATCTAATAGCTTTTCTTGATCAACTTCAGTCCCGATTTTTTCTTCACGAATGTCCTCTAGTCTTTTAAGTGCCCTTTCTCTATAAGCTGCTTCAATTTTACGCTCTCTATCCCCGAACTCTTTGTCAGCATCTAGCCTTTTCCTCGCCTCTCTTTTTAAAGAGTCTAAATCTGCCTTCGCGATACGTTCGTACTCTGCTAACTTATTTTCTTTGGACTCCTGATCAAACCTAAATTGTCTTTGTCTGATTTCTATTTCTTTAAGTCTAAGCCCACGCTCTTTCTCTTCAATCTTTTCATTTTCCTTCTCATATTCATCTAAAATTTTATCATATGAGCTTCTCGGAGCAAGCAATCGAATGGTCATAGTTGTTCCATCTATCATGACAAACAACAAAGTTATTCCTAAACTTGCCAGACCAATAAAACCAAACCCCCAAACAACAGGATTTTCGGCTTCTTGGATAGATTGAAACGCATTCAATCTCGCTAATATATCTGTCGCTTTTTCTAGGATCTCTGCTTGGTCTTCGATATCATTTTCTATTAATGTGTTGATATCTCTAATTCGTCGCTCAATTTCTTGGATTCTTGGATTTAGAAGGTCAAATCTCCGCTCATAATCTTTTTCTGCAAGCTGTTGTAATCGTGCCAAGTCTTCAGCAACAGGTCCAATACCTCTATCTCTACCTACATCTGGACCTCCCACAGTTACTTCTTCTTGATAGTCGGTCCGAGCTTGATCAACTTTCTCCTCAAATACTTTGAGATCTTTTTGATAATTCTCTTTCTCATTTTGAAGCTCTCGTTGTCTTGATGCATATTCCTGTACTTTCTTGTCTCTGAATTCTGAGATTTTCTCTTGATTTATCCTTCTTACCTCTGCATCAATAGATTTTTCGAAGATCTTCATCTGTAGCGGGGTTGCAACGATAACACTAATCAAAGCAGAGCCAAGGATTTTGGCAGTAGACACTCCAAAATTAGAAACCCTATCTGTCCAACTCGGGTTTTCATATTTTCTCATACTTGAAATGATAGATCTATCTAAATATCCTAGGGTCAGTCCGAATCCAGCCCCCCCCCAAGAAGAGATAACTATACTCTCAAAAAATGTAAATAGAGCGTATCCACTACTCACACCACCCAAAACACTAATCAGAATAATCCCAGCTCCAATTCCCGCAAAATTATTAGCCTGAGAATAAGCTCTTCTGATAACAGTTGGATGTGCGCCCCCGCAAATCGAGAGCAGGAAAATAATAGGATTGATGTTAGATTTCTTACTCATTAGCCAAATCTAAAGTTGTTAAAAACATTTAATAACGTGATGTGTAGCTTACCCAAACCCCGAAACTATTACTTAGAAAGGTTTGTCAATTTAATGATTGCCTGAAAATCACCCACAATCCTCATACTATCGTTTAAGTTGCACACAGCATTAATATAAGCGAATTATAAATCAATCATGTCTGTTCTGCATTTTACTGAAGTCAGGTCAAACGAATACAAAGTGGTATAGGGGGATACAGATAAGAGAACTTATGACTCTACGGACAATAGTCTAGACAGTTTGGGCGTATGAAGTGGATAGAGAGGTGGTAGCAGTTGGGCAAATATTGAAAAACATGGTCTTTACTTTAAGCTCGCTGATTTTGCCCACCTTACGATTCCTGATTCTACCCTTTCCCCTTTCTCCCCACAATCACAACAAGGGTGCAACCTGCCGCCAGACTCGCAACGCCCGGATCAGATTCCCCTGCAACAGCGCTCCCACCCCATCGAGCACTTGAAAATCGGGGTTCTCTGGTGCGGCTTTGAGGGCGGGAGCGATCGCCGCCCTCGCTGCACCAGGTCGCCCCAGATAGAGGTTCACGAAGGCCACATAGGCATGGTGATAGGGATTCTCCGGGGCGATCGCCCGAATTTTTTCCATGGCGACTAGAGTAGGGGGCGCATCTTCCTGCAGGACATGGGCCAGCGCCAGAGCGTAGAGATGAGCCAGGTTTTCGGGGTCTTGCGCGTGGCGCAGGGTGAGGGCAATTTCGGCTTGCTGGAGGTAGTCCTGCACCGCATCGTATTGGTTGATCCGACCAATCTGAGCAAAGATCGGGTCAAGCCCTGCACGACCCTGAGGCAGGTTCTGGGCAAGCCGATAGAGCTGGCTGACATAGTCGGGTTCGGGAGCGGCTAAGGGTTGAGCGGCAGAATCCAGCACAATGCTAATTTCAGGAATGTCGAGACGTTGTTCGAGACCCGTCTCCCGATTGAGGTACGTGGCTTCTAGCTGGTAGGTGCCAATGGGGAGGTCTGCGGGGGGCAGCATGGCCGTGGTTTCCACCACCCGGAAAGGGTCATCGGGCTGGGCGGTCGCCGATTGCAGATTACCAAAGCCGACCCCATGGTCATGGAGCCAAAATTGGCTCGCGTCTTGCCGATTGACCCATTTGAGCAGCACCAGACCGGGTTGCAGTTGCCGCCAAGGGCCGGCCCATTCGTAGGTCACGGGGAGCGGTTGGCCGGGTGGAGCCGTCTCAGGCAGTTGGATATCAATCAGGCGGAAGGGGCGATTGCGACCCGTCGCCGGGAAAACCTGCGTCGGGGGGATAGTGCGGCGGTAGAGGGTTAGGGTCTCGCCTGTGGCTTTGGGCCAGTCTCGGATCTTCCTGAAATTTGGATCGTCCGCCAGGCGGTTGCCCAGCTCGATCTGAGCGGGTCGTGCGACCGTCTGGTCGGGCGTTTCGGTAATGAACCAGGTGTGCGATCGCCCGTCCTGGGCCAAATGCTCTTCGTTCTCACCCAACTCCCGCCCATAGACCTGAAAGTCGGCGCGATTGCCAAAATAATTAAAGGTGTTGTGGCTGATGGCGACACCACTGGGAATGACCCCAACGGTTGAGCGCAGATGGGGGGCGGTTTGGTGCACTTCGCTGACCATCGCCTCAATCGGTACGGTGGGGTTGCGGGTCGGATAGATCTGCCAACTCGGGCTCAGGAGCTGGGCAAGCTGGGCCGTATGGGGGATCGGGTAGAGTTTACAGAGCATCACCAAGGCGGCAACGGTGATTGTTGCCCAGCGCAGCCAATCCCAACGCCAGCGCAGCAGCCCCTCCGCCAGCAGAATCGCCAGAATCGGCAGGTAGGGCATGATAAAGCGCGGGTCTTTGTTAAAGATCGCCGAACAAACCAGATAGCCCCCCGCCCAGTAGAGCAGTAGCCAAGCCAGACTCTTGAGCCGGGGCAGATCGTGCCGCCAACCCTGCCAGCCAAACAGGAGTAGGCCCAGCAGCGGCACCAGCAGGAGTGGCCAAGACACGGATTCCGGAAGCTGACGCAGATAATGGGTCCAAGCTGCGAGTGTTGTTAATGCCGGATCGCCCTCGGCGATTCCGGGCGTCGCGTTGGCGTTGTGGGAGGTGCTAAAGAGATAGATGAAGTTGGTACGATACCAGGGCAGCCAAATGGGGATTGAAACCAGAAAGCTCGTGAACAGTTGAGCGATCTGCCCCCAGCGCCGCTGCCAGAGCCGCGTCACGCCGACCCAGAGCAGAGGAATCACCAGAAAAAACATCACACTTTGCTTGGCCATCAGCCCCAGACCCCAGGCGATGCCAAATAGAGCTGCCCACAGCCATTGTTGCCAGATGTTTTTTTGTTGAGTGTGCGATCGCCAGACCGTCAGCGCTCCAAAGGCTAGCACCGTAAACGTCACCAGCGTCCAGTCCAACAAATAATCCAACCGCCAGAAGTAGAGATTGGGCATCAAGCAGCAAATGCCCGCTGCCCAGAGCCCGACGCGACGATCGCACAGATACCGTCCCAATCCATAGACCGTCAGCAGTAGGATCGCCAGCAGCAGCGAATTGAGTAGCGTGGCTTGATCCAACCCCACCCCCAAGAACCCCTGAAACGGTGCGGTGAGCGTATAGGTCAGCGGCGGATATTTATGGGAGAGCTGCCAATAGCCCTGCCACCAGGCCGGGTCTTGCCAGCGAATCTGCTGTAGCGCCTGGAGATGATTCAGGGAGCCCGTGAGATGATTGCTCTGATCCCAGGCAGGAATGCGGTGGTCTAGCCAGAGCCAGAGGCGATCGCAGACCGTAGCAGCCAGCCAGATCCAGCTCAGGCTACCGAGATCAGTCCAGAGGGTGGGGGGTTTGGGTTGAGAGGAAGGGGACTTCAACTGGGTTCAAAGTTCAAAGTTCAAAATTCAAAGTTTTTTTGAGTTTAGAGTGAGAGGAGGAGATTGCCAAACAGAACATCCCCTTTCGGGAGGAGCGGTCGCGCGTCGCGCAGACCGGGGTAGGTTGGGTGCTGGCCGCCTGTGCATTCACGCCTTAGCAGTTTTTTCGGATTTTAAACCCTTAGGATTTACGCATTTGCACCGAGTTGCGTGGCTGACGAGCTCCCCCCGGCTACGCCGACCCCCTTGGATAAGGGGGTTCTATTGTCAAACCCTGCTCAAGCCAGCCATCCCAGCCGCTTCAGCGGCGTCACCCCCCTTATTAAGGGGGGAAGGGGGGATCTAGGGTCTAGATATAGCGTGCAGGGTTTGAACTGCGTAAGTCCTGACCCTAAACCTTGAACTTTTAACTTTGAACCTTGAACTCATATGTCATCTTCACATGGGGAATGTTGGCCTCCACAAAGGGCTCGCCTTGAATCTGAAAGCCCAGTTGAGCATAGAGCGGCACGATGTATTGTTGGGAATGGAGCACGATTTGATGGTAATGATGGTGCTGAGCCTGGGCAATCGCCGCTTGTACCAGTTGGCGGCCAATGCCCTGGCCGCGGTAGGGGGGCAGTACGGCCAGGCGTTCGAGCTTGAGGGTTTCTGGGGCGATGGCACGCAGGCGCAAGGTGCCCACGGCTTGATGATGATAATCGGCCAGGGCGTGCTGGGCGTGGGGGTCGAGGCCGTCAAATTCGAGTTCGGGGTCGATCTGTTGCTCTTGTATAAAGACGCGATCGCGGATCTGGCGAATGGCAGCTTGGCAGGTTGAGTAATCAACCCAACGGATCTGACAAGAGGTGGCAGCAAGCATGGTAGGTTCTGAGCACTGTGCCCCTCAAAACTAACACCCTTATTCGTAATGCTTAACCCTGGTAAATTCACGCAGGGAAGAGCTGCTCGCAAAATGGCGGGTGCTACCACGGTGTCCCGATCATGGTGAAGGCACTCCAATAGTAGGGGTGGGTAAAATCGATGTGCTCAATGTTGTGGAGTTCAGGGGGGAGTGGAATGGTGCGATCGCCCGTCCGAATTGCACTGGCTTCAACCTGAACCTGGCCCTGCAAAAAGCTGAGTTGGGCCTGTTGCAATGCCGTAGCCTTGATTGGTGCTTCCCGGAGTTGGCCATAAAACCCACCCATAAAGCCCAAGGTTCCCAGGTCATTAATGCGCCAGAGGCTCCCCACCGCCGTCTTCACGCCCGCAAGCACCGCTAACCCAGCAAAGCCAAGCTCAGCTTCTGTATCACCCAAGGCCGTCTGACAGGCACTTAAAACCATCAACTCGATCGCTGGACTGTGCAGCCCCAGTTGCCGTAGCTCATCTAAACCCAGACGCTCATTACCCATTTGGATGTAAGAGTCCTGCGGTGTACCGGCCCGGAAGCTGCTGTGGGTGGCGAGGTGGAGCATGCCGTAGGGGGTCTGCGATCGCGATGATTTGAGTTGTTGGGGGCTAAAGTCTTCATCCTGCAAGGACTTGCCATCCCATAACTCTTCTGTCAATAGGGCGACTTCCGCCCCCGCCCCCGGGAGCGGTTCATGCTGCTCAAAGGTGCTTGTACCCATGGCGAGCAGCTCCATGTGAGTAATGGGTCGATAACTCAAATCACTCAGGCTCATACTGGGCATCAAGCTTAAGCTATATTGCTCAACGAGAAATTCCTCGCCACTGTGTAGGGCGGCAATGGGGAGCGATCGCAACCCTGAATCCAGCAAAAAGGTCAGGTGTTCAATCTCTGCCGCCTCGATATCCGCTTGCAACGGTTCAATCAGCCATTGGTACAGTTGCTGGGCAGGGGGCAAATAATCCTGGCGATGGGTATTCGTCACCCGACGTCGAAAGTCACGGGCTTGACCCATAACCATTTCGCGATTGGCCGGCACCGTGCGCAGAATCGGGTCGCCATTGGGCAATACTAAGATCAGGTGAAGTTGATCCGTGGGCTGCGGTTCATTACTGCTGCCCAAGGGCGGCGCAAAGATGCCATAGAGCAACGCCGGGCTCACGCCGGTAATCGCTTCGATATCCCGTAGGCTCGCTTGGGCATCGGCAATGGAGATCGCGGCCCCATCCCCCGAGCTATCACTGTCCGAGCCGGAGTCACTATCGGCATCGCTGCTGCTGGTGTTTGCCACCGTCGCATCTGATGTGGAATCGGCAGTTGCATCATTGCTGCTTCCGCTCTCATCCGCAGCCGCCCCCGTTGCCGTCTCACCGGCTCCATCGCCATCTCCCCCTGCGGTGCTTGAGCCATTGCCCGCTGACCCATTGCCCGCTGACCCATTGCCCGTTGACCCATTGCCCGTTGACCCATTGCCACCGGAGGTCTGAGTACTGTCCGAGCTGCCGCCGGACGTTCCTGAGGTTCCTGTTCCTGAAGCACCATTTGCCGCACCATTCTTAGCTCCTGCCGAACCCGAGGTGCTGCTGTTACCCGTCGCAGCGCTCGTTGCATTGCTCCCCCCAGCCGCCCCTGAACGACCCTGAGCGCCTCCGGTTGAACTCGCGGTCGAACCGCCTGACCCCGATCCTGTCGCGGTGCTGCCCCCATGACTTGCCGTGGAACCGGACCCACTGTTGCTGGCAGCAGGGGCACGATTCCCGGCAGGCGTTGCATTGGTTACGCCAGTCCCCCCAGCCGCCCCTGAGCCGCCATTCCCCCCATTAAAACCACCGCTGGCCACGCCTGCAGCAGCACGGGTTCCGCCGCTAGCCGCGCCTGCACTGCCCACTGAACCGCCCGCTGGTGCAACAGAACTCCCGCCTGCTGCACCACTGGCTGCACCCCCGATCGCCCCATCACTGTTGGCTGCACTGCTAGCCGCCGAGCCACTGCCGCTTGAACTCGCTCCTGCCCCACCCCCACCGGAAGCAAAGTAGGCATTAAAGGCGCTGCCAAATGACTGTTCCGCATGGGCAAAGGCCGCCGCAGCGCTCTGACTGCTGCTACCCCCGCCACCGTTGCCACTAAAACTAGCAGCACTGCTACGCTCGCTGCTGCTCGTTGTGGGACTTAGATCTGCAACATTTAAACCTTCTAGATCTTCTAGAAGTGTAGGAAGGGGCTCTGGCGCAACCTCATCCGAGGGGTTAGGGGCGATCGCCCCAAAAAAGGGACTGGGGCTAAAGGGGGGAATGATCGGCTCATCCGGATCGGGGATCGGATCAACCGACCCCAAAATCTTGATTGTGCCTAAATCGCGACTGGAGAAAGATTGGCTGGGCTGGAGGCTTTGGCTCCGATTGGTGATCGCGCCCACGGTGCCGCTGGTGCTAAAACTTGCCGCCAAGTCAAATCGAGGCGTGGGGTTACGGGTGGCATAGTCAATCACAATGTTGGCCGGGGGGCTGCTGGGGGCTCCAACGTTAGAGATACTGGCGATCGAACCATCCTGGGCCAAGAAGGAACCTGTGACGCGAAAGTCGCGCTTGGTGGTGATGTTAATCGCGCCGCCGGTGCCCGAGCTGCTGTTGCCTTGGGCGTTAATCAACGCCAAGATCACTGCCCCACGGGAGTCGATCTCGATCGCCCCGCCATTGCCAGTTGTGGAAGAACTATCCAAACGCCCCCCTTGCAAGACCCGATTGCGGGAAATATTGAGCTCAATCTTGCCGCCTTGGGTGGTGATATGACCCAGGTTGGTGGTGTTGCGGCTGGCGATCGCCACCTGGCCCCCTTGGGTGGTGATGTCTTGGGCGTTAATGCCAATGCTGGCATCTCGACCCACCGTGGAGCTGAGGCTGACCGTGCCGCTGGTGGTGGTGATATGACCCAAATTCAGGTTATTGCGTCCATCAATGCCGATATTCCCAGCCCCTGAATTTAAGGTTCCCGTCGTCAGGACTCTGTTATTGGCGCTGGTGAGATCAATCTGCCCACCGTTGGTCGAGAGATTGCCTAAGGTGGTGGTGATCAGCGTATTCACCGTCACCGCGCCGCCCTTGGTCGTGATGTCTTGGGTTGTGATCCCAAAGGGGTCGGCTCGACCTGCAGGGTTGGTTAGCGTCACCGCCCCCCCGTTGGTTCGGATCGTGCCAACGTTGAGATTGTTACGACTGCTGAGGGTGACCGACCCGGTATCAGTGGTAATTGTTTGGGCCTGAATCCCCACCGTGGTATCCGCACGGCTCACCGCAGACTTGAGGCTGACCGTGCCGCTGGTCGTCGTTATGGCATCCACCGTCAGGCGATTGCGCCCTTCGAGATCAATATCGCCCGCCCCGGAATCGATCGTTCCGGTGGTGAGATCGGAGAGGCCCGTCAGGGTCAGCTCGACACGCCCCCCGGCGGTGGCAATATTGCCCAACTGGGTCTGGTTGGTATTGGTGAGCTGCACCGCGCCGCCGTGGGTGGTAATTTCACCCAGATGGATTTGATTGCGGCCCTGAATCGTTAGCGCGCCGCCATTGGTGTAGAGCTGACTCGTGCTCGGATCTTGCGCCAGCACTTGGCTATCCCCTTGGTTAGCAATCAGCGTCAGGTTTAAGGGGTTGCCGCCCGTCAGAATCGGTGTGGCTTCCTGAAAAAGAATGTCGTCGCCAGCTTGCAGGGTTAGGGTGCGACCCATGGTAAAGCCCGTGGTATCGAGCTGGGCCCCGGTTGACCAGGTGATATTTTTATTGGCTTCAAGGGTGAGGTCGTTGGTCGTGAGGAGCGATCGCAGATCCGCCACGCCAATGGTCTGATCGCCATTGTTCTCTGCATTGTCCCAAAAATGATCGCTCAAACCGCTGGGTAATGGGCCCACTGACCCGGTCGTAATGGTGATGTTGCGGGGGTCGAGCAACAGTTGCCCCACCCCCCCCGCTGTCGCCTGGGTGCTGGCCGTGCCCGCAAAGGCTAGGGTGTCCTTGCCGCTGACTTCAATAAAGCCGCCATCTCCCCCAAGGCTGCCCCCCCGCGCCGAAACCTGCCCCGCAAAGCGAGTGTGCTGATCAGCCCAGACAATCACCCGACCCCCATCGCCCTGGGTTTGGGCATCGGCTCTCAGGGTGCTGGCCGCATCCACGACCGTGTGGGTGGCATTGGGCAAACCCCCCCGCCCGTGATATTCACCGCCGATGCGAATCGTACCGCCCCCCTGTTCACCAGCGGCATCCAGGTTGGCTCCCACGAGACCGACATTTTGGCCCAGAACCGCAATTTCCCCACCTTGAGCACCCGAGACATCCAAGCTGCCGCTGACAAGGCTGCTCTGGGTTGCCAGAGGGATTGCGGTTCTCGTAGCGGTTAGGGTGACGCTGTTCGTCTCTGCCGTCAGACCCAGGTCAGTGAGGCCGGCATTACTCGCCCCAGTCAGCAAATTGGGGAGATCGTGGGGATTGATCGCCAGCAAATTCCCCTGACTGTTGCGGGGGGCGTCGATTTCTAGGCTGAGGAGCTGACCCGGTTGAGAAATCCGCACTAAGCTACTATCGGGCACGGCGGCGATCGTGATTTGCCCCGCTGACGCCGTTAGGGTTCCGGTATTGACGACGGTCTGGGCGACCAAGCCCAAGTGTTGGCCGGGGTTAACCGTCAGATTGCCGGCATTAACGATCGCCCCCCCTGTGGTCAAGTCAAAGGCAAACGCGTTGGGGTCGCCAACCAAGGCCGCGTAGTCGGCGCTGCCGATGGCGTCAAACCATTGCCCATTGCCCAAGCCAATCCCGCTGGCGGTGGTCGCCACAAAGTCGGCGGGCACATTGAGGCTAGCATTCGCGCCAAAGACCAGCCCAGCAGGGTTCATCAAATACAGGTTAGAGTTGCCGCCCAAGACTTGGATCAGCCCATCAATATGGGAAGGGTTGCCCCCGACAACGCGACCGAGAATATTCTGCACCTGGGGCTGACTTAAGAAATTAGCGATTTCTCCGGAGGAGAGGCCCAAGTCTTGGAAAGAGTGGAACAGATTGGCTCCATCCCCGGAGAGGCGACCGCCATTAATGGTGTAGACCCCGTTATGGGTTTGGATCTGTGTTCCCGTGCCGTCAGCGGCAGGTGTGATGGACTGCCCCAAGGCAGCAGAAGCGGTGGCAGCCCAGACCGTGAGCACCATTGTGGTTGGTAGAATGCGATCGCGCACCATAAGCCCTATTCAATTTAAATCCTGTTCGTGTAGATGCATCGGCGGTCTCAACGCCGAGTTCGTTGCACCTGTGCGATACAGGTGCTCTCCCCAAATGTTCGTAGTGAACATAATCAGCAATATCTCCATTGTAGGGAAAATACTGAGAATTGCTGGGGAATGTGATGCCTGAGACCGATCTCCGTGATCTAGACCAGGTGCGTTGTTATTTTGGACTCTTTATATCGTTGCGTTGGGCGTGGTGGGCACAACAGTGGAAGTTGGGGTCGATCGGTTACGCTTGGGCAAAGATGCGATCGTGGATCTGGCGAATGGCGGCTTGGCAGGTTGGGTAATCGACCCAGCAGACCTGGCAGGAAGTGGCAGCAAGCAGGGTCAGTTCTGAGCACTGTGCCCCTCAAAACTAGCACCCTTATTTAGAATGATTAATCCTGGTAAATTTACGCAGGGAATATTCAACTGACCCGCTCTAAACGCTTATCGTTTGTGAATCTTGTAGTGTGTGAATAGTGCCGACGCTGCAACTTAACCAAATGGCCTTGCTCCTCCGCCAGCTCTTCCAACGTGCCCTGTTTGAACTCGGCGGTCAGCCCATTTCTTTGCTCTGGCTGCTCAAGCTGATGGTGGCACTCTTCGTCGTGGCTCTGCTAACGCGGCTGATCAAAAACTTCCTCAAGCATCGGCTCTTGGCGCGGCTGGGCCTTGAGGGGGGGAATCGGGAGGCGATCGCCACCCTGGTGAGCTTGGGGCTGGGAGCCTTTGGCTACTTAGTGGTGTTGCAAGCGACGGGGATTGATCTCTCCTCCTTGGCGGTGATTATTGGCGGTCTGGGCGTGGGGATTGGTTTTGGGCTGCAAGACATTGCCAAGAACCTGCTAAGTGGCTTGACGGTGCTGGTGGAGCGCAAGCTCAAGGTGGGGGATTTTATTGAGTTTGATGGGGTGGTGGGCTATATCGAAGAAATTTCGATCCGCTCAACGGTGATTCGCCAACTCGGCGGCGGAGAGGTGATTATTCCCAATGCCCAACTGGCGGAGGAACGGATTACCAACTGGAGCTATCGGGACTTCTGTGGTCGCTTAAATATTGAGGTGGGGGTGGCTTACGGCAGTGACCTGGTTTTGGTCACGGAAACGCTCTTAGCCGCAGCCTATAGCTTGCCCGAGATCCGCTCAGAGCCGTCGCCGAAAGTTATTTTTGTGGGCTTTGGCGACAGTGCTTTGAATTTTGAGCTGTGGGTCTGGATTGAGCGCTTCGATCGCCGCCCCTTGATTCAAAGTAACCTTAATTTTGCGGTGGAATATTATCTACGCCGTCGGGGTATTAATATTCCCTTTCCTCAGTTGGATCTTTGGGTCAAAGACGTTAATTCAACCCCCAAGCCAGCGACAACGGATTCAGACACAACTGACCCCTCCATCGCCCCGAATCCTCCCAACGAAAGCTTGCGCGATCGCCTCTCCCAAGTGTCTTATTTTCAGCAGTTTAATGAGTTGCAACTGCGTAGTCTGATCGAGTTGGGGTTTCGTCAACAATTAGCGGCGGATGAGGTTTTAATTCGACAAGGGGAGCGGGCAGGGGAGTTTTGTATTGTCCTCTCAGGGGCGATCGCCGCCCTACATGAGAGCGACCAACAAACCAAGCAAATTTTCACCTTTGGGACGGGGCAATATTTTGGTGAGCTGCCCTTGATGTTGAATGTGCCCTACCCGACAACGATGCGGGCGATCGGCACCACGACGCTATTTGTGATTAATGAGGCGGGGTTTAGAACCCTGTTGCGACAATATCCCGCCCTAGCAGAGGAGATTGCCGAAGAGTTGGCGCGGCGCAAAGAGGTGTTGGCGGGCTATAAGACAGAGCTGCGGGCATTGGGGATGACGGCAGAAACGGAGCAGAATCCGGTGGCTTGGTTGCGACAGCGTTTGCAGGAGATGTGGGGGCGATCGTTGGGTTAGGAGACTCGCCGATATCGTACGGAATCGCCCGGTAGCAGCATGGGGCAAGGATTTACCCGCTGGCGGGAGTGGGTTTCGCCAAATGCAGGAGAATTCACTGTTTAACGTGAGTTCTGGATAAGCAGACACTGCGCAAGACGCTGAAACTCAGCAGTATCAAACAATACTGGCTCCGGTATTGCCGGAGTCTGAGGGGGCAATCTCCCCCTCAGCGGGTAGGGCTGTTTTATGTTCTGGAGAGAAAAAAGAAGACCCGATAGTTCTTGTGTAGGGGCGGGGTTTCCCCCACTGGTGTGAACTTAAGCTCGAAACCTATTCACCCAGCGCGTTTCAACCCCAACCGC
>JBCDEB010000112.1:0-24618 GCA_039180005.1 Cyanobacteria bacterium P01_G01_bin.54 | reverse complement strand
TGAGCAAGCCCAAACAATCTGGTTTAACCCCCAAACCCATACGGTTGTTGCCGAGCTTGAGGGCAAGGTGGTGGGTGCGTATAAACTCAAACCCAACTTTGCCGGTCGTGGAGCCCATGTGGCCAACGGTTCCTATATTGTGGCGGCAGGATTACGCGGCCAGGGCATTGGTCGCCAGTTGGTGGAGCATTCGCTGCAAACCGCTCGCCGACGGGGATATCGGGCGATGCAGTTCAATATTGTTGTGAGTACAAATCGGGGGGCGATCGCCCTCTACGAGAAGCTCGGATTCCAGATTATGGCCACCCTACCCGGTGCCTTTCACCACCGCACCTTGGGCTATGTGGATACCCATGTGATGTATCGTCGCCTGGTCGATTGAATCGGCTCCGTAAAATACGAAAGGGAGGATTTCAAACCCTCCCCTACGACAATATTGTCAGAGACTACGATTTTTAGAGCCCGATCGCTAAACCTGGGCGGCGACCTTTTTCTCCGCCTGGCCGCTGGTGATCGCCTCGTAGGTAGCCCGCATTTTTAGACCCACCAGTACTTGGAACAGACCCGTGCCATTGTTAGAGCCCGGATAGTCCTGGTGCTTGAGCAGCAATTCAGTCATCTCGCCATAGTAGCGGGTGGAGGTGCTACTGAGATGGCTCTCAACATAGATCAACTCTTCCAAATTGTCGAATTGACCATCTACTTCCAAAATTGAAACCTCATGACCCATGTAGGCATCCGGGCCATAATACATCTTGATACCAGGATAATTACAGGTCAATTTCCGACCACAGGGTCGCCAATCAATCGTCGAGCCTTCATCAAAGAGATAAACGGGCTCCAGGTTCTCAATCCCTTCGGTTTGGATTAAGCGCACCCGCAGATATTTCGCTTCCTTATCTTCGATTAGCTGGGTGGGGAGAACCTGAATGACGACATCGGCAAATCCTTTCTGGGGCTCAATGTAAGCCGAAAAGTCAGGCTTGCGTGCATTAATCGAAGCGAGAACGTCTTCGTAGGTGTGACCCCGCTCAGCCATGTCGCGCTGAATCTTCCATTGAATTTTGACCTCATCACTAATGTCGAGGTAAACGCTAAAGTCTAAAAGACTGCGCACCCGCTCATCATAGATGGGGTGCAAGCCTTCAATCACAATGACCTTGTTGGGTTCAATGCGCTCGGGGGGGTCAATCTCACCCGTTTCATGGTTGTAAATGGGCTTATCGATCGCCTGCCCAGACTTGAGCATCTTGATCTGTTCATACATTAAGTCAAAGTTATTGGCCTTGGGGTTGAGCGCAGTCACACCAGCAGCCTTACGTCCCTTCCGGTCAAGGCTATGGTAGTCATCAAGGCAAATGACAGTCATAAACTCTTCGCCAAAGAGATCTGTCAAACGCCGTAGGAAGGTTGACTTCCCACAACCTGAGTCACCAGCAACTCCAATAAGAACAACACGGTCTGATTGCGCAATCATGCCTTTCCTCTACTGCATTACATTAAGAACTTCATTGTTAAATCTGCTTCGTGTGAGTTGAGAGCGAAACTCTCAACCACTCAGCTAGCCACTCGCGCCAAGGGATTGGAGGAGTGAGCCCTAAGGCTCTGCCTGAGCAACGAACGACTAGCACCCAAAAAAAGATTAAAGCCTAGTCGGTATATCTACTAGAAAAATTAGGGTGATTGTATCAGAACACACGAGGGCATGTCATCAAACTCAACCCAAAAGCCTGACGGGAAAAGCGACAGAGCGCCCGACCCGACAAAATCAGCTCGGGGTTGCAACCGTTGCACCAGAATCTACACATCTCGCTAAATCGATGGAAGTTCCTAGAGCAAGCAATGGCTGGCCTGCGGTCACGGTTCACCCAGTACCCATGCTACGGTAGGGTGCGCACTTTTGCTAAAGAAAAAATTAAATCGTGGACAGGGTTACAGTTGGCTGGACGAGAGCTTGCTACAGTGCCGACACGTTCAGTGTTAAAACGCTGGTGATGAACTTTGTCCAGTTTTGGACAGCATCGTCTTTAGAATCTGGTGGGGACAATCCTCCTAGGGTTGTCCCAAGGCGCGATCGCACGCTGGCCTTTAACGCAGCGCTAATGTTTGTTCACCCAACGTGAGGAACTCGGTTTGCTTGTAAGATAGAGCATCCAGGTAGACTTATACGTTTGGGAGACGAGATTAAGCAGTTATGTACAAGTTCAGTGCGGATACAATTCGAGGTTCTGAGTCTGGCAATCGAATGTTTGTATATGAAGTGGTCGGGCTACAAGGGCGATTGTCGGGGTCTGCCCCCGTGCGTCGCAGTGGCTCTCAGCAGATTGTCGTTCCCTATTCCCGGATGAATGCGATCGCCCGCCAGATCTGCCAGCAAGGGGGCAAAATCGTCAGCATTAAGCCCCTGGGGAGTGAGCCCACTGAATCGACCCCCGCTCCTTCCCCTGCCCCATCCTCTGATGCAAAACCCATGATTGTTCATCCTCCTTCCAACTTTGAAAAGGTTCCCGTCAACCTCTACAAGCCCAAATCCCCCTTTGTGGGCAAATGTCTGGAAAATTACCCCCTTGTTCGGGACGGCGGTTCGGGCATTGTCCAACACCTTACGTTTGATCTCTCAGGCAGTAATCTGCACTACCTAGAAGGTCAGAGTATTGGCATCGTTCCGCCTGGAATGGATAACAAGGGCAAGCCCCATAAGCTACGGCTCTATTCGATCGCCTCAACCCGTCACGGCGACAAGGAAAATGACAAAACCGTCTCCCTCTGTGTGCGTCAACTCGAATATGACCATCCTGAAACGGGTGAACGGGTCTACGGCGTTTGTTCCACCCACCTCTGCCACCTTCCCGTCGGCTCTGATGTGGCGATCACCGGCCCGGTGGGTAAAGATATGCTCTTGCCTGAGGAGGAAGATCCCACCATTGTGATGTTGGCCACGGGAACCGGGATCGCCCCCTTCCGGGCCTTCCTGTGGCGGATGTTTAAGGAAAAACACGAGAATTACAGCTTCAAAGGCATGGCTTGGTTGATTTTTGGCATTCCCTATAGCGCTAACATTCTCTATAAGGATGATCTAGAGCAAATGGAGAAAGACTATCCGGACAACTTCCGGCTGACCTATGCCATCAGCCGTGAGCAGAAAACCGCCGAAGGCGGCAAGATGTATGTCCAGAGCCGGGTCAGCGAATATGCCGATGAGTTGTTTGAGCTGATTCAAAAGCCCAAGACCCATATTTATATGTGTGGCTTGAAAGGAATGGAGCCACCGATTTCGGAAACCTTTAACCAAGAAGCCGAAAAACGCGGCATGAGTTGGACTGATCTCCGCAAGCAACTTAAGAAGGAGCACCGCTGGCACGTTGAGGTGTATTAGGACCTCTTAAAAAGTAACTGCACAGGAGCCAATACCCCGAACCTACCCCGGTCGTCGCTGCGCGAGACCGCCCCTCCCAAGAGGGGATTTTTTCCCCTGATCCTTTTGGGTGTCAGGGGCTTTTTTAAACGTGAGTTCTGGATAAGTAACCTGAGTTTCGGTTAAGCCAAGAGCACGAAAGCTTTAAAGCTCAATGAAACCAACAATACTGGCTCCGATATTGCAGGAGTTGATCGGTAGCCCTCTCCACCTCAGCGGGCGGTGTCGGAGGGCTGGCCCTCTGACAACCGGGTTTGACATTGAGTTTTTAGTGCTTGAGAGAATGCGATCGTTTCGCTTCACCGAAACTTACGTTTTTTTGAGCGTTGTCAGAGGGGAGAGGTCGATCTGCCCTAGATAAATCCCTTGAGCCAACTGATAGGTTTCTAGCAGTTGAATCAGCCAGGAAATCTCGCTCTGGGGGAACTGGGCATAGTGATCAAAGAGCAAGGCTAAGCGCTTGTCGAGCTCAGCGACCAACGGCGGACAGAGGAGCATCAGTTTCCAGAACAAACCTACGGTAAACGTTGCCCCCAGATTAGAGAGGGTTTCAATCAAGATATAATGCTCGCGCTGTTGGGGGCTCTCGACCACCAGAAAGTTCAGGAGCTTCGTCGCAGTGCGCAGGTTCAAGGACTCGGTGGGCTGACGGGTTTCGTAATGGGGCAGGGTTTGCTGGATCTGGGTCTGGAGGGTTTGCTGAAATTCGTTGGCGATTTGGGCAGACTGCTCGTTGCCCGTCATTGGATTGCCCGCAAGGTAATGATAGAGTCTCTCCTTGAACTGTCCGTAGGAGTCGAGATGAGGAATATCATTGCGCAACCGTTGGGCCAAGCGAGATTGGGCATTGGTTCCCTGAGTATTGCGCCAAAAGTAGCGTAAGGCTGCGGCGAGCTCACGATCGCCGAGCAGAGTCGGGTTAGCCTCTCGCCGCAGGATTCGCCCTGCGCCATGGGAGATCTGTCCTGCCCGAGCGATCTGGGCCAGTCGGGCTTGGTACATCACAAAGCGGGTCAGACGTAAGCCATAATGCTGCTGACGTCGCTCCTGGCAATAACGAATCGTGCGACTGAGTTCGTATTCCCCTTGGGGTGGTTGCACCAGATAGGGATAGAGATTGGGATAACGCGAGAGTAATGCCTCTAGGGGCGCAGCAGGCTCGCTCTGGGCCTTGCGGTAGAGCTGACAAAGGCGTTGGAGTAACTTGAACCCTGAGCCATCGCGAAATAGCACCATCAACTCTCGCAGGCGGCGAATCACCCGTGCTTGGCGAAAGCCAACTGTGGGCAAATGCTCAAACAGCGTCGCTAGCTGGGGAATTTGATGACGGCTTTTGGGGTCGAGTTGCCAGACATCCACAATCCGATAGAAGCTCTTGAGCAAAACGTTGGGAAACTGCTCTACTGCGGCTTTATCGAGTACCAGGGCGGCGATCGCTTCATAGATTTCTAGGCGCTCAATGTTCGTCTCGACCCAGATCTGGTGAAGATGCTGGAGCAACTGCTCCGGGGAATGGGTCTGGGCATAGTCACCCAAGTAGCGGTAGAGGCGGATCTCCGGCAACACAGTCGAAGCCGCCGCTGATTGAGGCCGGGCTTTAACAATTTGCTGTACAGGTAAATCCAGGAGTCGCGGCAACTGCTGGGATTGAAAAAGGGAGTAAATCTTGCGATAGCCCGCCACCGTGCCCGAAAACAACCAGCAAGCCGGTTCCCCGGCCTTGATGGCAAGCAACTCCAGAGTCGGATCATGGGTCATCCGACGGAGCGTTTGGAGAAGAGACTGTTGCTCCTCAGGAGTGGCGGAAGATTGGGGGGAAAGAAGTTCCCACCGCTGTTGCTGCTGGGTCGTCACAGTACCGGTCCTGGGCAAAGTGGATACACGCCTGATGTTAGGGCTCTGTCAGCATTGAGCGGCTCGAATCCTGCTAGCGTAACGGTAACCCGAGCCCATCGGATTGGGGTCGGGTGCGTTACGGCTTGTCCGTCAGGCTTCTGGGGTTAATGGATGACAGGCTCTAGGCTAGACTGCCATGTTAACAAGGGAATGAGGGAACCTTGGGCATTTCTCCACGTCGCCCTGATGCATTGCCCGGATTACGTTGGAGCCCTGATCTACAGGTTGTTAAAGGGCGATCGCCTAGAGAGACGCCCAAGATCTGTCACAATGAACAGATGCAGCTGGGCTTTAGAAAAAATTAAGGATGGACAAAAAGCGAGTGCTCTCGGGCGTACAACCCACTGGCAATTTGCATCTGGGCAACTATTTGGGCGCGGTTCGGAATTGGGTCAGTGCGCAAGCCGACTATGATAACTATTTTTGTGTGGTGGACTTGCACGCCATCACCGTGCCCCACGACCCGAAGCAATTGGCCGAAAATTCCTGGGCGATCGCCGCCTTTTATCTCGCTTGTGGCATTGATCTGGCCCATTCCACCATCTTTATCCAATCCCACATCAGCGCTCATAGTGAGCTGGCTTGGCTCTTGAACTGCGTCACGCCCCTCAACTGGCTAGAGCGAATGATCCAGTTTAAAGAAAAGGCCCGCAAGCAGGGCGAAAATGTCAGCGTGGGGCTGCTCGACTACCCGGTTCTCATGGCCGCTGATATTCTGCTCTACGATGCCGACTTGGTTCCCGTCGGTGAAGATCAGAAGCAGCATATCGAGCTGACGCGGGATATTGTCATTCGTATCAACGACCAATATGGCAAGAAAAAATCCCCGGTGCTCAAGTCGCCGGCCCCTCTGATTCGGCAAGATGGGGCCAGGGTGATGAGCCTGACCGATGGCACGAAGAAAATGTCCAAGTCTGACCCCTCTGAGCAGAGCCGGATCAATCTCTTGGATTCGCCTGCTGAGATCGCAAAAAAAATCAAACGCTGCAAAACGGATGCCTTTAATGGACTCGAATTTGACAACCCAGAGCGCCCGGAATGCCATAACCTGTTGAGCTTGTATCTGCTGCTCTCGAACCAGTCCCGTGAAGCGGTTGCCGCCGAATGTGCCGAGATGGGCTGGGGGCAATTTAAGCCGTTGCTCACGGATACGGTCATCACGGCATTAGAACCGATTCAGACAAAGTATCAAGAAATTATGGACGATCGCGCCACTCTAGAGCGGATTCTCAAAGCCGGCCGCGAAAAAGCGGAAGCCAGCGCCACAGTGGTGCTCGATCGGGTTAAAGCGGCGTTGGGTTTCTCGCGGCCCCTCTAGCTGCTATGGTTGTCTCGGCTTGCGGTGTATTTTACGACTTCTTTATTGAGTGAATTCTGCGATCGCTTGATGTCTTGACTCAATGAAGGGTTTCTCGTTAATTTCTGGTCGCCTCGCCAACAGCAGAATGGGTTGTGTTGAGTTACGCTACCGCTAACCCAACCGACAAAATTTACTAGAGCATCTCACAGCCCATCTTGTTCTCAACCCCCAGTTCCAAGCTCAGAATCCCGAAGATCCTGATTGGGTGTGCAATGCCCACCCTGCATAACTGCGAACTGTTAACTGTTAATTGCTAACTGCCAACTGTCCATGACCCCACCCCTCTCTCGTTTCCACCGTGCTGTCCGCGATCGCGAATTTTTGGTGACGGCGGAGGTGATGCCGCCTAAGGGAGGAGACCCGAGCCATATGCTCGCTATGGCCGGGCAACTCAAGGGGCGAGTCCATGCCGTCAATGTCACCGATGGCAGCCGGGCGGTGCTGCGGATGTCGTCGTTGGCCGCAGCGGTGCTGCTGCATCAGCAGGGCATTGAGCCGATCTATCAGCTTGCCTGCCGCGATCGCAATCTGATTGCCCTACAAGCCGATCTGATGGGGGCCCAGGCGTTGGGTCTACACAATGTACTGGCCCTCACGGGGGATTCGGTTAAGGCAGGCGATCATCCCAAAGCTAAACCGGTGTTTAACCTAGAGTCGATCCGCTTGCTGCAACTGATCGATCGCCTCAACCAGGGGCTCGATGCCAACGAAAAAAAACTGCCGGACGGCCCGCTGGATCTGTTTGTGGGGGCGGCGGTTGATCCCCAAAACCCAAGTTGGAAAGGTCTACAGAGCCGTTTTGAGCGCAAACTGGCCGCAGGCGCACAGTTTTTCCAGAGCCAGTTGATTAGTGATTTTGAATGCCTCGACAAGTTTATGACCCAGATCGCTAGCAAGAGCGATAAACCTGTTTTAGCGGGCATCTTTTTGCTTAAGTCGGCCAAGAATGCCAAGTTTATCAACCGCTACGTGCCGGGTGTCAATATTTCTCAAACCACGATCGATCGTCTGGCTGCTGCGGAGAGCCCCCTCCAAGAGGGCGTCAAAATTGCCGCCGAGCAAGTCCAGCAGGCCCGCAACCTCTGTCAAGGGGTGCATTTAATGGCAGTAAAACGGGAAGATTTGATCCCGGAGATTTTGGATTTGGCGGGGGTGGGTGCGATCGCTCCATAGTTAATCCATAATATCGCTATCCTTCAAAAGTTCTGCCAATTCATCATTCCTGATTGAAAACCTGAAGACTATGGGGTTGATGTTAAGCGTTAGGCGAGAAAAGCAACTCTTGCTGGAAAGCAACTTTAAACAAAATCAGAGTACTTTTGCTGCTATTCATTTGTTTCAATCTTCTGGATTTTTGGTTATGTCTATTTCCAAATCCCGAGTTATCTTCAGGGTTCTCTGGTCCCCAATCTTGATTGTATAGAGCCAGAAAGAAAGCGAAGACTGAGCTTGTGATGCGGTGAGCTTGCCGAACTGTCGAAGGTCTGAGTGGCCAGGCTCTCCCCTCATCTCCGCTTATTTTGTCGTTGATTTCCGAATTGGGTATGATACTGAATTCGGATTTTATGAACACAGAAAGCGAAGGCTGATCCGGGTGGCGGGCAAGATGTACTTCGACTCCCCTTCGACTCTGCTCAGGACAAGCGCTCAGCAACCACCCACGCTACGGGATATTGAGCGCAGAAACCCGTAGCGCAGGTGGTCAGTGAGCTTGTCGAATCTGCGTCCCGCCTGCCCGAGGAATAATCAGGAGGTTATCTCTCCCTATGCTTTGCGGATTCAGTATGAGTGGATTGTTCTGGTGAATCATGCTACAGTCTCGATGCTTTTATCACCTCCTTTGGGACAACTCCCATTTTTCTCTGCCTAAAGTGACAAAAGAGAGATAAGCGCCTGATTCTGTCGATACCGTCAGGGACTCCCACTGTAGGCTGGGGAGCGCAGCGGCTCTACCCACAGCCTAAGGCAATCGCACCCACTCAATCTTGAATGAGCGTTGATTCTGAACCATAGATCAGGCAATGGTAGCGATCGCGCCCCTGGCGTTTGGCTTGATACAGTGCATCATCTGCACATTCAACGAGCATATCGGGGTTGGGGTCATTGAGGGGGGGGGTGGCAATCGCAATCCCTAAACTGAGGGTGACAGCATCACTCACCGTTGAGGTTTTATGGGGGAGCGCTTCGGCGCGTAAGGCCTGTTGAATGGCGCAGGCGATCGCCTCGATCGCCGTCTGCTCCAGACCCGGCAAGATCACCGCAAATTCCTCACCGCCATACCGGGCCACAAAGCTCCCCGGCTGCGTCACCGATGCATTCAACACATAGGCGACTCGCCGCAGACAATCATCCCCCTCCTGGTGTCCATAGGTGTCGTTGTATTGCTTGAAATAGTCCACATCGCAGAGGATCAGGGCGATGGGCTGCTGCAACTGTTGCGCCTGCACCCAAGCCTTGCGCAAATAAACATCAAAAGACCGCCGATTCGCCACCTGGGTGAGACCATCAATGCTCGCCAGACGATTGAGCACCTCATTTTGCAGCCGGAATTGAGTGGCTTTGTTGGCAATATGCGTGGTGCGGAAGCGTCCTGCGGCAATGAAGCCCAGAGCAGGGGGCACAACCGGAAGCCAAAGTGCCCAACCGCAAAAGAGCAGATAGCCAATGAGCAGCAAGCCGCCGAGCAGCCCGAGGGCGATCGCCACCTGTTCAAGGACGACCCTGCCCCGTTGCAGACGCGAGGGAAACAGGGGCCAATCTTTGGCTTGCTGCCCAATGCCCAAGGCAGTTGCCCCCAGCAACGACCAGACTAAGATCCAGAGCATCTCGACCCATTCAGGAACCGGTTGAATCAGGCGCTCTTTACCCATGGCAGCATCTAGGACTTGAGCAATGATATGGGCATTAATCTCCACACCAGAGAGGGGCACAGGCGGCTCCAGGGAACCGGAACCGCTCAAGGGGGTGAAAAAGTAGTCATTGAGGCTCTCAGCTGTGGTGCCAATCAGTACGATGCGATCTCTCGCCCAGTCGGGGGGCAGGTTACCCGCGAGAACCTCGCGGAACGGCATGGTCTCAAACGGCTGACCCTCACCCCGATACTGAATCAGCAGTTGGAATCCCCCCGTATGGGCACAGATATAGCCCCCATCAAACGCCCCAAACCGCTTAAACATTGCTGCACCCAGACGCCACTGATCTTCAGAGTGCTTCTCAAACTTTATCCCTGCGGTTTCTTCAAGAAACCAGAGGGCAAGATAAGGTGCAAAACCGGATATGATTTGACCCTGATCATCAATCAAAAACAGAAAGCTCCGCCGGATTCGATTGTCTCCATCGACGACCAGATCGTTGGCCTTGGCTCGTCCATCCGCCTCTAACACCATCGGGGCTTCAACCACAGGTTCAGCAACCTTTTGAATGCCAACAAGACTCGGGATTGTGCGTAGGGCAGCGGCAAGCTCCAACTGTCCTGGGGGGACGGGTAAATCTCGATAGAGGTCGAGGCCAATAACCAGCGGATCTTGCTCTGCCAAATTGTGTAAAGCCTGAGCAAGGGCGCGATCGGAGATGAGCGCTTGCTGACCCGCACGCAGATCAGCCTCATCAATGGTGACGATTTTGATGCGATCGTCCGGCAATACGGTCTTTGCCACACGCCAGCGAGAAAAATGGTCATAGGCGGCCCATTCCAAACCTTGCAATAAACCGAGATAGCGCACCCCCAACACGATCGCGGTCGATAGAAGGGCGGCGGTGCTAATGCTCCGCCATTGGGACACCAATATTCGGACTCGGATCAAGGCACACCTGCTGCGGAAAATGTTGTTTCAGTTTCCTCGATCATAAGTCTGCGCTTCCCGATTCGCATCCTCGTCTAGCGCTACAATTCCAATTCTCTGGTTAAATCATAGGTCTGCACCTCCAGATTTGCATATTGTTCCAGTCCTTCCAAAGCGAGCCCTTGCCGCCAGATATCTGGATCAGTCTCCCGCTGGGCAAACCAAGACTCCAGCTTGTCAGACCACAGTTCTGCTGGAACTTCTAAAGCCACATTCGTCTCTAGACGATGAATCCAACCTGAAAGTGTAACCAGGACTTCGTTATCCACAGTAGTGGAACTGGTTTCGCAATAAATCTGTAATGTCCATTTATAACGCAGCTCAGACGGAGCGGTTGCCAGGAATTGAACCGTATTGGGCACAACAATTCGGGCAACGGTATTTTCGGTGGTTAGCTCAAACTCTTGCGCAAAGACAATGGTCTTGGCTTGTTGATCGACAATCTCTAACAGCGCAGGTTGAGCCGTTTGGGGTGGAATAAAAAAGTAGAGATTGACCTGATCGTGCTGGGTTGAGAGAATACCCGTTTTGGGAACGATTGCGGTTAAGGCCGGCTGTTGTTCCGAAGATTCAAAATGATTTTCATCACAGGAGCCAGGGCCACGGGAGCCACTCCCTGCCGTTCGTGGTGCTGTACCACCAGACCCACCTTGACTTTCAGGGGCAGAGTCAGGCTGGGCAAATAAGGGTGCTGTACTATTCAAAACGAGTAGAGTAGAGAGCCCGAGGAGATAAGCGAGGTTTTTGAGCATTTTTCTTTGTAGAAAGATAGAACAATTGGGGTAGAAAGCAAAAAAAATGCACCTTCTATAGTTTCTGATGAGAGTAAAAAAGTGAGAAAGATTAGACAAACCCAATTTTCAATTCTACCAACATAGACTGTCTACACTGTCCTTTGGGTTCCTGTACCTCCACTTTAACCGGCCACTTTGGCAGCGCCCATAGAGGAAACCTTATAAAAAGTTACACTCTGGGATTAATCCATACGCTCCCAAGAACGAGCGATCCGGAAGATTAGGTTTGTAGTATCAGCTAGGCAATGATTTTCGAGAAAAAAGTAGCGATTGTGGGTGGTATAGCAGTAAATCTAATCTTGAACAAGAGAGCCCCCTCGTCAGAATGAAGCACCTTGGCATAAATATCGTCGCTTTCCTCGGAGCTATGTTTCCAGTTCACTAAGTTCAGCTTTAGATTGGTCAGGGGTGAGGGTAGGCTCTCATCTGCTTCTACCAGGACTTTCGCACCTTTTGCCGAGAGCTGAACCAACTGCCCCTTAAAGCATTGTTCACTGACCTGCTTGCCATCCAGTGGCGTATAGACTAATTCCAAAGGCTCTACTAATGGGAAAAAATTCTCCTCAATTTTCGGCAGCTCAAGATTATACGGTTCGCCAATACCTCCAATTTCATAGATTAATATTTTCCCTTTCACACCCTTCGGGCTGACCTGATGAATATTGTCAACTCTGAGTTGCTTATGATTGACTTCTTCAAATACCGCTTCTGACACTAAAATTTGTTGCCCCGTAGCATAAGTCTCAATACGAAATGCTAGGTTTACATCTGCGCCAATCGCACTATATCCAGTATGCAGCTCAGAGCCAAGATTCCCCACAATACATTCACCCATGTTAATACCAATGCCCATTTCTAGAATGGGAAATCCTTGTGCTTGGAGATCTTGATTGACTTTTTCCATGGCTAGCTGCATAGCCAGGGCACAGGCGATCGCCCGTTTAGTATCATCTGGCTGTGGGTTGGGCACACCAAAAAAGATCAGTAGCCCGTCGCCCATGATGTTATTAATTGTGCCGCGATAGTTCGTAGAAATCCGCAACATCTTTTTAAGATGACAATTAAGAATAGTAACAACTTCTGTAGGAGTAAATTGCTCTGAAAGAGCAGTAAAGCCACGAATATCCGACGTGAGAATCGTGATCTTTTGGTTCATGCCACCCAAGTCTAATCCTCCAGGTCGCTCTAAAAGCTGAGTAACGACTTCATTGGAGAGATATCGACCAAAAGTCTGACGCAATTGAGCTGTTTTGTTGGCGTTATAGATTGTAACCCCAATGCCAGCAAGCCCTAGACTTAAAATAGCTGGAACCACAGGAACTAGTAAACTAAACCACAGAAGAGCACCATACGCACTACCTACCAATGTTGCCACTAGCAGCAACGGCCACAGCAATTGTTGAGTCCATAACCGACGAGAACGCTGCTGGCTCTGGATTTGTACACCTAAGCGCCAACGCCAGACGATGACCGCTCCAATCGCTGACCACAGGAATATCCAAAGGATCTCTAAAATTTCTGGAATGGCTCTGAGTAGAGGGCGATCACCCTGAGCTGCATCTAAGACTTGAGCAATAATATGGGCATGAATTTCAACACCCGAGAGGGGAACAGGGGTTTCTAGGAAACCAGAACCGCTAAAGGGAGTGAAAAAGTAGTCATTGAGGCTCTCCCCGGTAGCACCAATGAGGACAATCTGATCTTTAGCCCAGTCTAAAGGTAAGTTGTTGGCGATAACTTCTCGGAACGGAATCGCCTCAAACTGTTGACCCCACCCTCGATAGTTGATCAAAAATTGGTAGCCGCCCGTATGGGCGTGGATATAGCCCCCGTCAAAGGCTTTAAATCGCTTAAACATCGCTGCACCAAAACGCCATTGATCTTCAGAGAGCTTCTCAAACTTCATCCCTGCGGTTTCTTCGAGAAACCAGAGGGCAAGATAAGGTGCAAAAGCATCAATGGGCTGGTCGCTTTGATTATAAAGAAACAAAAATCCCCGTCGGATTCGATTGTCTCCATCGACGACCAGATCGTTAGCCTTGGCTCGTCCGACAGCATCTAGCATTGCAGGGGCAGCAACCACAGGTTCAGCGACCTTTTGAATCCCGACGATGTTGGGAATGTCTTGTAGCGCCGTTGAGAGTTCTGGATGTCCGGGGGGAACAGGTAAATCTCGATACAGATCAAGACCAATGACTATGGGATCTTGTGCAGCAAGGGTATGTAGGGCTTGGGCAAGGGCGCGATCCGAAATGAGTCCCTGTCCCCCTGCATGAAGGTCAGCTTCATCAATGGTAACGATTTTGATGCGCTCATCGATCTGCTCATTACCGGATGCTCGCCAGCGCATGAACTGATCATAGGCTGCCCATTCTAAACCCTGTAATAGCCCGAGATAACGCACCCCCAGGATCAACAGAGTTGCTAGGGGGGCGGCAACGGCGACACCACGCCACGAATAAAGTAATGCTCGGATTTGACTCAAGATCCACCTATTGCTCTAAATTACTTTATTTACTTTGACAGCGATCGTCATAATTGCCCTCCGTACTACCACGGACTTTCTCCATGTAACACCACTCCAATAGATAAAGAGACCGCCAGCGAATGCGATCGAAATAGTTTTGTCTCTAATCATCGAGCAGCGGGTACAAATGTAAACAGTAGCACTGTCAATGGTGACGTGTCACGACAAAATTCTGACCCGATTATTTTCCTGGCTAATAGCATCCATGCCTCAACCCAATCCACACAAAAATACTGGATTTCAAACTAAACAATACTTAAAAATTCTAAATCTTTTAATCTGCAGGATTTTAACGATCTAAACCCTATGGAATAATTAAATCTTGGTTAATATATACGTAGATATACTGGAGAAAACTATTAAAGTATGACATCTGTTTAAAGTTGCAATGAAGCGGTAATATCAGTGGATATCTTGCATCCTAAATATTCTGTTATGTATCGCTTATCTTCAGGAGTCATCTACTTTCATGAATATCACCTTAGACCCCCCGGCCCTTGTTACCCCACCCACCACTGCCTTAGTTGTTATTGACCCCCGTGTCCCTGCGCCTCAGTCATTGCTCGCTGGTCTTCGTCCCGGTGCAACCGCATTGCTGCTCGACCCCCATCAAGATGGGGTTGTTCAGATTACAGCCGCCCTCGCTCAGGGACATTACAATCGCCTGCATTTAGTGGCCCATGGCGCGCCGGGTGCGTTGCGACTCGGAAGCAGCCAGCTCTCTCTGGCAACCTTGCCTGCCTATCGTCAATCATTGCTGGAATGGGGCGTAGCAGAGATCTGGATCTATGGTTGCAATGTGGCAGCTCAACCGGAATTTCTGCAAGCCTTGCACCAGCTCACTGGCGCGGCGCTCGCCGCCTCAACGGAGACCGTGGGTCAAGGCAATTGGGCCTTAACCTGGCAGATCGGAACCGGCCAGTCTGTTTCGGCCTTTACCCCTGAGCTAGAGCAGACCTATACTGGGACGTTTCCCGACGCCGAGCTCAATCTCATTGATTTGGATGGCAGCAATGGCTTCGTCCTCAATGGCATTGATATTGGTGACCGCTCCGGTATTTCCGTCAGTCACGCTGGCGATATCAATGGCGATGGCATTGCGGATCTGATTATTGGAGCATCCGATGCTGACCCGAACGGTAATTCGGGTGCTGGAGAGAGTTATGTCGTCTTTGGCGGGAATACTATTGGCAGCAATGGCGCTCTCGAGTTGAGTAGTCTCGATGGCAGCAACGGCTTTATTCTCAATGGTGTTGCGGCAGATGACAGTTCAGGGCGATCGGTCAGTCGCGCCGGAGATGTCAATAACGATGGTATTGATGATCTAATTATTGGGGCACCCAATGCTGACTCGAACGGTAACTTGAATACTGGAGAGAGTTATGTGGTGTTTGGCGGGACAACGATCGGCAGCAATGGCAGCTTCGAGTTGAGCAGTCTTGATGGCAGCAATGGTTTTGTCCTCAATGGCATTGATGCATTTGACCAATCAGGACGATCGGTCAGTCATGCCGGAGATGTCAATGGTGATGGCATTGCGGATCTGATTATTGGGGCAACCGGTGCCAGCCCAAACGGGAACGTTGCTGCCGGAGAGAGTTACGTGGTCTTTGGCGAGAATAATCTTGGCAGCAATGGCAGTTTCGAGTTGAACAGCCTCGATGGTAGCAACGGTTTTGTGCTCAATGGCATTGACGAATTGGATCTCTCAGGCGGGTCAGTCAGTCGTGCCGGAGATGTCAATGGCGATGGCATTGATGATCTGATCATTGGGGCTGAAGTTGCTGATCCGAATGGTAACCTGAATGCCGGAGAGAGTTATGTGGTCTTTGGCGGGAATAACGTTGGCGGCAATGGTAGCCTCGAATTGAGCAGCCTTGATGGCAGCAATGGCTTTGTCCTCAATGGCATTGATGCGGATGACCTCTCCGGCGTTTCAGTGAGTAGCGCTGGAGATGTCAATGGTGATGGCGTTAATGATCTCATTATTGGTGCGCCCTCGCTTGACCTAGACAGTACCTCGGTTGCCGGAGAGAGCTATGTGGTCTTTGGCGGGACGACGATCGGCGGTAATGGCGCTCTCGAGTTGAGCAGCCTGGATGGTAGCAATGGCTTTGTGATCAACGGCGTTGATGCGCGTGACTTATCGGGGCGATCCGTCAGTGGCGCCGGAGATGTCAATGGTGATGGTTTTGCCGATCTTGTGATTGGTGCACCTGCTGCTGATCCAGATGGTAAGGATCGAGCCGGAGAGAGTTATGTGGTCTTTGGTGGGAATACCATTGGCAGCAATGGCAGTTTCGAGCTGAGTAGCCTCAATGGCAGTAATGGCTTTGTTCTCAATGGCTTTGTCCTCAATGGTGCTGATGCGGGTGATGGTTCAGGATGGTCGGTCAGTGACACCGGAGATGTGAATGGCGATGGGATTGATGATCTGATTATTGGGGCGTCTGTGGCGAGCCCGAACGGTAAGATTCTGGCCGGAGAGAGTTATGTCATTTTTGGTGTCAGGGATACTGCCAATGCTGCCCCAACCTTCACGAGTCCGGCAACGGCAATCGTCCCCGAGAATCAATTGGCGGTCATCGATATTGATGCCACCGATGATACCAACAGCGAAGGATCTGGGCTCACCTACAGTATTACGGGTGGTGAGGATGCGGCACTTTTTGAAATCGATGCGGTGACGGGCGAACTCAGTTTTATCACAGCCCCTGATTTTGAGAATCCGGGGGATGTGGGTGCAAATAATACCTATACTCTCCAGATCACTGTCACCGATGCGGAAGGACTCACCGATAGTCAAGATCTTGTTGTCACCGTCACCGATGTCATCGAAAATACGGCCCCAACCATTATCACCACCAACACAGCTAATGTTGCTGAAGGCCAAACCAGCGTTCTCGATATCAACACCACTGATGATTTCAGCAGCGAAGGAGCCGGGCTCACCTACAGCATTACAGATGGCGATGATGCGGCACTTTTTGAAATCGATGCGGTGACAGGCGAACTGAGCTTTATCACGGCCCCGGACTTTGAGAATCCGGGAGATGTGGATGCGGACAATATTTACACCCTCCAGGTTACTGTTACCGATGCCGGGGGACTCACGGCTGTTCAAGACCTCGCTATCACCGTCACCAATGCTGAACCCCTAACCCTCCGGGGCACCCCCCAAGCGGATCTGTTGATCGGAGGAGCTGAAAACGATGTCCTGATTGGTAAGGGTGATAACGACACCCTGCTCGCCGGGAATGGCAACGATCAGCTCTTTGGCGATTCGGGCGATGACCTGCTCGATGGCGGGGACGGCAACGACACTCTCCGGGGGGGCAATGGCAATGATCAGCTCTTGGGCGGGGCGGGCAACGATACCCTCAATGGTGAAAACGGCAATGATGACCTCTTCGGGGGTGAGGGCAACGACAGCCTCCGGGGGAAAAATGGGGATGATCTCCTGGATGCGGGTGCCGGTGAGGACAGCCTACTGGGCGGAAACGGGAACGACACGCTGCTGGGTGGGGCAGATGATGACAGCCTCTACGGCGATCGCGGCGATGACCTGCTCGACGGCGGTCTGGGCAACGACTATGTGCATGGTGGTTCCGGTGCCGATATCTATGTCCTGGCAGTGGGGGCCGGGTTTGACACCTTTGCGGGCTTTAAGCTCAGTAGGGGCGATCGCATCGGCCTCGCGGGGGGCTTGAGCTTTGGTCAACTGGAGATTCATTCCGTGGGTGGCTATGCGCAAATTAGCGTTGGAGCCGAGGCGCTGGCGGTGGTGCGGGGCGTGAGTGCTGCTGCGCTGATTGCAGCGGCGGACACGGCGTTCACGGTGGTTTAATACTGTTTGCAATTGGCTATGTCTGAGTCTGCCTTCAGCAGACTCAGACATAGCCAAGAAATTGCCTGGACGGCCCACACCTCGAACCCACCCGGTCGTCGCGGCGCGAGACCGCCCCACCCGAGAGGGGAAGTTCTAGTCGAACCCTAAACTTTTAACCTTTAACTTTTAACCTTTAACCCTGACCTCACCACGGACTTCCTACGAGTGTGAAACCGCTCCAGTAAAAGGGATGGGTCAGATCCGGATCACCGTAGCGGGTGAGCTCCGGTGGCAGGGGTGTCCCGCTCAGGAATCCATTTTGGAGTGTCACCTCACCGCGCAAGAGTGCGAGCTGTGCCTGGCGGAGGGCTTCGGCTTTGATCGTCACGTTCGGTTCCGCCACCGCCTCGTAAAACGTATCCATCAAGACCAAGGTGCCTAAATCTGAAACCTGCCAGAGGCTGGCGAGGACTGATTTAACCCCGGCCTGAACTGCCGCTCCGGCAAAGCCTAATTCGGCATCGGCATCGCCGAGGGCTGTTTCACAGGCACTCAGTACCAAGAGCTCGATCGCCGGGTCACGGGCGAAACCCAACTCGCGTAAATCTTGGAGCTGGAGCCGTTCTTGCCCCCAGAGCTGGATATAGGCGTCTTCTGGGGCACTCGCCTGGAAGGCGGCATGGGTGGCCAGGTGCAAGATCTGAAAATCACGATCGCCTGCCTCAGCGGCCAAGTTGTCATAGTTAAACTGCCCATTGAGGTAGGTTTGATCGGCCCGCTGCTGTGTAATCAATGCCAGCTCCGTCGGCACAGCGGGCAGGGGGCCTTGCACAGCAAATTCCGATGCCCCCATCGCCAGGACATTAGCCCCCTCCAATGGTTGATAGCGCCAATCCACCAGGGAGAGGCTGGGCATCTGTCCCACGCTGTATTGTTCAATCAGGAAGCGATCGCCATCATGTAAAGCCGCCAGGGGGAGCGATCGCGCCCCTTCCGCCGCAATCACCGAAAGGTTCTCGATGCCTTGAGCAGCGAGCTGGGGCTGCAACGGGCGGATTAACCAGTCATAGAGCTGCTGGGCCGGTCGTAGATAGCGCTGCCCATTAGGATTGAGCAAGCCCCGTCGGAAGCGCCGCACTTGGCTGTTCATCTGGGCACGGGTGATGCCTGCGGTGCGCTGCACCAAGGGGTCACCTTGAGGCGTGACCAGAATGACTTGCAACTCATCCTGAGCGCTAGCTCCCGTCAAATCCTGACTAAGCAGGTCACCCAAATCACTGCTCGCACTGGCGAGCAAGGTTTCCGTCGGTTGCTGCTGAGCCACTTCGCTCGGCAAGAAAGTGAAATAGATTAAGGCCGGCTTGACCCCGGTTTGCCCTTGAATATCTTGCAAGATGTCTTGCATCTGGGCGATCGTCAGCGGTTCGGGGTTAGCAAAGTCACTGAAATCATTGCCAATTTGGTCGTCTGCTTCTTCGGCTCCCGAGTCGAGCAGGCTGGTTCCTTCATCGGGTTCTTGGGGGTCGGGGGGCTCAGGGCGCGGGTCGATGGTGCAGTTGAATTCACAGGTCGAGGGCAATACCCCAATCACTTCATCCACTTGAACCTCATAGGCCCCAATATCCACGGTGCCGTTGGCAATCCGCACATTTCCTGCTTGGTCAATGGTGAGGGTAGCATTGCTTAGATCAAGGGCGAGCGAATTATCGCCTGCGTCGATCGCCGGACTGCCCGTGAGTAAGGCATGGGTTGCTGTGGAGCCCCCGTTGTTTTGCAGCGGCCCCAGCAGCGGGTCTTGACCGATGATATTGCCATTAATGCCATTGGTGAGGGCTAAACCAGTAACACCGTCCGTGTCTTCAATCAGGCTATTTTGCACTGTGCTGCCGCCCAGATCAGCGGAGATATCTGGGCTAGATGTTGCTTGGTTATTTGCAATGATGGTATTGGCGATCGTGTTGCTTGGCGTACCACCAATGTACAGACCCCCATTGTTATCGGCGGTATTGTTAGCGATCGTTGCGTTTGTGAGTGTGACTCCCCCGCCACTAAAAATGCCGCCCCCCTCATAGCTGGCGGAGTTCCCCGAAACGGTGGAGTTAATCAGGGTAATGGTGTTGCCATAGATTCCTCCACCGCCTCCCTCGGACGTAGCATAAGAAACGTTGCCCGAAACAGTAGAACTGGTCAGGGTAATGGTGTTGCCACGGATGCCCCCACCATCGTCATAGGCCGTATTATTCGCAACCGTTGAGTTGGTCAGGTTAATGGTATTGCCAAAGATACCCCCACCGTCATCATCAGCAATATTATTTTCAACCGTTGAGCTGTTCAGGGTCACGGTGTTACCCTGGACACCCCCACCATCACCGTTGCTAGAGTTGCCAGAAACAGTACTACTGCTGAGTGTGATCGATCCGGCAGCATAAATCCCGCCGCCTTTGCCTTGAGAGCTGCCATTGACTCGGTTGCCCGTCACCTGGCTACTGCTCAAAATCACATCACCATTGCTGAAAATGCCACCGCCTTGATATAAACCATCTCCACTGGCAACGTTATCTCGAACCGTCGCATTGCTGAGAGTCAAGGTGCCACTCCCCATATGGCTGATTCCCCCTCCATTCCCGGTATTGATATTGCCATTTTGAATGGTGATGTTTTCGAGGGTTGCGCTGTCTGCTGAGATAGTGAAAATCCGGAACGACCCTGAATCTCGCTTTACGGTTACATTAGTTCCGTCTCCCGTAATCGTCACATCCTCTGTGATAGTTGACAATGCAGAACTGAGTCCAATCGACGTTACACCAGGCGCAAAACGAATTTCATCTGCACCGGCGAGCCCGTTTGCTGCTACGATCGCCGCCTCTAAATCCGCTTGCGTTGCGGTTGCCACCGTGAACGTCGCCAACTTCCCATCCCAATCAGTCAACGTCTCAACCGTAAAGGGATTATTCGCCTCAATATTCCCCGTACTCGTTTCCAGTACCCAATCGCCGCCATAGTTCGCACTCCCCGTTACATCCACCGACGCCGCTACATCCGCTCCGGTCAGGTCTGCCAGGCTTGCCACTAGCGCTCCACCTGTCTCACCCAGAGCAGTAAAGCAACTGTAGAGCAAGAGATCGGCACTTTCCGCCAGCGCCGCGCCCCAGGTCTGCAATTGCGCGGCATAGTCATTGATGTTCTCAGCCCGAATCCATTGATTCCCCAGCCAGAAGTTGCCTTCATTGCCTTCAGCCACGATCGCCACCGAATCCAGTTCACCCACTGCATCACTAATCTCGCCAAGCTGCTCGGTGATCACGGCAATGCCATCTTCGTCGGTTTCAATAATCTGACTCACCGTGCCCGCTGCCGCGCCATAGAGCAACTCCTCAGGGTTGTCGGCACGACGGTCAATGACGACGACCTGATTCGGATTTTCGCCAGACTCGCTAAAGCGCACCACTCGGGTATCGCCCTGGATCTGGGCAGTCGCGTCTCGTTCGACCGACCCGGCTGCATAGAGATCGACCTGCTCAGCCTGCACCGTGCCCAACAGTGCCACATTCCCCAAGGGCGTTTCGATCGCCTTGGCCTGAAGCTCCGTTGGCGCTGATGCAAGGAGACTGGGCAAGTCCAACGGTGAAATGCTCTGGGTCAATACGGTATCGGCAACCTCTAGGCTTAATAGGCTCCCCGGTGCTCTCAAGTGGACGTTGCGGCTGCCGGGAATGGCGGCAATGGTAATCCCGCCGTCTGGTGCAGCGATCGCCCCAAGATTAACCACTGTCCCCCCTAAAAGCTGAATCGACTTGCCTTTTAAGACTTCGAGCGTTCCCGCATTGACGATGCTCCCAGGTTGCGCCTGTAAAAAACCAAACGTCGTTGGCGTTCCGAGCAATGCCCCATAATCGTTCAAACCAACGGCATTGAAACAGCCATCTTCAAAGCAGATACGATCGGCCGTTGTTGCCAAAAAATCCCCTCCCACATTGAGCTGGGCATTGGCCCCAAAGACCATCCCCGCCGGGTTCATGAGGTAGAGATTGGGATTGGCTTGAATCAAGCCATCGATGATTGAAGCATTGCCTCCGGTCACCCGCCCAAAAATGTTGACAATGCCCGGATCGCTTAGAAAATTGGCAATCTCACCTGTACTTAAACCAAAATCCTGAAAGGAATGAAAGAGATTGGCTCCAGCTTGGCTACCGCCCTGGATGTGATAGGTCTGGCCGTCGATCGTCACGATCGTGCCCGTGCCGTCAGAAGCAGCAGTAATCGATTGGGCAATTGCTCGGGGTGTGGCGCTCAGGGTAATTGCCACAGGTGTGAGGATGAGGGTGAGGGCGATCGCCCCCCGAACCCCTGAGCAGGATCTGAGCATAGGTAAATGATATGGGTCGTGAGTTTGCGTCGAGTCGTCGGACAGCCCCAACCTGGTCAAGCTGTCTCCGCCTGTAGTGTAGCTTTGATCGACATTGCACAACTGTGAGGGGCGATCGGTTCGGGATGATATCGCGATCACTTTTAATCTGTACGAGAGTCCTAACGCCCTTTACAATCTAGGGACTGTCATCATTTAGATTTCAAGCTTTGAGAGTGACTGGCTTACAGCCCCTTTCCCTGTTGTTTGGGTCGGGCGCTCTATCCCTTGTCCCATCAAGCTTCTGAGGTTAATTAATGACACGCCCTAGATGGTACAAAACTTCAACTTTCAACACGAATCGAACGATGATCGCTCTTCTTACCTTGATTTTGAGCTGGGTACTCCTTTTATTTCCCCTCCCTGCCCAGGCAGGTAGCTCGTCGCTGATTCGTGCGTTTGATGATGTCGTGGTGACGGGGAAAGACTTTGGGGGGCAAACGCTTCAGGAAGCGGAGTTTGCCGGTGAAGACCTCAAAGACGCCAACTTTTCAGAGAGTGATCTGCGCGGCACCGTCTTCAATGGCTGCCGCTTGGAGGGAGCAAACTTCCAAAGCGCTGACTTTAGCGATGGCATTGCCTATCTGAGTAATTTTAAAGAGGCAGATCTGCGCAATATGGTGCTGACCGAAGCAATGCTACTGCGCTCTGAATTTGATGATGCCGACATAGAAGGGGCTGACTTTAGCTATGCGGTTCTCGATCGCCTCCAGCAGAAGAAACTCTGTGACCGAGCCAGCGGCGTGAACGCAATAACTGGGGTGGAAACCCGCGAGTCATTGCAATGTCCCTAAGCTCAACCCCCCCGAACGTTTATGAGTGAACCCTGCCATTTTCTGGTTCCCGCCCCACCACCTGTGGTCGAAGGGTTTGCCACTCATCAGTTAGCCTGGGAGTTCCGCCATGAGGTCGAGCAACGCGAGGCTCATCAGGCTTACTGTGATTGGTATGACCAGGTTGCACGTCAGCATCAAGAGGAACTGGAGCGACTGCGGGGGGATTGGAATTTATTGGGTTGGTTTGTGCGGCGCTGAGATCCCCCCGGCTGCGCCACCCCCCTTACTAAAGGGGGCAGGGGGGATCGATTTCCTACCGTATCTCAAATCACCTCACACTCAGCTTCCCGTAGGTGAGCGCGGAATCGATTCTCAAACTTTACTAACACTGGAAAATTGGCGCTTATCGGGCGACCCTGCCATTCGGTGACGATCGCGGTAACCTCGCCTTCCAACCCTTGAAGATCAAAGGGCTGCTTTCGATGTCCAGGATGGTGATACACCACCACTGATTCTGTTACACGGATGCGATCGCCAACTTTCATAACCCTTAGTCTGCTGCGTATATAACACCAAAGATTTAATTATCCTGGCATGGCATGGCAGCAATCCAGCCATCTTTCCCAAAAGCTTTACCATTGTCCCGCAGCAGGAGCGTGATCGCCTCACGGCAAAGTTGAGGGAATTGGGTATTGATCCAGATGCAGTTTAGGGAAAGTCTGTACTAAAATATGAACAGAAAATCTGGATATGGGGAGAGTTGGGAGCGCGATCGATGTACTATTTTACCGAAAAATACATCAATCCTTTCACGGACTATGGTTTCAAAAAACTCTTTGGTGAAGAACCCAATAAAGATTTACTATTGGACTTCTTGAACGAACTGCTCAAGAATGAGCAGGGAGAAATCAAAGAGATTAATTACATCAAGAATGAGCAGCTTGGTATCACAAGCAGTGAACGCCGAGCCATTTTTGACCTTTATTGCGAAAATGAACGAGGCGAAAAATTTATTGTTGAGCTTCAGAAGACCAAACAAAACTATTTCAAAGATCGTACAGTTTACTATTCGACCTTCCCTAGTCGAGAGCAGGCTGAGCAGGGTAAATGGGACTTCGAGCTGAAGGCAGTCTACGCGATCGCAATTCTCGATTTTGTCTTTGAAGAAGACAAGGAAAAAATCGATAAGTATCGTTATGATGTCAAGCTGACCGATATCGAAACGTGCAAAGTCTTCTACGATAAGCTGACGTTCGTTTATCTAGAGATGCCGAAGTTCAACAAGACAATTGATGAACTCACAACCCGCTTTGATAAGTGGCTCTATATTCTGCGTAACCTAACTCAACTTCAAAAAATCCCCGAAGCACTACAAGAAGAAGTCTTTGAGAAGTTATTCTCGATTGCTGAGATCGCTCGTTTTTCCCCAGAACAGATACAGTTTTATGAGGATAGTCTCAAGGAATATCGGGATTTGCAAAATTCAATTGATACAGCGCACCGTAAGGGCAAAGCTGAAGGCAAAGCTGAAGTGGTGCAGAAGGGCATTGAACAGGGACTCTCGGATGAGTTATTGGTTACGTTGACGGGTTGGACTGTTGAGCAGATTCAGAAAATGCGGTCAAACTCCAGAACTTTAGGGATGACAAGCAGGTTAGAAGCGAGACTAGGCAAAGGATGTAGACATTAACCCGCCCAAAGAAATAGGGTGGAGATTGGAAAACCACCCACCCTGGAAAAATGTTGCCTCAATTGTACCGCAAGGTCATCAGAC
>JBCDEB010000111.1:0-24859 GCA_039180005.1 Cyanobacteria bacterium P01_G01_bin.54 | reverse complement strand
TAATACTCTTGCACCAAGTAAATGAAGCTAGCGAGATCCCCCCGGCTACGCCGACCCCCTTGGTAAGGGGGTTTTCATCGTTGGGGGTGATAACCCGTCATGACTCGTTGGTATGAAAACGAGATTTTCAGGCTTTGAAGAAGGCGATCGCTTCGCTCACCCAGAACTCAGGTTGGTCTAGTCAAAAATCGTAAAGGTATCAATCTTGCTCGCCAAATCCGGGTTGTGGCGAACAATCGTTTCATACTCCGTCAGAGTTTCTGGTCGGGCGTGGCGCTGACATTGTTGCCATTGCTGAGCGGCTTGATCCAGTTGGGGGGTTTCTTGGGTTTGATAGGTTGCAGCTTTAAGACAATAGGCGATACCGTATCCGAGCTCAGTTTTAGGCACTTTTTTTTGGTATGCGATCGCCCGATCTAAAATCTGATGGGCAGCATCATGGCGGTCTTGCTTCAAATAAACCCAGCCCAGATTGCGATGAAATTGATATTGCGTATTGGCATTTGTCGGATCTGAGCGCAATAAACCCATATTGAGCACTGCTTCCGCTTGTACCAGCTTGTCTTGATTGAGGAAGACTCGCCCTAAATTATTGAGGACATCAAATTCATCATCATTTAAGGCCTGGAGGTAATGGTCGAGCGCCACCTCATAATCGTTAATCGCTTCGCTGATAATCCCCAAGTCAGCATAGACTTTACCAATATTCTTGATACTTTCATCCTCAGCAAATGTCAGTGCTTTTTTGTAGGCACTTTGAGCCTTGCGGAGTTCACCCTGCTGATAAAACCCCTGCCCTTTCTGCACAAAATGATTAAAATAATAGTCCGGTAAATTTTCTTTAGCAGCATAGGCACCGACAAAGAGAATAAAGGCCAGGAGAGACGCAAACTCGCTTTGAAAGCGATCCGGAATGCCAAGGGATTGCAAAACATATCTCAGGGCAGAAACACTCTTCTGTCCCTTACCCATTTGAGCAGCGATTAAAGCCATCAGTCCTCCGGGAGCCACTAAACCCAGGGATTCTAAAAAACCCAAACCTGAAACAAAAAGCAAGGGAATCACGGACGTCATATTGGCAACAAAACCGGCCAAACCCACCACGGTTAAAATATTCCAAAGCCAATCGAACCGCTCCCAAACATCAACTTTAGAGGCGGCTTTGACAAACCACCACCATTGCTCAGGGGTCGGTTGCAGCGTTTCTTGCCATTGGTCGAGTAAGCCAACCGTGGCGATCGCTGCTTGACTCTCTTTGAGGCGTTGATCACCAGCGGTGAGTTGGGCTAAGTCGGCGGGGGAGAGGGGCGCTTGTTGCGGCAGTTGGCGATGAATGGCATCCCGAACGGTTAACACGGCAGCAACTTGCTCAACGGTGGGTTCTGCCTCCATTAAGGCATCCAGCGCACGGTGATATTGCCCGAGGAGTTGGGGGAAGTTGAGGGGAGGAGCGGGGAAGGGCGCTGAATTGGGGTTGACGTGATCGGTCATGGCTCAATGCATAAGATTTAGAGACATGATACCGTCTGGATCAAAGGTAGGAACGGTGTCCGCTATCTGGCAACTCACTCGATTTCTCTCGTGCCATAGCTCTGATATGGCCGAACTTATTACTGATCTGGATAAAGTGAGTTGTTGTCTCTCAACACCTCATAGAGTCCAAAGCACTTATCTTCAATGGTTCTAAAGAGCGCGGCGATCGCCTCATTTTCTCCCTCATTCCCCGCACATTGAATCCCGGCTTTGCACAAACCCGTCAGGAGCAGTAAATCCTGGCTGGCGGTTTGGAGATCTTGGGTTGGGTTACGCATGGGCCTTGTTGGGGTGAGTTGAACAACTGGATTGTGAGCACTTTGCATCACTTTAATTCATTATGCTGCGAATTGATGCTATTATAAGGTGAACCACCTTGCACCACGTTGGGTAGAAAGATGGCATCACAGGCTAAACTAATGGATATGGCAGATCGCATATCCATTGATATAGAAGGGCTCCGGGATCGGATCGAGTCAGCCAAAGACGATCCGATGTGGCAAGAACTCTCACTAGCCAAGAAAGTGAGGTTTTTGCTGCAAGAACGGCTCAGCCACATCGACGAAGAGAAAGCCGCACAGCCGCAGGAAGAGCATCAGCGTGGAAGTTGAGGACACATACCAAAGCCCGCGCAGGGCTGCTGAGGAAGATGAGTTACACGGGCTGAATTAGGTTTTGAGGGCTTGGGTTTGTTGATAGTTTAGAGTGTTGGATCGCCATCAGGAGGATGCCAGCCGCCACGAATCCAGAGACGACGGGCTTGGCGGATTGAGCCTTCATCGTGGCGATCGTCGTTCATATCTAGGCGCTCGATCGTGGCGCGGCCAATCGCAGTTTGACCGATAACTGTTGTACAGTCCTGTGACCAGACAAAATGCTCAGACCATTGATCTTTTCTGGGATTGAACAGCGGGACGAGCGCTTGGGTTTGTGGGTCAATACCGCCTGTGAAGTTGTAGCGTCGGCCGTTGCAACGATGGCAAGCTAGAGCCAGATTATCCTCAGAGTCGTCACCACCCCGAGATTGGGGCATGAGATGATCAATGGTGAAGCGGGAGTGCTGGCTTCTTCAGAGGAATGGCAATATTCACAAAGACAACTCGCCCGTTGACGAATTCGTTTGCGACTAGCCGCATTGATGGTCATGACTCAGCAATGATGCGGGCGTTCATCATTGTGAAGATGCGATCGAGTTCCGTGATACCTGCAAGTTCAGCGATCTCGTCTGGGGTAAGGCGATCGTTTTTCTGCCGTTCGATCAGCGCTTCTAGACGCTCTTGCAGTTCGTCGGTGAATTTAAACAGGTTCAGTCCACGAACATTTTGGAGTTGGATGCTGTTGGCGACCCAAGTGGAGAGTTTCACCATTATTTGGGTGATCATGGTGGGGTTTGGCTTAAAGATTAGTGAAATGAGATCTATACATTTCCCTTCGCTTCAACATCTTTCTATACCAGTTATCATTTGTCTTGAATTCTTCATCTATTTTTTTCTCCTTTTGATAAATAGTTGCAACTGCACCCCAATTTTGATGTGGCTCTGGGACACTTGGTCTTAATAGTTTGATTCCAGAAAGAGCCAAGATAATGTGTCCATAGAACCGACAGAGATATATCATGTCGTTCAGTGCCTGCTCTTTGTCCGAATCCTCCTCCGAATTATTCGTTTGCGTTAGCCAATCTGGATGAGCATTGCGAATTCGCAGACGTTTGAAAGCCTCTACCGAATTTCGACAAAAATCCGTCCACTCTTTCTTGAATTCTTTATTTCTATCATCAAGGAAGTATGTCCCTTTGAATCTTCCATTCAGATAGCTTTCAACCAACCCCTGAGAATTGTCAAGCTTTGTCACCGGAAATTCATAAACCGTCCTAATTATGGCTTCTAGAGCAGTTGAGATAAAGAGCTCTTGACTACTCTGTAGTTGTTGTCTGCTAGCCTCTAAGACCTGGAAGAAAATAGACCTACATACAACATGATGTTTTCTCTCTCTACAGAAAAAATTTGAGAGATGTAAGATGAGCTTTTTACTATCATCTTTTGAGCCGCGCAAAGAATGCTTGTCAAATAATCGAAATATTCCTAGGCTTTCATGTTCGTACTCTGACCTAACTTCTATTACTTTTCTTATACCTCTTCTCATTTGGCGTTGAAGCATTTGAACGGTTTCCCCAGAGAGAGTCTGTAATGCTCCCTTAAAACCAATAGGCCAATTCCAGGCTTCAACCTTGCTATAGCACTTTTGAGAAAGTATCCAATTTAAATGGAAATACTTATCCTCAATAAAATATCCTTTGAGTTCAATATTGCTGCTATTGTGTAGAAATCCTGTCTTGCCAAGCTGCTCAATTAACTGATTTTCTAATCTGGTTTGGACAGTGACAGGATCACTAAATATGTTTTTATCTTCTATCCGGTAGAGGGCGCTCCCATACCATTTGGGTTTTGTTGCATTACTTGGAGTTGGAAAGCATGGGGTGCAAATAAATATATATTCAAACTTCAAGGATAACTTCCCTTGCATCAAGCCCACCTTGAAGTGATCACTTATGTGGATGTCAGGGACAAAGATCCATCCGTAACCTGTCCAGATACGAATAGAAGAATAGTCCGACTTTTTGGGGATTCTTACTTCACCTAAGTTACTCGACTTTTCAAGATGTTTTTTGAGAGGGTCTAAAAAAGCATCTAAAGTAAAACCATCTTTGGAATTCCACTTAATAAATCCTCGTCCTTGGTGCTTGCATCCTTCAACATAAAAGTATAGGTGCTCTGCAACTATTTTCTGTGATTTAAAATAATCACTTATCTTATCCAACATAATCTTTTACAACCCATCCGGATCAACGCCCAGCTCCCGCAGTTTCGCCCGCAACGCCGCCTGCTTCGCCTCAGCCTGCTGGGCCCGAGCTTCAGCCTGCTCCGCTCGTAAACGATCTTGCTCTGCCTGGATCTCAGCCTGCTCCGCTCGCAGCCACTCCTGCTCCGCCCGCTCAAACTCCTGCTCCCTTGGCAGCAAAACCAACTGCTCATTGGGGAAATAGAACCGCAACCAATCCGCTTGCTCCTGCAACACTGGGCCGCGCCATGTGCCCAGCCACAGTCCTAGGGCCTCACACCAAAGCCAGCCCTTTTGATTCGGCTGCAACGGCACAAATATATTGCCGCGTCGCTCCCAGCCCAGTAACGAATCAGCCGCAAACGGATCAAAAACAAAATAATGACTCGTGCTAAATCGCTGCTCGTAAATTTGCTTTTTTGTGGTGAGGTCAACCTCAGCCGTTGACTCCGACATCAGTTCCACAATCACATCCGGATATTTGCCCCCTTCTTCCCAAACGACCCAACCCTGACGCTCTTTTGTGCCATCGACATTGAGCGCCACAAAAAAGTCAGGGCCACGAAAGTCTCGATTTTTGATCTGTTGGAGGCTGTAGTAGACAAACATGTTGCCCCCGGCATAGAAGTCCTTGCGGGGCGCGAGGGCAGCATAGGCAATGTCGATGAGTAGGTTCATCGCTAGGCGATGGCGGTTACTTTCCAAGGGCACTCCATCATCAAAGACCAGATCAATTGGGGGGAGTGGGGGAACCCAGACGGCTGGCTCATGGGTTGTAGTAGTGGATGAGGTTGGTGGCATCATGGGGTCTCACTACAGTTACTCTGTTCTATTTGATTGTAGCGTGGGAAAGTGTTCGAGCAGTTGACGCTGCTTTAGGCCGGCGGCAACGCTGGCTGCGTCAGCTCCGCCTCATCAGTCATCAGCATCTGCCGGATCAGCCGGGCCATCACCCGTTGAAGTAAGCCATTAAAAATCCCTTCGCCCATGGCTTGGAGTTCAGGCTTGAGCAGCAGTTTCGGCAAGGTGGTGGCCAGCAACAGCGGATCAAACCCCTGAGTCTGCTGCAAGATTTGCCAGATGTTTTGGATATGCTCTAGGTTCTTGCTGTTGGCGGGGGCGGCTTGGAGTTCATTGGGCATTTCCACAGCGGCCAGGCCCAATTGCTGACGCAGTAGGGCGGTGGCATTGAAGAGCGATCGCTGCCCAAACAGGTCAATGGCTTGCACAATCTCTTGGGCGAGGCGATCGCGGATCAACCCGCCCCGCTCCGAGAAAATAAACTCCAGGGTTTGGTTCAAAACCCGCTCAAAGTCATAATCTTGGGAATCGCGGGCATTGCGCAGTAGGTTTTCCAGGCGGTTCCAGCGGAAACTGCCCTCCTTGAACAACAAATCTCGTAAGGAGGCCCGCAGTTGGGGGGCAGGGTCAGTCAGCAGACGCTTGGCAATGTAGGGATAGGCCTTACTAAGTACCTTAAAGTCTGGTTCGACGCCGATCGCAATCCCCTCCAACGTCACCAAGGAACGAATGATCAGGGCATAGTAGGCGGGCACACGAAAGGGAAACTCATACATCATGTCCGACATTTGATCCGTAATGCTCTTGAAGTTGAGCTGGGCGACACTGGCACCCAAGGCATTGCCAAACACTTCGGTTAGAGCGGGAATAATGGGAGTGAGATCGGTCTCGGGTGTTAAAAACTCTAGGTTGACATAGTCCTGAGCCAGAGACTCAAAGTCCCGATTGACCAAGTGCACCACCGCCTCAATCAAACCATAGCGTTGATAGGGCTTGATCCGACTCATCATGCCAAAGTCCAAGTAGGCTAGCTTGCCATCAGGGGTGGCCAGCAGGTTGCCGGGATGGGGGTCGGCATGGAAAAAGCCATGTTCGAGCAACTGCCGCAGCGAACAGGCCACCCCCACTTCCACCAGATAGGTGGCATCAATGCCCTGAGCCTGGATCGCTTTGACCTGGGTGAGTTTGATGCCCTCGATCCATTCCATGGTGAGCACTCGCCGCCCACTGTATTGCCAATAGATGCGGGGGATATAAATCTCCGGAAGGTAGTCGTAGAGCTGGGCAAACAGCTCGGCATTACGACCTTCCTGGGCATAGTCCAGTTCTTCAAAGATGCGCCCGGCAAACTCGTCGATGATCGCCACCAAGTCACTGCGAATGCGCCGAACCTTCTGCTTGGCAAAGATCGCTAGACTCCGGGCAATGTAGATGTCGAGGGTAATGCGCCCGAGCAGATCGGGGCGCTGCACTTTCACGGCAACCGTTTCCCCGGTCTTGAGCTGGCCCTTGTACACCTGCCCCAGAGAGGCCGCCGCCACAGGATCAGGAGAGAGTTCTGCATAAATTTCTTGAGGCGTTCCCCCCAATTCCGTCTGAATCAGGTCGTAGGCAATCTGGTTGTCAAAGGCGGGAATCTGGTCTTGCAAACGCGCCAGCTCTTCCATGTAGATCGCGGGCAGGAGATCGGGGCGAGTCGAGAGGGCTTGACCGATTTTGATGTAAGTCGGCCCCAGCTTTGTGATCACTTCTCGCAGTTGCACGGCCCGCTGGTGCTGATTTTTCTGGGTTGTGCCCCAGAGGCGATCCCAGCCCACATTCAGGGCAAAGCCCACAAAGGTCACCACAATCACCCACAGTCGCCCAAACACCTGCCAGGGTCGCGATTGGTAATAGTCCATAATCGCGTCCGGATCGTAGTCGTTGACTGATTGGGAGACAGTCTGAGTGGCATCAATATCAACGGTGACGGCGGTATCGAGCTGAGGCGATGGGTCGGGCTTAGGGGAATTGAGGGTCGGGGTGGCAGAGTCAACCATGGGCTTCAGGCGGGGGGCGGCGGCGGCAAGGCGGAGGTTTGTAAAGTAATTGTAACAATAGATGCGTCGGCTCCGCTGGGTTGCTGACTGATCCCGTGCCCTTGGAGTAGGGCTGTTTTAATATTTTGGAGAGAAAAAAAGAAACTCTGACGGTTCTAACGCAGGGTCGGGAAACCCGACCCTGCGTTAGCCCGATATATTTTGCAACCCGTTGTCTAGGGGTTAGTTTGTTCAGCAATGGGTCTGGGCGCGCAAACCGCACTCCTACACGGTTGGCGTGGGGTTGGCGTGGGGAATCATTGAGTAGCGATCGCCCAAACTACGCTACGCTCTGATACGAGACCCTTGCTTTTTTCTCGTCATGCTGCTGGCCTTGCACATTGAAAACTTTGCCCTTGTGGATGCCCTGACGCTCTCGTTTGGCCAAGGTTTGAATGTGCTCACGGGCGAGACCGGGGCTGGCAAGTCGATTATTTTGGATGCGATCGACACGGCTCTGGGGGGCAAAGTCAGTGGACGTCTGCTGCGCACCGGGGCCGAGCGGGGTAAGGTGGAAGCGACCTTTGCGCTGAGTGAGCCGATCGCCCGCTGGCTCCAGCAGCAGGAAATTGACCCCCTTGATGAGGCTGAACTGATCTGTAGCCGTGACCTGAGTGCCTCGGGAGAAACGGTGCGATCGCGCTCCCGGATCAACGGCATACTCGTCAATCGGCAGGTGATCCAAGACCTGCGCGATCTGCTCTTGGAAGTGACGGCTCAGGGCCAGACCGTACAACTGCTTCTGCCCCAACGCCAACGGGACTTACTCGATACCTACGGCGGCAAAACCCTGCTCAAAGCCAAGCAAGCGGTGGTCACCGCCTACATTGCCTATCGTACGGCGGACGGAGCCCTAGAGCAGCGCCAACAATCCCAACAAGAGCGCCTGCAACGCCTCGATTGGCTGGAGTTGCAACTTAAGGAGCTGGAGGGCGCTGAACTGGAGGACTCGGCGGAACTCATTGAGCTGGAACAGGAACAGGAGCGCCTGGCCCATGTGGTGGAGTTGCAGGGCCTCAGCTACCAGAGTTACCAGTTGCTTTATCAAAATGACCAGGGGGAGAGGGCGATCGCCGATCAACTGGCGGAGGTCGAAGGCTGGGCCAAAGAAATGCTCACCTACGACCCGGAGCTAGCCCCTGTTCTAGAGATGGTTCAAGGGGCGATTAATCAGGTGATTGAAGCGGGGCAACAGCTCAACCGCTACGGTGAGGGGCTTGAAGCCGAGCCGGAGCGCCTGGCAGAAGTGGAAGATCGCCTGGGAACCCTCAAGCAGATCTGTCGCAAGTATGGCCCTGACCTCAAGGATGCGATCGCCCTGCGGGATGAACTGCATGCTGAGCTCGACACATTAACGGGGGTAGGTCAATCCCTGGATGAACTGACTGCCGAGCGCGATCGCACCCAGCAAGAGCTGGACACCCAATGCCAAATCTTGACTGTCCAGCGCCAGAGCGCCGCCCAAAAGCTCCAGAAGCACTTGATCCGGGAACTCAAGCCCCTGGCCATGGAGAAAGTCCAGTTTGAATGTCGCTTGCTGGCGAGCCCGCCGAGCAACAGTGGCGCAGAACAGGTGGCCTTCTACTTCAGTCCTAACCCCGGCGAGCCCCTCCAACCTCTCGCCCAAACCGCCTCCGGGGGCGAAATGAGTCGCTTTTTACTGGCCCTCAAAAGCTGCCTCACCCAGAGCGAGACCGCCAAACATCAGAAAACCTTGATATTTGATGAGATTGATGCCGGGGTTTCGGGTAAGGTCGCCCAGGCGATTGCCGAAAAACTCAATCACCTGAGTGCCCCCCACCAAATCCTCTGTGTTACCCACCAGCCCTTGATCGCCGCCCTCGCCCACCGTCATTTCCGCGTTGACAAGCAAGCGGTTAAACCTCGGGGCCAAGATCCGCGCACCATTGTCAAGGTGACGCCGCTGGAGACCCAGGATAGCCGAGCCGCCGAACTGGCGCAGCTTGCGGGCGGCCATGCCGCCACCGATGCGATCGCCTTTGCCCAATCCCTCTTGAGCCAAGCTGCGGCCCAGCGCAATCAGGAACTGCCGGGGCAAATTCGGCGCGAACCGTTACCCAAGGAACAATTGCCCCACAAAAAATAATTTAATTTGAGTATGTTAAAGAATCATTAACGTATAAACTCATTTTCTATAGGTAAACTGAGGGGGAATCGACTGTAGACCTACAGTTTTATTTTGTACCCAGAGTTTAATCGCTAAAATACATCCAGCGCGTCCATCCTCTCTAAAATCCCTACAGCGTATGACTGCTGCATCTCAGCCACCGACAAAACTGGAATATACCGGCCAGACCATTGACATTGATGTTGACAACGGTGATGTTTCGACCAATGGTCAGCAGCAGAATGGGGCCCAGCAGCCCACCCCTGAGCCCGCGACAAGCTCCAGTTCCTTGGTCACGGCAAAAGGCACGTTTTCCAACTTCCTGGCCCCCCTCAACAAAGAGACCTTCCAACAGGTTGTCATTGATGTTGAAGACAAGCTCAAGGTCGTTAACCAAACTCTGGGGCTGCTCGACAGCATCATTGATAGCGAAGGCTTTGATGCAATTCTGGATGAGATGCTGCGCTCGATTACCCTCAAGACAGGGGAGCTCTTAGCGGCCGATCGCACCACGATTTATCTGCTCGATGAAGACCAGGATGAACTCTGGTCGATCGTCGCCAAGGGCAGCGATGGCAAGCCGATTGAAATTCGTATTCCCGTCGGCCGAGGCATCGCCGGGGAAGTGGCCCAGTTTCAGCAGGTGATCAATATCCCCTACGACTTCTACGATGACCCCCGCTCCGAAGCCGCCAAGGTCTTTGACAAGCGCAACAACTATCGCACCTATTCCATGCTGGCCCTGCCCCTACTCAAGGAGGGCGAGGAAGGGGATGAACTGGTGGCGGTGGTTCAGCTCATCAACAAGCTAGAGCCCGATGCCAACCCCGATTCTTCCCTAGATCAGCGGATTTCCCATACTGGCTTTACGGACAATGATCTGGAGGTCTTTGAGAACTTTGCCCCTTCGATCCGCTTGATTCTGGAGTCCTCCCGCTCTTTCTACAAGGCGACCCAACGTCAACGAGCCGCCAATGCGCTGATCGAAGCCACCAACTCCCTGAGTCGCGGCAACCTGGATCTCGACGCGACCCTGAAGACGGTGATGGATGCGGCGAAGAAACTGATGAACGCCGATCGCTCCACCCTCTGGCTGATCGACAACGATAAAAATGACCTTTGGACCAAGATTCCCCTCCCCGGCGGTGTGGTCAAAGAGTTCCGGATTCCGGTGGGGGTCGGTTTCGCCGGTCAGGTGGCCAAAACCGGGGAAATTCTGAATATTGGCTTTGACCTTTACGACCATCCCGATGCGGCTACCTCACGGGCGACCGACGAGAAAACCAAGTACCGCACCTGTAGCCTGCTCTGTATGCCCGTCTTCAACTCCGACAAAGAACTGATCGGCGTGACCCAGCTCATCAACAAGACCAAGCAAGGCGACCATCCCCCCTACAACCCGGAAGATTGGCCCGCTGCGCCGGAATGCTGGAAAGCCAGTTTTAACCGGAGTGACCAAGAATTCATGGTGGCGTTTAATATCCAAGCGGGTGTGGCTCTCCAGAATGCCAAGCTCTTTGCCAAGGTGCGTCAGCAGGAGCAGATGCAGCGGGATATCCTGCGCTCTCTGACGAACGGTGTGATTTCCACCGACAAGAATGGGCAGATCCTGGCGGCCAATGAGAAGGCCAAAGGGCTCCTCGGCTTTGACGATGAGAAACCCATCGAAGGGCTGGCCATGAGTGAGCTGATGGAAATCAAAAAGGGCGATGTCACCGACAAGGAAGACGCCGCCAAGAAGGGTGACTTTTCCGAATGGTTTGAGAAATCTTTGCATCCCCAGGATGCCAAGGAGCGGGAGCAATATTACCCCGACCAGACGATCATCTCAGCGGCGGGTGAGGAACATAGCATCAACCTCTCCATTAACTCGATTACCGATGCCCGTGACATCACTAATGTCTACGGTTCGCTGGTGGTTATGGATGACATCAGCGATGAAAAGCGCCTCAAGAGCACGATGTATCGCTACATGAACCAAGAGCTGGCGGAGCAGCTACTTGAAGGTGGGGGTAATATTGGCTTGGGGGGCGATCGCAAGGAAGTTTCAGTGCTCTTCTCGGATATTCGCAGCTACACCAGCCTCACGGAAAAACTTCAGGCCGAAGAGGTGGTCGAGATGCTCAACACCTATTTTGAGAGTATGGTGGAGTCGATCTTTGACCATAAGGGTCTGCTCGACAAATACATCGGTGATGCGATTATGGCGGTGTTTGGCACACCCTTCCCCCTACCGGATCATGCGATGAAGGCCTGCCAGAGTGCCCTGGATATGCGCCGCCGTTTGGCAATTTATAATCAGGAGCGCCAAGAGAAAGCGGCGAAGGAAGGACGAGGTAAACCGGATACCATTCGGATTGGGATTGGCATCAACTCGGACTTTGTGATTAGTGGCAACATTGGCTCTAGTAAGCGGATGGAATTCACGGCGATCGGCGATGGCGTCAACCTCAGTTCGCGCCTAGAGGGAGCGAGTAAGCAATATGGTTGCGATATTGTCATCAGTGAGAACACCTATCGCCAATGTGAAAATAGTTTGCTAGTGCGGGAGCTGGACTGCATCCGGGTTAAGGGCAAAACCCAGCCGGTCGGGGTCTATGAGCTGATCGAAGAAGTTGAAAATGGCTACCCTGAGGGCAAGGAACAACAGATTGATCTCTATACCCAGGCGCGATCGCTCTACGCCAAACAAGACTTTGCCCGAGCCATTTCTATGTTTGGTACGGTGCTCGAACTTGACCCCAAGGACAAGGCGGCATTGCTGCACATTGATCGCTGCCAACAGCTAATCAAGAAGCCGATGCCAAAGAATTGGGATGGGGTTTGGACGATGACGAGTAAGTAGAATTGCGCCTCAGTTCTGAGATACTCCTCCCTACGATTACCGGAGTCAAAGCTGTGCATAGAGCATGGCGAAACTGGCAGAAGTCTATAGCAGAAACCAAGTTTATCTTCGCAAAGGATACTGGAACTGATGAACAGACTAAACAAATGGATAATTGCGGCGGTTGGAACGCTCTCCCTGACAGTATTAACAGGAAAATGGACACCAGCAGCCGTTTTTTCCCCACAGACCGGCCACTATTACGATTTTGTAGAAGCTGACTTAAGTTGGCAGGAAGCAAAAGAGGCGGCCGAGCTACTTTCTTTTCAAGGATTGCAAGGATACCTGGTTACAATTACCTCCCAAGAGGAGCAGGATTTTATCGTTGCGAATTTAGCCTCTCCAAGCATTGACAACTATCACGGTAGTTGGATTGGTGCAAGCGATCAAACGGTGGAAGGAACTTGGCAATGGGTAACGGGTCCAGAAGCTGGCACAGTGTTCTGGCAAAATTCAACACCGATTGGCTACCACAATTTTTTGAGTAGTGAGCCCAATAACTATCCCCATGTTGTTGCAGGCGAAGACTATGCGATTATGCTAGCCAATGCGCAATGGGCTGATACCACAGAGCGAACTCCATTGGGTCGAAGTGCTGGTTTTATTATCGAATATGGTGGTCTTGAATCATCTGAACCTGAGCAGCAAGCGGTTCCTGAGCCTTCTGCTGTTACTGCTCTATTGTTGTTTGGTGCCTTAACAGGGGTTAAGCCCTGTTTGGATAGGGTATTACGTCGGTTCAGTTGAAGATTATTAAGGACACGGCTCTGGTGTAGGGGTCGGATTTCCCGACCCTGCGCTAGCTCGATACACCCTGCAATCTGTTGTTCATGGATCGGTTAGTTCCATAATGGGTCTGGGCGTGGAAACCACACCCCTACGAGTTTTCGCTGATTTAGCAATCAGTGTACCCAATGCGTAGTGGGCGATCGCCCCATCGCCTCTCCGTTACCCAGCAGAATAGAAACAGCGTCGCAGCCGCAAGATAGCCAGAGGACTGGCTCAAAGGCGGCGGCCGGTAACAGCATCATGATTTTCGAGGTTAGTGCAGCACGTTAAACCCGTGCGACACCTCAACCTTGGCAGGCTAAACTAAGGGCGACAGTTGTCTCGTTGTTCAGATCCATGGCAAAACCCAAGTCGATTCCCCAGTGGCAGCAGTTTTTAGTCAGGTGGATTCCCGTCAGTGGTACAGCGGGTTTGACGTTTTTCTTTGCCAGCAGTGAAAAGTTTGGTACTGCCCTCATTGCGGCATTTTGTACCGGAGCAATGCTGCTCTGGACGAATTACAGTGCAGGCTTTATGGCGATCGCAGAACAAGAAGCGGAAAAACTGGGGAATCGACATGCCCAATGGTTGATTCAGCTCATTGCGGTTGTGGGGCGAACCCTCAGCAATCGCATCCTTGCGGTGCTCCCCTTGCCCCTAACAACAACCACTGAATATTACCAAAAACTGTCCTTGGACTATCGAGAGCTCGAACCCGAAGGGATTCGGCTTAGTGGGTTTCCAGAACTAGAGCAGGTCTTTATTGAGGTGCATCTTTCGCCCTGCGAAAGTGAGGGGGAGGTCAATCCGCGTTTACTGGTTCGTCGGCGCAATGAAGAACCGCAAGACAATGTCGGGTTTTATCTGGCTCGAATGCCCAAGCATTGGTCACATCGGCGTTTGGCAATTTTAGGTGCACCCGGATCAGGCAAAACCACCCTGATGCGCCATATTGCCCTGATGTATGCCCAGCGTCAGCCCCACAAACTTCATCCCAAAGCGCCGCAGCTCTTGCCTGTGCTGCTCTATCTGCGAGAGATTCATCCCCAGATTTTGGCTGATCCGGCGGTGAGCTTGGTGAGCATTATCACCCAATGGGCCAGCAAGCGGTTTGAGACGGATTCGCTCCTCAAACCTGATGAGTCTTGGTTTGCGGCACAACTGCGCCAAAATCAATGCCTGATCTTACTCGATGGCTTTGATGAGATTGCCGATGCGACCGATCGCCAGCAGGTCAGTCAATGGGTCGATCATCAGATCGGCAAATATCCGAACACTGCTTTTATTCTCACCTCCCGACCCTTGGGTTACAAAGAAGCGCCCCTCAAGAAAAAGATGCAGTTTCTGGAAGTCCAACCCCTAACGTCCCAGCAAATCAATGACTTTGTCCACCGCTGGTATATCACCACAGAACATCAGCGCCGTGCGGGCAAAGATCCAGAACTGGCAGAGCGCAAAGCCAAGCAAAAAGCGGCTAGCCTGCTCAAGCAAATTGACGATCGCAATTTATCAGCGTTCGTCTCCAATCCACTCCTGCTGACGCTGATTGCTGAATCGCATCGTTTTGAAAAGCGTATCCCCACCAGAAAGGTGGAACTCTATCAAACCATCTTCCAGGTGATGCTGGTCGATCGCCCCAAAGAAAAAGGCTTTGAGCCCCTGCCTCTGCCCCATAGCCTCTCCGTCTTACAGCCCTTGGCTTTGGCGTTAATGCGGCAAGGAATAACCAAATTTACCTTTGAGGCAGTAGAGCCCATCTTGACGGAATATTTAGCTAAGTTGCCCAATCAACCTGATTCGTTTGCTTTCCTAAAAGAATTACAAGCTGTCGATGCCTTGATTGACAAAGAAAAAGAAGCAGACTACGAATTTGCTCACAAGACGTTTCAGGAATACCTTGCTGCTCTAGAGGTGCAAAAAACAAGTCAACAGCAAATTTTTCTAACAGCATTGCAGAGTGAGCAAGAATTGGATTGGTGGCAAGAAACCATGCGCTTCTATGTGGCTGTGCCAGATACTGATTCCACAGCTTTGGTGCAAGCAATTGTGCAAGAAGCCCAAACTGCTCAAGCGCCGAACCTGGAAAAGATTTTACTCGCCTGGGATTTTGGCCAAGACGGTCTGGTGGAAGAAGCTCAGCGGCAGACATTGCGGTCTTTGATGAGTCAACCGCTGGAGATTCTGGAGCCAGCGGATTTGCAATATGCTCAGGAGGTGCAACCCCGTTACTTTCCCCTCGCCCATTATTTACAAACGGGGCAGTGGCAAGCAGCAGATCGAGAAATGTTTGACGTGATGAATCGTGTCATGGGCGGTTTGTCAATTGCCAACATCAAGAAATTTCCCTGCGAGGATTTACGTGTGATCGACCAGCTTTGGCTCAACTATAGCCAAGGTAAATTTGGCTTCTCGGTGCAGAAGCGGATCTGGGTGGAGGTTGGCGGTAAACTGGATTATGCGACGGATACAGATGCTGCGTTGGAAGCCTATAAAAAACTAAGTGACCAAGTGAAATGGTGTAAAGACGGAATTTTTTTAAACTACTCGGATATTACTTTTGAGGTCGCCCCCGCCCCGGAGGGACACCTCCCTTTGTGGGTTTTTTGGGTCGAGGATGGCGGCAGCTCTCTTCTCTCGCATCCAAGTCTGTAGATTGTAATCTGGAAGGGTTACAGCAGATTTTTAAGAATCGTTAATGCATTGGTTTCCACGAACCTATGCAGGGTCTGGGTTTCATTACCTGGCAAGGAACAACCGTAGCGCAGCCGTCTCGGCTGCTAGCGATATTTAATCCTCGAATTCGCTCTATACTCTGGCGGGCAAGATGCCCGCGCTACGGAATTATGGACGAGAAATAGAAGAAAACCGTAGCGCAGCCGTCTCGGCTGCCAGCGATTCCAAGGATAAAATTAGCTCTGTACAATGCCCACACTACGGAAATCTGAGCGCAAACCATGGAAATCTCCCGCTACGGCAACCCTGATCTCAAGATCTCCCAGCGTCGTCTACCCCATTGGGAACTGCCCGGTTCCATCTATTTCATCACCTTCATTACTTGGGATCGCCTCGAATTAAGCCCACCCGCCCGTGACATTGTTTTATCCGCTTGCCGCTATTTTGATGGCGATCGCTACACCCTTTATGCAGCCGTTGTGATGCCAGATCATGTGCATCTACTACTGCAACCCCAACCTCAAGCAAACGGCGAACCTTGGCCGCTCAGTAAAATTATCCATAGCCTCAAAAGTTACACCGCCAAGCAAATTTCAACAGTGATGATGCATCACGGAACCCTTTGGATGCCAGAACGGTACGATCGCATTATTCGTGATGCAGCAGAATTCCAAGCCACATGGCAATACATTCAAGAAAATCCTCTGCGTTCTGGTCTCTGTACACAACAAGAAGATTATCCTTTTGTTTGGCAACGCCAGGATTGATTCAGCCATCACGATTATTGCAGTGAGTTGTGATGTGATAGGAAAAATTAGGCTGAAATTGACGTGAAGGACGCGATATTTTTGGACAAATCATCCCCCTAGACCGTAGCGCAGCCGAGACGGCTGCCAGCGATATTTAAAGCTCTATACCCTGGCGGGCAGGATGCCCGCGCTACGGACAGCGGGCGGAAAATACACCAAACCCGTAGCGCAGCCGAGACGGCTGCCAGCGATATCCAAACCCAGGAATCGCTCTACACCTTGGCGGGCAGGATGCCCGCGCTACGGATTGCGTACGGAAAATAACCCAAACCCGTAGCGCAGCCGTCTCGGCTGCCAGCGATATTCAAAGCTTCTCTGTTTGTACACACAGCCCAACCTGCACCCAATTATCCAACAGTCGATGTATCGAAGAAATTACTATATTTGAGCACAAGTTTAGGAAAAACCAGGGGGGAGATTGTTCCCTTCGGTTGCAACATCACTTGGCGTTGATAAACACCTGCTTGAGGATCGCGGTAGATGGTTACTGTATTGTTTTCGACATCGATTAGCCAATAGTCCTGAATCTGATTTTGGGCATAGAGGGGGGCTTTAACCTCTTGGTCAGAGCGTAGGCTGGAGTCAGCGACTTCAAGGAGTAATAAACAGTCATTGGGCTCCGGCAGTTTGCTGGCGTAAAAATCCGTTTGGGGTTTGAGCAGTGCTAGATCGGGTTGGGGTTCGGAAAAATCATTCAGGCGAATGGGGTTTTGGACGCTGACGATCGCCCGACCCGACAATTGCAACGGCAAAAAATTCGCCAGGCGATTCACCATGGCCAGATGCTTCAAACCAATCGGTGACATGGGAATAATTTCTCCGGCAATGAGTTCAATCCGTTCGTCAGGGGTCAAGATGCCCGCTTGGGCCATCTGGTGATATTGAGTGGTGGTGAATTTGCGGGTGAGCCGTTGCATAATTTGGTCCTTAGCTCATTCGGGTAACCAGTCTTCCTGTAAGATTTGGGTGATATTGTAAGGACATTGTTCTGAAAATGTGGCAATGTCTAGATGTGTTTGCTTTAAGGCTTGGCGACGGGCCCGCTGATAGCTGACGGCTAAGGTTTCCTGGGGATAATTGCCCAAACTGGGACTATCTTCGATCGCCAGCTCAATCTGTGTTCGCGCATCGGTGATCGAGTCTAGCCAACTCTCCGATCGCCGCTGGGGTTGATAGTGCCATTTGAGTAAATGCAGCAGTAAACGGGTTAATTGACTGGCGATGCCCCGCCGTTCACTCTTGCCCAAGGTCTCGATTTCCTCAATCAAATGCACGGTGTCAATATCTTGCCAGCGTTGCTCCCGTAACAACTGGGTGGTCTGGGTCAGCCAGACATCAAAGTCGGTTTGATAGGTTTCATTCATCGGAGTGGTTAGAAATTTATCACGACTGTCGTGGCACACCTTAAATTAGTGCATGAGATGACTAGGGGGAAATCTTGCAAAATATTGGCGGTGTTGGGTTTCGCTGGGCTCAACCCAACCTACAATATACGCACCCTTTTTCGCTGGGCCATAGCATTATGATTGCAGTTCACCCGCCGCCGCTTTGCGGGCTGCCAATTGGGCGCGGATCTCTTCATGATAAACCCGAGTAATCGGGTAAAAATAGGCCAACACCAGCCCCCCGACGAGCACGATCGCCGGAAAGGCACTCATCACAATCCGGATCGCCAACAGCGCTGTCTCGGGTTGAGCTTGAATCGGCTCACCCGGTAACTGCCGGATAAACCCAGCCAGTTCGAGACTCTGGCCGACCAAGAAGAGGGCCAAAGCCAGACCCACTTTTTGCAGCAGCACCATAAAGCCATAGAAGATGCCCTCGCGTCGCTGGCCCGTTTGCAGCTCATCGAGCTCAATGACATCTGGCACCATCGACCAGGGGATTAAATAGGCCACCGAGACCCCTAGACCAATGAGCACCGAAAGGGCATAGGTCTGCCAAATTTGACCGGGCTGGAGCCAGAAGATGGCGATCGCCGCTCCAATCCAGATCGCCGTCCCTAAAGCATAGACTTGTTTTTTGCCCCAGCGATCGCTCAGGCGCTGCCAAACAAAGAGCATCACCAGCGCCGTGCCCTGAACGGCGATCGCCACCTGGGGAAAGGCCGATTCCGATAGGCCAATCCAACTCACTACGTAATAGATCAAGATCGAAGCGGTTAGCTGCACTGCCAGCCAGGAGCAGAGATAGATGCCAATCACGTAAAGAAACGGGCGGGTGGCAAAGGCGATTTTGATTTGGGCCCCAAAGCCTAACGGTTGGTTGGATGGGGACGGATTGGCTGGGGGCTGAGCAGCGTTGGCCGGACGGGGCACAGCCTGCGCCGGATCGTGCTGGGCGACTAGATGGGACTCTGCTTGAGAAAAGATCAGGGTAATCCCTGCAGCAGTGCTCAGCAGACCCAGCAGCAACAAGCGTAAAATCATCAGGGTGATCGCCCCCTGGCCCACTGCCGCCAAACCCACGATCGCCGCCAAACCGCCCAAACCCGCCAAGATATAGCCCCCATTGTGGCGCAGGGCATAGGGCAGGAGCGGTTGGCGGTGGCGCTCTTGAATGCGGCAGCAACACCAGAGGGTTGCCGCGATCGACACCCAGGCACAGAGTTCGCCGAGGGCAAGATACTGGCGTTGGGGCTCCTCGGGATAGAGCGCAAAGATCAATTGTGCCAACACCAGGGAAAGAATACTGCCACCAATGGAGAAGGCCATGCGGAAGCTGTTGAGGCTGGTGCGCTCGTTATAGTCCTGGGTCAGCTCGGGTGTTAGGGCTGTGTAGGGTAGATTGACGGCGGTGAAGGCCAGGTTGAAGAGAATACCAATCAAGACGTAGTAGACAAACAAAAGCCATTCGTTGGTCGTGGGGTTGCCGCTAAAGCGGGGCACCAGCCATTGAACAAAAAACAAGAGCCCAAAGGGGATAATTCCTCCCAACATCCAGGGAATCCGGCGACCCCAACGGCTGCGGGTGCGATCGCTCAGCATCCCCGTAATCGGATCATTGATGGCATCGGAAATTTTGCCGATCGCCAGTACCATACCCGCTAGCCCCGCTGAGAGCCCTGCCACATTTGTAAAGAAATAGAGCAGGAAAAACACTAAAACATTGGCTGTCATTGCGGGGCCGAGATCGCCAGCACCGTAGGCTAACTTCGTGGAGAGCCGCAGGGATTCCCGCGACGGTTGGGGGCCATTGTCCATAGTATAGATATGTAGGTCTGGGAGTAGCGTCTTTAGTCTGGTACGGTTAAGTCCATGCCCATCGGCGTTAACCTGTATATTCAATTCACCGCGTCTGAAGTCCGCCCAGGGCGGACAAAAAGGAGAAAAAGCTCTCTCAACAGCGTAGTGGGTTAACTCCCCTTCTCTCTGGTGGGTGACTCCTTCCCAGGGTCGATGTCAAGGCAGAGCATTCACCCAGCATTCTGAACTTTGAACTCTGGACTCCGCCTTGCGTGACTCGAGTTGAACCTTTCAAGACTGAGAGCCCCTAGGGCGTGTCGTCAGCGACCCTCAGACGCCTGATGGGACAAGCGATAACCCGCCCGCCCAAACACAATAGCTAGGGGCGTAAAACCCTCACAGCTATGCGCCTTGGGATCTCACTGACAACAGCCCCTAGATTATCGCTCAACTGCACCCGTTATCCTTATCCTCTATGGCAGACCTTTACGTATCTTGGGCCGACTATCATCGCAAAGTTGAGCAGTTGGCGGTTTTAATTCACCATAGCCATTGGCAATTTAACCAAATTGTCTGTATTGCTAAGGGCGGCTTGCGGGTGGGGGATCTCCTCTGTCGCCTCTATGATGTACCGCTGGCGATTCTCTCGGTAGCCTCCTACGGCGGTTCCGACAACCAGACACGGGGCAAAATTCGCTTTGCCGAGCATTTAACCATGATCACGCCGACGCTTGGCGATCGCGTTTTATTGGTGGATGATTTGGTGGATTCTGGCATTAGCCTCCAAGAATCCCGGCAATGGCTCTTGCGGCGTTACGGTGAGCAGATTCAGGCGCTGCGCACAGCGGTTCTCTGGTACAAGCATTGCTCCTTTGTGGAACCCGACTATTACGTGGATTATCTGGCCGATGATCCCTGGATTCATCAGCCCTTTGAGCAGTATGAAACCTTGAACCCAGGGCAACTGGCCCAGCGGATCCTGGGTGAGCGGGATACAGCGAGGGTGATGTCACCAGAATGAAACGTGTGAGTCCGTCTTGAGCCAGGAGAGGTTGGGCGATCGTCCCTATAATGAGTCTAGTACCGCAAGGCGGATCTCAGAGTTCAAGGTTCAGAGTTCGGAGTTCAGAGTGTTGGTACACCCAGCATTCGATGGCGTTTAAACCAACGTTTGAACCAGCGGCTGCGCTTCCCTCGACTTCTATTATGGCCCTCCAGTTGCCCCGTCCCCAAGAGCCCTCACCCCACCGTCGCAGTCGTCGGCCAGCCCCCTATCGCCATACCCCTGGACGCCGCGCCGGGTCAGCCGCAAGTAGTGCTACTGCTGGGGTGACGCGATCGCGCGCTACCCCAGCCCGTGCGAATCCTGCGGTTAAACTCTCCCATCCCTATCCCAAAACCGCCCCCAATCGGCTAGCGCCCCTACCCAGTCCAAACCAGCGGGGCGGACAGTTAGTCTCTCAACGACAAGATACCAATCCGGCCCTGGCGATCCATCTACTCCGGGAGATTGAAGAAGTGGTTGTGGGCTGGCAGCGGGAACTTAAACAAATCTTGGTGCAACTGCAAAACCTCTACCTGGAAGGCCCGATGATCAATGGCTGGCTGGAGTCCACTGCCACTGAGCAGCCGCCTCCCCAAACGCCAACCGCCTATACCCAGTCCCCAGCGGCTCATGGGACTTACCCGGCTATCTACCAGGGTCGGGTCAGCTATGAGCGGCCCCGGGCGGGCTATCGCCTTTGTGGGCGCAATGAACAAGGCCAGCTCTGGTCGAAGGTCTGCCCGCCTGAGCAGGTGACGGCGGTGAGTATGGCGATCGCCCGTTACCAGCAGCTCTGCCAGTTACTCAAGAAAAAACAGGGTCTAGAGCATCGCTTGAGCAATATTGCCCAAACCCTGGTGCGGGCTCACGGCACGCTTAAGCAGTAGCAGGAATGGGCTATGGTCTCGACTGTGAACTGTAAACTTCCAAGAAACAAATCCTGAATTTGTGTACAACACCCCGAACCCACCCCGGTCGTCGCTACGCGAGACCGCCCCTCCCAAGAGGGGATATTCTGGTTTGAAATCGACCCTTGGGAGGAGCGTCACCTCGACCGAGGGGGAGTGGGTCGGCCCACTGCGCTTGTTGGAGAACGTTTCTTCCGCCTTTGGGTTCGCCCTTGGCGGACGCCAATACTGCGAATTGCAAACTGGGATAAGACCGTGCTGAAACGATTCACAAGGACTTAAAACCGTGCAGTTATCGGCCATCATCTGTACCCACAATCGAGCGGCTTATCTGGGTAAAGCCATTGATAGCCTACTGGTGCAGGACTATTCCGACTATGAAATTCTCGTGGTAGACAATGCCTCGACAGATGAAACCCGCTCGGTGGTTGAAGCCCGACTGCCCCATCCTCGGCTGCGGTATTACTATGAGCCCCAACTGGGTCTGTCGGTGGCCCGGAACACCGGCGCGCGGGAGACCGAGGGCGATGTGATTACCTATCTGGATGATGATGCGATCGCCGCTTCGGGTTGGCTCTCGGCCATGGCGGCGGCCTTTCTCGCCGAGCCGCAGCTGGCGATCGCCGGGGGTCGGGTTAGCTTGCTGTGGCCGCCTGGCCATTGTGCTCCCCCTTGGCTCTCACCGAGCCTCGCAGAGAATTTGGGCGTTTATGACTTGGGCGATCGCCCCCGTGCCATTACCCAGGCCAACCTCACGCCTCGAGGGCTCAATTACGGCATTCGCCGCAGCTTTCTGAGAGCGGTGGGCGGCTTTGACCTCAATCTGGGTCGCGTCGGCAAAAATTTGCTCTCCAATGAAGAACTACGAATGACGGCGATCGCCCTTAAGCAAGGCTACGGGGTGCGTTATCTGCCCGATGCCACCGTGGCCCACCATGTCACCCCGGAGCGGCTGGCCCGGCGCTGGTTTCTCAAGCGGGGTTGGTGGCAGGGGGTGAGTGAATGCTATCGAGAACGGGTGGCCGGGCGGGCGGGTTGGCGACAGTTCCAACGTGGCGGCGAGCGGCTGCTGCGGGGGCTTTACAAAGCCCTGAAATATGCCCATGATCCGGCGCTCCGGTTTGATAATCTGGTCTATGCCTATGGCCAAATTGGTTATCTGCTGGCGGCGGCGCGGGGCTTGGTTGTTCCCGTCCCCTTAAAGTCCTGAATCCTTTAAGCTAGAGGCGCAATACCTTTGATTTTGCCTGTGCGTCTCTCTCCCCTTCACTTCTCTCCGTCTCACTATGGAGCAAGACTGTGACCCGTGACCCCATCCCTGTTTCCGTCCTCATTCCGGCTAAGAATGAAGAGCTGAATCTCCCCGCTTGCCTGGAGAGCGTTGCCCCGGCCGATGAAATTTTTGTGGTGGATTCCCAAAGTAGCGATCGCACCATTGAGATTGCCGAACAATACGGCGTCAACTTGGTGCAATTTCACTTCAATGGCCATTGGCCCAAGAAGAAGAATTGGTCCCTCGATAATCTCCCCTTCCGCAACGACTGGGTGCTGATCGTCGATTGCGATGAGCGCATCCCCCTTGAGCTTTGGGCGGAAATTGACCAACGTATCCAAGACCCCCGCTACAACGGCTATTACCTCAACCGCAAGGTCTTCTTCCTCGGCAAATGGATTCGCTTTGGCGGCAAATACCCGGACTGGAACCTACGGCTGTTTCAGCATCGCCACGGGCGCTACGAAAACCTCAACACCGAGGCGATCCGCAACACGGGCGATAACGAGGTCCATGAGCATGTCATCCTCACAGGCGAGGTGGGCTATCTCCAGGAAGATATGCTCCATATCGATTTTCGAGATATCTATGAATGGTTGGCCCGGCATAATCGCTATTCCAACTGGGAAGCGAAGGTCTACTACAACCTGCTCCACGGCCAAGGCGATAGCGGCACAATTGGTGCCAACCTCTTTGGTGATGCAGTGCAGCGCAAACGCTTCCTGAAAAAGGTCTGGGTGCGGCTACCCCTGAAACCCATTTTGCGATTTATCTTGTTCTATTTTGTCCGCTTGGGCTTCTTAGATGGTCGCGCCGGCTACATTTACGGTCGCTTGCTGAGTCAATACGAATATCAAATCGGGATAAAGCTCTACGAGCTGCAACGCTTTGGCGGCCAGCTTAATCAGCAGTCGCTCCCGGCTGCCCCCGCAACCCCGACCCTCAAGCCCCCCACCGTTTCCCAGGATGCCCAATAATGCCGGATGTTGATCCTGCCCCTGATCCGGCTGCTGAGCCCGCCCCTGATCCGGCAACAGTGTCCTGGGTGGATCTGCGTCGCTATGACCAATCCGGGTTCGATCGCGGCCGCCCGACCGGCGTCATTTTGCTCTGGTGGCTGGTACAGGCGTTGGTTTTCCCCCTCACCTTGCACAATATGAGTGGTCTACGCTGTTGGCTACTGCGCCGCTTTGGGGCGCGGGTGGGTCGCCGAGTCGTGGTGCGTCCCTCGGCGCGCTTTACCTATCCCTGGAAGGTGACGCTGGGGGACGATTGCTGGGTGGGTGAAGAGGTGGTGTTCTATAGCCTCGATCGCATTACGATTGGCTGCCATGCGGTGGTGTCGCAAAAATGTTATCTCTGTACGGGCTCCCATGACTTGGCCGATCACCACTTTGGGCTGCAAACCGCACCGATTCGGGTGGGGAATGGGGCCTGGCTGGCCACGGACTGTTTTGTTGCGCCGGGCGTCAGCGTGGGGGCAAATACGGTGGTGGGGGCACGGAGCAGCGTCTATCGTGATCTACCGCCGGGGAAAATTGCCTGGGGAAATCCGGCGAAAGTGTATCGCGATCGGGTGATGAAAGATCAGTGAGTGCAAAGTTCAGGGTTCAAAGTTCAAATGCAATTTTAACCATTGCGTCCCGACGGGCATGCGCTGGTCAATAAAGACCCGATGGCGTTGACTCAGGGCCTGGTGCAGGGCGAGGGCGATCGCTTCGTCAGGACTAACATCCCGTTTGTAGCTAATAAACGTGAGTTCTGGATAAGTAGACACTGCGTAAGACGCTAAAACTCAGCAGAGTCAACCCTACTGGCTCCGGCAATACCGGAGCCAGAGGGGGCAATCTCCCCCTCAGCGGGAGGTGTCGGGGGGCTGGACCCCTGACAAACGGGTTTGACAACGAGATTTCAAGGCTTTGAGGAATACGATAGC
>JBCDEB010000110.1:0-24956 GCA_039180005.1 Cyanobacteria bacterium P01_G01_bin.54 | reverse complement strand
GCTACGGGCTTCTGGGCTCAATATCCCGTAGCGCGGGTGGTTGCTGAGCGCTTGTCCTGAGCGGAGTCGAAGGGGAGTCGAAGTCCATCTTGCCCGCCACCCGGATCAGCTTTCGCTTTCTGTGTTCATACAATCCGGATTCAGTATCACATTCATATAGACTGGGCAAACCATTGTCCATGGCTCGACTTGTCCCATCATAGGTCTAGTGCGGAAACCACGCTCCTACGGGAAATCGAGAATTTACTCTGGTAAACGCACAGCAGCCCGACCTCAGTCGTAGGATCATTGGAGAGGAGTCTGCTAAAATGATCAACACCTCTTGAGATATTTTTGTACTACAATTAGGGCAACCTAGCCCCAAATAACCAGCACTATCTCAGACTAAATTCCGATCGTAAATGCCAAGAATAACCCGCTCGGGAGGGTTTCAAACCCACCCCTACCGCGTATTTTGTTTTTGGGATATACAATTTGGATTTGGTATTACTCACCCAACACCCAGCTACTCCATCCAAACCCTATGGCCGCTCCTGCTCCCAACTCTGATCGTGATAAAGCGCTGAAACTCGTCCTCAACCAAATTGAGCGAAACTTTGGTAAAGGGGCAATTATGCGGCTGGGGGATGCGACGCGAATGCGTGTAGAGACCATTCCCACCGGAGCGCTGACCCTGGACTTGGCGCTGGGTGGCGGTCTACCGAAAGGACGGATCATTGAAATTTATGGTCCCGAAAGTTCGGGGAAAACCACCTTGGCGCTGCATGCGATCGCCGAAGTGCAAAAGCAAGGTGGTGTGGCTGCCTTTGTGGACGCCGAGCATGCCCTCGACCCGGCCTATTCGGCGGCGTTGGGGGTGGATATTGAAAACTTACTGGTGGCACAACCCGATACTGGCGAATCGGGACTGGAGATTACTGACCAGCTGGTGCGCTCAGCGGCGGTCGATGTGATTGTGGTGGACTCAGTAGCGGCGCTGGTGCCCCGTGCTGAAATTGAAGGGGAAATGGGGGATACCCAAGTGGGCTTGCAGGCGCGTCTGATGAGTAAGGCCCTGCGGAAGATTGCCGGGAATGTGGGCAAGGCCGACGCGACCGTGATTTTTTTGAATCAACTACGCCAGAAAATTGGAATTACCTACGGTTCTCCCGAAGTCACCACCGGAGGGAATGCCCTCAAGTTCTATGCCTCGGTGCGTCTGGACATCCGCCGTATCCAGACCCTGAAAAAGGGCTCCGAAGGGGAATACGGTATTCGCGCCAAGGTGAAGGTGGCCAAGAACAAGGTTGCGCCCCCCTTCCGGATTGCGGAGTTTGATATTTTATTTGGCACCGGAATTTCGAGCCTGGGCTGTATGTTGGATCTGGCCGAACAAACCCGCGTGGTGATTCGCAAAGGCGCTTGGTACAGCTACAACGGCGAGAATATTGCCCAAGGCCGCGACAACGCGGTGAAATACCTCGAAGAAAACCCCACCATTGCCCAGGAGGTGGAGCAGAAGGTGCGGGAAAACCTCCAGCTTGGGGCAACCGTCTCTTCTAATTCCGTGGCTCCAGCGGCGATCGCCAAAGCCAAGAGTAGCTCGAAAAAAGCTGCTGCTGAGGAGGAGTAGGGGCTTAATCCTCTACTACACGACCAAAAAAGCGATCGAGCACCCGTGCCTGCTCCTCAGCAGTGAGGACAATGGTTTCATCGGCAGGCGCGGGCGTGGATTTTGCGATTCTTTGTCCCAAGACCGAGGTCTTCTTTTGTTGAACCGCTTGGCGCTGGGGTAGGCTCAAGAGTCGGGTCTGGGGATCAAGCGAGGGCAACAAAGTTGGTGTACTTTGGGAAAAGTAGGCGATCACTTCTGCAGAGAGGGGGGCTGCTGTTTGCATGGTTTGGCAGCAAAAAAACGAAAACACGGTACTGCCAATGCGCAGGCGATCGCCCTCGCGGATTTGGATGGGTACGGCAACGGGTTCATGGTTAAGGAACGTGCCATTGGTACTCTGCAAGTCGTGGATAAAGAACCCCTGAGTGGCAATGTATTGAATGGCAGCATGGTAGCGAGAGAGATGCTCATCCAGAAGCGTTAGGGCATTGTCTTCCTCCCGACCAATAGTCCAGATGTTTTGGGGTTGATAGAGTTTGTGGGTTTGGCCCGTCAACGTATTGGTGACCAGATAGACATCCTCGGCTTCGATGACGCCCATGACGTAGCGCTGCTGGGCGATCGCTTGGGGAACCTCCTCCACTTGCGCATTTTCGAGGCGCAGCAGATCAGCCAAGAGCTCCGGGCGATCGGCATAGAGCTGTTGAAAAATCTGGTATAGATTCAACTTATTTTCCAGTTCCATCTGTTTTTAGCGGCCTCCCTCCAGAGCCACAGATGCTGCATCATTAAGTTCGCAGTCTCAAACCGATCTGCCGATGCTGCAACATCCGCATGGTTTTCAATTCGTTGCTGGGTCTATCCTAACTGTGCCACAATCCCCTGGGTCTCGCTAGGATGAGCGATTTTCATAGCGAAATAGCCCAATCATCACGGCCAACACGCCGAGCTGAAGCGCAAAATTGGGCAAGGTGGCCGTCGAGGCGGTACCCGCGAGCAACTGGAGCAAGAAGATCACCGCCCCAATCAAGGCGGAGGCTCCAAATCCCAAGTAGACAAAATTCCGCAGCCCCTTGTAGGGGGCTTGGGCTTCTGCCTTGAGGCGAGCATATTGTTCAGGGCTATAGTTCTCGGGATTTTCTTTTTTGAGATCAGGGGGTTGGGGCATGGAGAAACGGTCAAGCTCAATTCAGCCAGTTTGCTATTATAATCGTTGAACGCTACGCCGATGTAGCTCAGTGGTAGAGCACTCGATTCGTAATCGAGTGGCCGTCGGTTCAAATCCGTCCATCGGCTTTAACATAAAACGCCTGAAGGCCCCGCCAAGAGAGAACTTCTCTCTTGGCTGCATCATCTTCTTGCCGTGATACAACTTACGGTTCGTGAAAATAGCGATAATACTGACGACAGCCCCTCATCCTGTTGAGCGGGCGTCAATTTTGATTCATACTGAATCCGTAAAGCATAGGGAGAGATAAACTGCTGATTATTCCTCGGGCAGGCGGGACGCCTGCGCTACGGGTTTCTGCGCTCAATAGCCTGTAGCGCGGGCATCTTGCCCGCCACCAGGATCAGCTTTCGCTTTCTGTGTTCATACAATCCGGATTCAGTATCAGTCCACAATATCGCTCAATTGCAACCAACCTTCGCTGAGCTGTTGTGGTGTGTAGTCCATCGTTGCCTGTTCATTCACCCGACCGATAGATGTCTCTACAGTCCATCCTGTTGAGTCTTGCTGAATCCATGACCATTGCTTGCCACCTTCTTTAGGTATGGGTAGAGAAAACTTGTTCGCACTACTCAGCACTGGCGCAGTCAGGAATGTCAAGGTCATCGTCTTGAGTGCCGCCATATACTGGTCGGGCGGAATCTCAATGGATTTGACGGGCAGAATTCCGGTCGTGGCATGGATCTTTGCCCTGGGGTCTACCAGCATACTTGCATAGGTTGGCCCTGCTGCTGGGTCGCTCTCCAACAGGAGAGTTGTTTCCGTTGGCGGGGTTACACCCGGGTTGGAGTCATCTGCTGCGGGTGCGTAGAAATGCGCGTAATCGGTCTTATCTTCTGCTGTTAGGAAATAGCCAATCAGACCGTCGTTAATGTTGGTTAGGTCTCCAAGCTGCACAGGAAATTGAACCTTTTCAAATTGGTTGGTGCTTCGTTGGACTGGATTTGCAGAGTTGGGACTCTCGACGATCGCATTAAACGCATCCCAGCTTTGGTTATAGGCGGGCAGCCCTTGCAGATCCAACTGTAGGGATATGCGCACCAATGCGAGAGGCCGGTCAATAAGAACTGCCGTACTTGCATCTTGCTTGTAGTTTTGGGGCGAGATCAGGGTCTTTGCTCGATCGATGGCCTTTAACATTGCCTCCAGAAACGCCGTGCCATTCTGGTGAATAGTCAAGGCAAAATCCTGCAAATGCGGGTTTGCATCAGCAAAAGCTGTCTCGATCGGTTGGTTATAGGTTGTGTTATTCCCTGGCGCACCCTGCCAGAGAATTTGGTCGCCGCTACCATCGATCATTAACGAGCCGATCGCCGCTCCGGTCGCCCCATAAATTGCCAGACTGTTATCCAGATGGTTCGGGATCACCCAGCCGAAAATCGGACTGCTAGCGGGGTGGCTGTTCGTTTCTTGCCGATCGTTTTTGGCAGAGATCCAACGGAACAGCAAGCGGCTGGGTTGTACCAATCGCGGAGCCAAGGCTGCATAGTCCTCGTTTTTTAGGTTCGTGACGGGTAACAGGTTTTGGGCGATAATCGGCTGGCTGAGGTCGATATCCAGCGTGCGGCCAAACGCATCGACCAATACCAACCGACTCAGTTTTAGATAACCCGCCCGGATGGGATTGTAGTTATTTTCGGGTTGGGGGGCTGCTTCGTTCATATCCCCCACAGCGTTTCTCACGGTGGTGTTGGAGAAATTCAACCATTCCGGCGTTGATGCGATCGGGTCATTGACCTGCAATTGCAGGGTTTGCTCAAACATCAGCATTGCTGCATTGAATCCGCTCAACCCCTGAGAAAGTATTGGGATATTGGCAATGTCGGTTTGAATCGTCTCCAACTCTGGATCTTGATTGTACTTGAGATAATTGTCAATCTGTGCGTTTGAATCAACCGTCGCGTTAGGGGTCAGGATGACAGAGCCACTGTATTGTTGAACGTTTGATGCGGGTGCGACTCCGGTATAGGTCAGATCTGTTTGCGCCGCATCCAGTTTATAGTTTGCGGTGAGGAAGTCCGTCGTGTAGTTCGTTGTAGAATCCGTAATTTCTTGAACGGGAAGATAGTCCACCTGCCATTGCAGGGCGATCGGCAGCCAAGGGGTCAGCCAATTTGTCACCGTAATGGCAGAGGGAACCGTACCGATAAAGGTCGCATCTCGATTCGCCGCAGTCGAACGATCGAACAGGTCATTTTGCGCCCCTTGTATCCCTCGGGCTAAGGTGCCAAAATTAATCGCACTGCCATCGGGAGTATCCTTTTGGAGCGTTGCGGCGATGAGGTGCGCTGCATTGGGGTCGAGCAGGAATGACTCGGATATCAGCGCCTTGGCTGCGTCTAGGTGCGCTACGGCGGCGTTATTGCCTAATTGGGGGAGTGATGGGGTGTTGAGGGTCAAAACGTCGGTGTTTCCGGCGACGTTCGCAGCGACAGAGAGACCCGTTAGCAACTGACGGGTCAGGCGACAAGCGAGGGTGCCGTCCTCCGAGAGCCGTCCGTCCCCGCCGTAGCGTACTGCTGGTTGGGCAGCCGGACCGGATAGAAGAACCAACGGATCCTTGGCCTGCCAGTATCTGGGGGCAGCAACCGGCTGAAGTTGAAAGCCAGTAGGAAGTTTGGCTTCTAATGCTTTGTGCTGTGTGGCGATTTTTGCCCGTAACGTTGTCTGCTGGTGCGCCAGGTTATCGTTCTCGCCTTTCGGATCGATCGCCTCAGCCTCCTGCTTAATAAGCGAGATGATATCGTTGATTTTGTCCGATTCGTGAGCGGGAATATTTGAATCTGTCGAATATTCCCCAAGCATGTATTTATACCAGTCGGCGAAGATCTGTTTGCGGGCTGACAGAATTTGCTCACCTAAAGCATCAGACTGCGCCTGTGACAGATTCAATTGATTGAGTGCCTCTGCTATTTCGTCGGGCAAGGTGGCTTCAACGGGATCGCTGCCAGTATCCGCGTCGGTTTTTGCGACCAGCCAGATCGTCCCACCTGATTCGCGGCCAAAGGTACTTTTGTGAAGAGCTTGATTGGCTTGCGCTACCCCACTGGGTTTGTCCAAGTCGGCCAATGCGCCGACTTGCAGGGCATTGAGGATTGTTTCTAGATGCGGTAGGTTATCGGACGCGAGCTGATGGGCGAACAAAGCGGACAGGGCCTCGGCGGCGTTCGCGCCAATTGCGACTTCTGGCGAGGTCTCCTGGTTCGTTCCCGAAAAATAGTCCCTGTTGGCATCCCATCCGACATTCCTGACAATGCCATGATACAGGCTGTATGCGGGGATGTTTCCAATGCTGGCGGGGTAGTGCCACTGGGAATCCACAGCAGAACCATTGGCTAGCGGATCGCTGGCAGTTTGGCTGAACCAACCGATGACCTGATACATCAAGGTATCTTCAAGGGGCACAAAATCGGCCAGACTGGTGGCGCTATCGTAAAAACCGAAGACACTGGCGCAATTGGGGTAAAAGGCGGCGAAGGTTGGCTCGCCGTACCCTTGACCTTGATTCTCGTAGCCAATGGCGGTCAGTTTTTCAACGTAAGCTGTGCCTTGACCTTCTTGCCACGTTGCGTAGTCATAGACCTTACCCAAGTACTGAAAGGCTTGCAGTCCGGGTTGAGTGGGTGGGAACGGTATCGTGATGGTGGGCGGGAAGATATCATTCCCGCTGGGGTCTTGATGGGGGTTGGTTTCAGCAATGTAATTGCTCTCAATAACCCAGGCTTTTAGGGCAGCAGATGGGGTCTTTGTTGTCGCGTTCTTGATGATAGTGCGGACGATTAACCAGCGATCGGGTACGGCTGGGTAGGTAATTTCCCCGGTCGTCGCATCCTGAATGCCGTGGGTTAGGGCATCGGGCAAGGCCCAGTGTAGATGAATCCCTTCTGACATGGGCTGTTTGCCCGTGAAGGGTTGAGATAGAACTCGTTCGCTCAGGTTGGGACCTTGATTGACAATCAGATCGTAGTTGCTGTTTGAGAAATAAGGCATCATGGAAAAGTCAGCCGTCGCGCCGACAAATTCGGGGCCGAGGGTGGCGTTCTTATTGCCGATGCACAGGGCTTCGAGGCTGATGGGAACGACCAAACCCAATCCCCGATCGGACGTTTTGCTCGTATTCGGTGTTGTACTCATGATTTGACCTCAGTGGATTGTTCTGTTGATGGCACCGCGACGATGACCTGTTTGCTTATGGTTTGCGTCCCCACGCCGATCGCCGTCAGGGTATAAGTGGTTGTTTTGGTCGGGGTCACTGTGGTCGAGCCGGTTGGGAGTTTCGATGGCTGAATGGGGCCGATGTGTGGCTCGATCTGTGCGGAGACTGCCGACTTAACGTTCCAGGAGAGGGTCACTGGCTGAGATCCGGTATAAACATACGATGAAGCTATGAAGGTCTCAATTTTGGCTGGGTTGAATTCAATATTCGCTGACCTGGAGACCCAGTTGCCATGACTGTCATAAGCCTTGAGGGTCTAGGTGTAGACTGAGTCTTCCGTTTCGGGTTTAGAGAAATCAAAGAGCGCCGACTCAGATCTTTCTATGTCTTCACTGCTTTCGTTGGCCTTGGTGTCTCCATACGGGTTGCCAACTGTGGGTGTAAATGTCTTGGAGCCGTTGACCGGAACCTGAATGCCACCGGGTTCTAGGGTGCAATAATCTGCTGCCGATGTTTCCCATGCCAAAGTGACCGAATCCCCGTAGTCAATTGGCATCTTGGGCGAAACCGTGAAGGATTTGATTTCCAGAAAAGATCCAGTGTCTATAATCGAGACGGTGTTGTCTTCATTGTTTGCGACATAAACTGACTTCCCGTCCGGCGCGATCGCTAGGTCTATAGGCCAAATACCGACTGGAATGGTGTGGCTGACTTGGTTCGTTGCCGTGTCTATCACCGAGACGGTGTTGCTGTTCATATTCGCAACATAAACCGACTTCCCATCTGGCGCGATCGCTAGGGCTTGAGGCCGACTACCGACCTTGACCGTGACAGATTGCAGAACACCTGCCACGACGTGGACATTCTGTTTTGCCTCATTCCCGACACCCTTTGCCGTCAGGGTATAGGTCGTCGTTTTTGTCGGTGTTACGGTGCAGGAGCCACTCGAACTGACATTGCCAATGCCAGGTTCTATGTGGCAGTTCTCCGCATCCGTGACCTCCCAAGAAAGGGGAACCGGTTCTGTACCATTAGAAAATGACAGACTGGGGGTAAAACTTTGAATGATGACCGGGTTGAAGTAGAACGTCAAGGACTGAGGTTTCGTTTCACTCCCGTCCTTTCCATAAGCAGTCAGAGTATAGGTTGCTGTGGCTTCACTCTTTACATTTTCGCTCGGTGTGACAGTAATATCGTCGGATGCCAAATAACGTTGTTGCCCACCATCTGGCAGAGTCAAGTCGCAATAATCGGCGCTCCAAGTCTGCCAACTCAAGGTGACTTGCTGGTTGGAGTCAATTCGCGTTCCCGAATCCGACTTAAAGCTAACGATGCGTAATGGCGCAGATTCCTTGTTGATTGCCAACGTATAAACGCCGTCATTGTAGCCCGGTATGTCGGTGTGGGTGATATACATCAAGGTGAGGCCAGGGAGCAATGGCGTGATGATATTGCTGAGTTTAAATTGGACGATCGCGCCTGCCCCCGTGCCTAAAATTTCCGACCCTTGTGGGGTCAGCGTCCAGAGGGGACTCTCACCTGCTGTATCTTTGCTTACCGTCCAAGTGTCTTTATAGTGTTCATCGACATTGATACTAATATTTTTGACTTGGGTGGCAGCCGCCAAGGCTCCGGGACCTTCACCACTGACAAAAGAGAGAAGGAACTTGCTGCTAGAACTTGTTTTGAGAGCTGTGGTGGGATTGGGGTTGATGAGATACAGCACCAAGTTATTCTCGATGGGGGATTGAGGGTTATCCGAGCTATAGATGACACCGGGACTGCTGCTCAAAAATCCATACTGTAGGTCTAAATTTTGATGACTGGGACTAGGCGGATTGATTAATGAGAGCGGAAGTTGGATGGGATTGTGATTGTAAGTGATGTCCAAAAAGCCGGAGGTATCTTGGCTGGTGGCTTTGACGTTTGACAGGGTGAACTTGATGCTATCTTTCGGTGCCAGAGTTAGGGTCTCTGTTGGGATGAGCGACCAGTTGGCGAAGCGTCCCGGAATCCACTTCGCCGTCCATCTGTTTGCGGCGAGCGAGATTGCCGCAAACTCCGCTTCCGTCAGGACATTTCGGATGGCGAGGGAGATGGGGGTTTTGTCTGTGAATGTGACAGAATCGGAGGATTGATTGGTCACAGTTAAGGTGAGCGAATTTGGTACCGAGCGGTAAATAATGGGTTTCCCGTTGCTGTTGGTGATTTTGAAAGCTAAAGGACTATTGTTGGTCATTATTTTCTCCTTTTTTGTTTGTGAACATTACTTGCTCGACTCCCTCGACCATTTCGAGGGCAAACTCGGCAGCGGTAAAGGGGTGCGCCTCGGGCAGACCACCTGCTGCAACTAACTTCCGATGGATAAAGGTGGCGAGTTCAGCAATCTCGATAACCGCTTGACTGCCATCGCGGAAAGGGACATTCACTCGAGCGTCCAACTGCGCTCCCGGCGAATGACCGTCAGAGGCAACAACAGACTTGAGGGTTTTCACAAATCCCCCCGCAGGCGCCGCGTCCACCCCAAAATGAAGCCCTTCCGACGGCTCGTGAATCCTGACGCGATCGACTAACCCAGCGAACAGACAGAGCAAAACATTGGGCGAGAGACGCTCCATCCGCAAGAGCGCCAAGGGTTTATCGGGTTGGGCTGCCGAGTAGCCATCCACTTCTAAGCCCGGATAGGCATTGACAACCGCCGATCGCAGCAAAAATCCCGAGACCTGACGCGCATCCGATGGCGCAACGTCCGGTAGCTCCGCCCCCAAAGCCTGCGGGCGAACCTGTCGGGCAGCTTGTATCGCTGCGGCCCGAACCTGGCCAGCAAAGGCCGTATCGTGGGCCATATCCCCTGTCGTCGATCGCCCGATGCTGTAGGCTCCATCCACCAAGCAGTCGATCCAGTTGAAATCGAGCTGAAAGAACCGCATTGACTCGATCGGTAACATGGCGGTGTCAGAGACCAAATAATTAAAAGGAACGCCATACAGTAACTCGAGCCGACCGAGCCAAGTCGAAACACTGTCCGGTAAAGTCGTTTCGTCGCCTTGCAGAGCGGCGATTTTGGCGGGGTCGGTTGCCGTTGCCGATAAGTCTGCAAAGCTGGGTTTGGGCAAGGGAGGGGCTGGAGAACGGGGCTGGACTGTCTGTCTCTGCTGATTGCCATTGAAGAGCGAATCTGTCTTATCTTTTACATCGCCATCGCTGCGCCAACCTTCTCGGGGGCAGTCCCGGCGTTTGAGGGCAAGGTCTGGCTGAGGGCGCGATCGAGGATTTCCTGTTCGGCCAGGGCCACGGTCTGGATCTGGTTCGATCGCTTCCAGTTGTACAAGGTCACAGCAAAGCCCTGGTTCTGTAAGGCCAGCAGTTGCCCCAACTGCCAAGCTGCGGCGTAGGATTCATCGAACATCCCCGTGTCCGGGTTGTAGCGAACGAGGGCATCCGCACAGCTTATCGGCGTTTTAACCGTCTCCGGGATGGCATAAGGCACAAAGGGTCCCCGATACCAAGAAACCGTGCGATCGCCCTGACGAGTCTGCTCGTTCAAGGCGACATAGCCCATCTTCAAGGCGTTCTCTACGGTCTTATCCGCAGCGCTTGGGTTTTCGGTTTTATAGGGTCGTTGTAAGGTACTCGGCGACAGGTTCAGGTTTTCGAGCAAGCCCTCAAAGCTATACTTTTCTGGAATTACGGAAAACTGCCAACTCCGCAGCGACACCAAGCGAATAAATTGAGTGCCGGAGGGAATCTTCCCCTCCGGTAAATAGGATGCCATGCCCTCAAGGGAAACCAGATGAACAGTATTCGCTCCCGTTTGGGGCAGGCGGTTGGCGACGATGACTGAATAATCGGTGGCTTTATTCTCGGGAGAAGTGGCTTTCTTGGCTGGGGAGACAATCCGTGAATGAGCCAGGTAAGTTAAATCGTTGACATTGGGCGCGATCGCATTAAACAGCTTGATGGGAACATCGATCGCCGTAATTTTATCATCGGTTGACTCTCCAGGGAGTAAGGTCAGGTTCGGGTAAGCGATCGTGCCTGAAGGGAGTTTGTTTGGCATCAGATCGGCCAGTGTCATCGGCTGTGGGACGGGTGGCGGATCGGTTTCGTGAAATACCAACAAGCCGAGCCACGTTGCCACGTTGCCATCTGGTTTGGGGTTTTGCGCCCCCCCGCCTACCGTCCATTCCCAAGGCAATCCCTTTTTGGCAAACACCAGATGGGGCAGGACATTGGTAAAGATACCTCGACTGTTGTTGGGAGGAAAGAAGTATTTGATTTCCTCAGGTTGAATGCCGAATCGATTCCCTCTGACATAGACTGTTCGCCGGCTATTATAGGTTTCATCGAAAGCGCGATCGCCTTGACCTGTTGCCCGATGCGCTACCGAAATGGTATATTTCCCGGATTGTAAAGGGGGCAGGAAGTATTGAACAAAAGCGATCTCGCCAGTCAATAGCGCACCTGTTGGGGGAGTGTGAGCCATCGCGTTATCCTCATAAATAGTTCGTCAAAAAGAATTACCTAGGAGTGAGAGCATCACTTCGACAAGCTCGGCAACCCCTTACTCGCTAGCCCATAATCAAGATAAGCAATTGATTTTGTCCAATGGCTTAAGTCTGTCGTTGATTTCTCAATCATGAATTGTGGGCTTCCCCCAACAAACTCAGCACGGGCGGTGCTAACAGTGCATCCCTCGCAGAAGCGACGATATTAGAGACATCGACGTTTTCATTAACCTTAAGCCCCTGAAGGTTCAGGGATGCAAGAATATTGTGTCGAGTCTTCGCAACCTCAGGCGAATCAATTGTGTCTTCTAATTGCTTCATGGCCTGCGTTGGGTTGAAGGACTCCGTCGTTGGTTCATCGGGGGCAGACCAAGTGAAAGAAGGTCTCTTCGGTGCCGTGCTGTATTGGAGATTGGCAATCTTAATCGGTAGCAGTTTGTCTGGCGGCATGACGGTCGGTTTGATGGTGAAGCCGACCAAAGTGTTTGAGATCATCGCCGGATTGTTTGTGCGAGGAGTATTCGTACCCCAAAGGGCTGTCGGCGAATTGGCGATCGCTGGCTCGATTTGGAAATTGTTGGTAGGGTTTCCATCTTCATCTGCGATCGTCACTTGATGCTTGGAAATAAAACCATTCGCTGCAATGCCCACGGGAAGCACGCCCAAGTTGGTGTTCCAAGTTCCCCGCTGCGCCATGCTATTGAATGTCGCCGTCTTAGCTGGAATCAGGGTTTTTGTAACCAAGGTTAGGATCGCGGGATTCACGATGTAGTCAATCTCGTCTGGATCCTGGGATTTTCCTTTTCTTAAGTCCTTGACGAGACCGTTTGCTACCTTAACGCTAAGGATATCGCGGGATTTTCTTTTTGTATCGCGGGATTTTTCTTTTGTATCGCGGGATTTTCCTTTTGTTAAATGAGATTCCTGCTGGCTTGTGGTATCTGGAAAAAACGAATCGGTAAACGCCGACCAAGAGATGGGATTCGAGGATGGATTGCTTTGGCCGAATCGAATGGTAAAGGAGAAAACCGACAGGTGTACGATAGCCGATCCAGCAAAAGACGGGCCGTAGAGGTGTAACGACACGCCGACATGAACGGTGACTCTAAAAGAGGTCAACAATAGATTGACCTTGTAAGAGGCTCCCAAGTTAACGCTCGAGTGGATGTCGTAGTGAAAGGGTTTCCAGCCCAGCAGGAAGTCTGCGTCGGCATCGAACCACGCTTTGAGGTCGCCGCTCTGCCAAGTCGCTTCCAGATCCCCACCTGCCATGACGACCGCAGGGGTGAGGGCAAAATACATCCCGCCCTTGAGATTGAGATTGTCGGTTACATTCCAATTAAACCCAAGCTGTGGCTCGTCAGGATAATAGGCGGGCTTGTTAAAGTAGGGGCTATAGCCGCCCAATGTAGCAACAAAATCTCCTTCGCGATCGCCAGAGAACCAAATATAAAAGGCGAATCCACCCGTAAGGTGACACTTTTCTGACAGGATATAAGACGCTGGGGTCAGCTTCGCGCTTACTGCCAGCAAACCCGTTGCCGTGGAGAAAGAGGCGTCCAGCACCATCTGCGCCATACCGATCGGGCTAGATGCCCCCGTCGGCACGCTCAACTTTGCCATCCCAAGCAAGGCGATTTCAAACTGCGTCCCCAACTCCGCCGTTAGCAAGGCAAAAGCCGTGACCATTTCAAAGGAGGTGAAATTAACGCCAGCAGCGAGCCAATCTGTCCCCACGGCAACGGGAATATCTGTCTGCATGACCTGCAACGCGTTGGTAGGGCTGTGCGAAGACCCAAAGGGATTATCCTGACCTGTTGCTGCCTGCACTAGCGGGAAGGTCTTAACGCCGTCAAGACTGGGGATTTTTAAACGGCGATTGTAGCCAAACCCCCCTGCCAAGCCAGTGACAAAGAAAAAGGGCGGTCCGCCAAGGGGCTCGTCCAAAAGAACAAAAACAAACAGTGATGGATGCCCGTTAACAACGGTATAAGCCCCTTCAGCTCCTAAGCTAAAAGTTTCTGTCTTGACGATCGCTTCTCCCTCGTAGTTAAAGTTATGACTACCCAGACCTGACCCAGGGGCGGCGAGGAGCGCACCAGTGATTTGAATAGACTTTGTAATATAAGAGATGCCAAGGCCATCGAGATTGAACTGAGGTTTGAAATCACTAATCGGAGAACCGACGGAAAGCCCATCTAGGGATATCTTCAGTGCGGAGACCGATAGGCTGGCATCTAGCAGAAACGAGACGAAACTATCGCGGTAGCTGACTCCTATCTGTTGCAAATAAACCGGTTCAAACGATTTTTCTAGGGTGAACCATTTGGCATCCCCAGATGACGATTCCGGGTTATCGATGGCCGAGGCACTGGGGACGCTTGCTGGCTTGTTGTCGCTCGCTGGCTTGTCGTTTCCAGAGGGGGTACTGGGGGCGATCGCTGACGTGGTGTTTCCATCGGATGGCTGGGCATTTCCTTGGGTCTCGGGATTTCCTTCTGATGCAGTTTTGGCACTAATGGGAAAACCAAGCCTCTCAGTTGTAGCGCCCAGTTGCAGGATTGTGGAGAGTTCGACTCCCGCACCGATCGCATTGGGGAGTTGCACCATCCCGTTAGGAATTAGCCCTCTGAGCGTGTTAACCAGAGTTTTATCGAATGTTGCCGAGGCGATCGTAAAATGAAAATCTTTAATTGCCAGCGTTTCACTAGAGGGAAGCTCGTGATTGACGAGGGGCAAGTTGGCAAGCGCGATCGCAGCATTGACTTCCAAGCCAAAGAAAAATTGCCATTTGCCCGTCGTTGTATTTTTTAGCGCGACAAAGACTGCCTTGCCATAGTTGACCGATTGAGCTTCGAGAACGAGGGTCTTATCGGTAAAATCGTAGGTGAAGGAGGCGTTTTCGAGGGAAAGATCGAGATCGGGAGGAATTTCCAGCGGCGTGAAGCCAAAGGCAGAGGCAATGTCTTGGAATTGCAGATAATGTTTTTGATCCTTAGTTGACCATTGGGCGGAAAAAGTTTTGCTTTCATCAGAGCCAAGATAATCGATTTCAAATGCCTCTTCTTGAATCCATAAAAACCCCTTAAACGTTTTTTGCGGACTGCCTTGCTGAGGATGAACAATAGCGATCTCAAGATCGATCTCCATCGACACATTCAAAATGTCAAGCGTGCTCATGGCTCGAAAGGTGAAATCATGAGACAGCGTATTAAAAATGAGATTAAGATTTTTTAACGCCATCGCAGGCGCATTGGCGGGGAAATCAACGCCAAACAACGCAAGAACATCATCCAATAGAGTCGTCAAAGGAATATTCTGCTCGCCAAACGTCCCAGCCGTTAACGTCCATCCTTGCTGGGTTGCGTATTCTCCTCCCACAGCCAGTTCTGCTCCGGCAATGGCAAATATACCCAGCAGATTCGCCGAGGTGCTGGCTGGATTTTTTGTATGGGAAAAGTCCAGACCGATTTGAGTTAAGGATAAGGGCTTGCTGCCCAGATTAAACGTCCAGTTATCGCTCACCGCCGCTTGGAATCGGTACTGACCATCCTTGCGATCTTTCAACTGACCGAACAATTTCAGTTTCGTACAGGTAATCTGCGGCATGGATACCGAATCGCCAACCAGATGCTTGACCAATTGGGCAATATTTATGGTTTGCCCTTCTTCTAATTCACAGCCAAACTCCAAATTAGGCAAACCGATCGAAGCGGTTAAGGTTCCTCCGGAGACTTTTGCCGAGCAATCAACCAGAGTCGTCACAGACTTAAATTCTGGAAAGTAGGTAAACCCTACAGCCAACCCCTCGAACACAATTAGGCCATCCAGAACCGGCCAGCCGTTATCCTTTGTGAACGCGATCGTTGCACCGATACTGACCAGTTTTTGTTGAGTCAGCACCACCGCAAGACGAATGCTTTGCAGTTGAATATCATCTAGCACCGGGAATTAAGGAGGGATTTGTCCGGCTACAGAAGCCCCACTGATTAGGCTAGAAATCTCCTCAAATGCGATGTGAGAAGCCGAAGATAAATTGCTCCAAATATTCAACACCGTCATCTGACTGGAGTGTTCCCGGAAATAAACCGGGATTTTTAACGCGGTCCCGTTAATATCTTTTTCGATAACCGCTTCGAGTTGCATACAGACTGTCAAGACAGGGGGGGCGGAAGGTTCGATCGGTTCTAGCAAAACACTGACCAGATTCAGCAAAAAGGGAATCTCATAACCAGCGATACTCAGTGGGTCTTGGGGAACGGATTGAAGACAGATACTCGGCTTATCTTCAAACAGAACAATAACGCCCTCGATCTCCCATTGCGACCCGCTCAGAAACCATTCCAAGCCCTCTAGCCCGGATTGCAACGTTAATGTCGCCTGTAAACTTAAACCCTCGATCCGTTTCGACTGCAAAGCAGGCGAATAAGCGCGATAACCAAAAGGTTGGGGGAAATCTTGTGGCAGAGGAGTTTTATCCTGAGAATCAAGAATCAATGTGACCCGAGCATAAGCGAAATCATCAAACAAACTCGCTTTGAGCGTGGGGAAGAGATCCGATAATTTCCAATTTTGCGGCAACCCTGTCATCTGGAGACGAATCTCAGCCTCGCTGTTGACCACTTCAAATGCCGCCACAGCTTGCAGATTGCTCAGTCCCTTAAACGATGATGTCAATTCCCCCCGAATCACGACTGACGTATCGCTTTCCGATCGCTTGGACGCATTTGACAGTTGCAATCGATCGCTCGAGAAAAAATTCCTAAACAGCACGGTCACCGAAGATGATTGAAGCGTTGCTCCTGAAATTTCAAACTCCGAAGCCTGTAAAGCGCGATCGACAATTTGTTTTAAGGTCGTAAAATTCATTGCATTTCCCTTATCACGATCACGGACAGTTAAACTGGAGAACCATCGGAAGGTGATCGCTGACTAAACGCGCACCGATTAATCGGTCATTGTTGTTAAGTCCCCCAGCGCCTGCAGCCTGTAATCTTAAAGCATGTTGCGCATTTTTTGTATTTGTAGCTGCATAGTACGCAGCCACGCCAGTTAAGTTGATCGATTGAAGGAACAAGGGTGCACCTTGACAAATATCGTTGGGTATATTGACCACTTCTCCGGAGTCATTACCACCTACACCAAAGCCCATTTGTGCCTGGCTCAATTGAGTCCCCCCATAAATAAAATTATCAAAAGCCGCACCTCTTAATGCTGCATTTGAATTGGCTGGATTAGCCATACCATGAACATAAGGTCTGAGGATTGTTCCTTGACGGGTGACCGCAGTCTTAAGTAATTGGTTGCCAATATCGACTACCTGGCGCGGAAGATTATAGCGACCAATAATAGGGGGAGCTCCAAATGGAGCTACAAATGGAACGTTAGGAGCTGGGTCGATTGCTTGCGGTGGCTGTGCGTTCGGAGCATTAGACCCTCCGTTCTGTTGGGTAGAAGTCAAGCTGTCGTAAGCAGCACGATTGTTTGTCTGCTCGTCGGTAGTAGCACCCAAACCCCCATTCCTATTGGACAAAAAATCAAGATTAAAGTCACCAGTAAACATGATTTCTTGAATTTGGATAGCTTGGTGATTGGGTGGATCTGCAGAGTCAACAACATCAATAAAGTAGCTGTGTGGATTTGCCCCATTAGTATCATTAAATAGCTGGGCAATGTGAAGTGCTTTTAAAGACGCTACTTGGTCTCTTGTTAGTTGAGTGTTGTTACCATGAAATCCTCCTGCAGCGTAATGGCCGCAAACGATTGGGATGTAGTAGTCAACTGCTACTCCATAAACATTTGGTACTCCATGAACAACGAACATAGCCAAGCAAGGAAGTCTAGCTCCTTTGCCTGTTTGACCATAGCCACCTGAACCCAATGTCAGTCCTCTGAAAGTCTCTTTTCTTCTTCCCTTGCTTGAAAAAATGTTCATTAAAGGCATATATGGACGAGTTAACGGTAATACAAAATCTTCATGATTGTAAGCATCATGGTTATAATTGTAGACATTACCCAACCAGTTGTTATGAGGCCAAATTTTCCATCCATACATATTAAGGTTTAAAATAGGATGCAAAGTCTGCCCACTCGGTGCATTCCGAGCATTGGGATTCTGCTGAATCTGTAGAGGTCTGATTAAATTCATATTTCTGATAATAAATCCGTACAGTTCACCTCCTGTCGGCGGGGATAAAAACCAACCTCTGTAATTATTTCCACCGGCCAGTACATTCAACGCATGCGAGAGGTTAGTCATAGCATTTCTAGCATCGCCGCTATTGATTCCTCGAACCTCGATGATGACGACAAGATCGATGTCCGCAGCAAAAATGGTTCGGGCGATCGCCGTACACATATCGTCAATCTCACTTTTAGCTCGACTGAATTGCTCGATATTCCAGTTCATCACTCGGATCTGCGGCATGGTTCAAATCTCCTTGTTGTCTTCTACGGTACGGGACATGACTAACCTCCAGTGGGTAACGTAAACTCTACCACTGCTAAAGACTCCACCAGTTCGAGAACAAACTCAGCAGCAGTAAAAGAATCTTTCGGAACTCCCAATTGCTCTCTCATGGCACTTGCCAGCTTGTCCAGTTGAATCACTTTTGGAATCCGCTGGGGGATTGTTTTTAGTCCGATACCTGCAGGTGCTGGCGAGCCTGACTGTGGAGCCTTACCAGAGCCGGGTGCTGGATAGAAGGTTCCATCAATCTGCACGTAGCGTAGGGATTTGCTCAGCCCCCCCTTATCCATCTCAAAACCAAAATGAATCGTTTCCGGCGGCTACCCGATTTCGAGGGCTGTCAGTTCTTTATCGAACAACAGCAACAGCGTACTCGAACCCAGATCGGCTTCCCGCAGAATAGTCGCACTTGGAGTCGGTGAGAACCGGATTCCCGGCCAATAGTCAGGGATCAATTGAGAGTGCAAAATCGCGCCGCTCGCCGGCCAACCATGCTTGGGGGCAAAAGAAGTCTCGAGCGAACCCTCCAAAATCTGCCGCCAAGGTTGGTAGGCTGTATCGAAAGCCCATTGCTTACGCGGCTGACGGCCCAAACTCCAAGCCCCATCCAACAAGCAAGCCAGCCATCGCGGGTCGAGATTGAAGAATTTCAAACTCTCGGGCGGAAGCATCTGGTTGTCGGGAACGAGATAGTCGAATGGCACATTCGTCAACAACGCCGAACGCCCCAGCCAATCCACCAACGCCTGCGGTAGGGTGAGTTTACCCTCAACAGGTGTCACGGTTAGCTCCGTACCGAGTCGGGTCTGAATCTCACGGGCATCAGCAAGGACCGCACGCACCTCTTGGGCGTAAGCCGCACGGGATTTGTCAGCGAGTTCGTTCGCTTGTCCCAATTTGGCGTTCAGTGCCAGTCGAGCCTGCCGCTTCCAAGCCACTTGTGCCGTTGCAAAAGAGCGATCTGCCAGAGCCAACAAGCGACCCAATTCCCAAGCGGCTGCTAGGGAAAGATCTCGAGCCGGGGTAGTGGAGACCGCAACGACCAAATCCGATGCTTTATTGGCAGGAAGCAGGCTCGAACTCCAGCTCGCATCTGCGGCGAGCGGCGTGACGATGGATGGGACGAACGGCCCGCGATACCAAGCCGTCCCCGCTTCCCTGCCACTTTTCTTCAGCACCGTGTAGCCAGAATCAAAGGGCGCGGATGGCGAGTTTAATTTAGTTGCCACTGCTGAAACGTAGCCCGAAGGTAGCCGTATTTGACAATCCCCAAGCTCTGTTTTATTCGGATTCATTCCCCCATTCAGACCTTGCAAAATATGTGCAAACGAGGCATCTAGAGGTGAAACATAAAGCGACCAGGACTTCAGCGAGACCAAACGGATATGCGTCCAAGCGGGAGTCTTGGGATAGCTGCCATCATCTTGCGGCAATTGGTCGCCCAGCCCTTCTAAGGAGACCAGATGCGCCACATTGTTTGCGCCGGGCATGGGCAAGCGATTGGCCACCACTGCGGCGTAGTCCTTCAAAACATCACCCTTGGTATCTTCCAAGGTGCGGCCATGGGCATTCCAGGCCAAATCCGTCCGCGAGGGGGCGATCCGGGCAAATTGAGCTTGGGGAATATCAAGATAAACGCAAGCATCAGTGGGGCTCTCGCCATAACCGAGAAAATAGGATAGACCATTGCCATAGGAATATGTCCCAGATGGTAGGGTTCCGCTCGATGGCGTCTGTCCACTTTCAATATCTGGTACTGATGAGGGGTAGAGATCGGCCAATGTCCCAGTCGTGGGTTTTGGCGCATCGCTGACCGGAAAGACTAAAATCGCCAGCCAAGATGGATGGTTCTCAGCAGATGCATCTGGGATTCGTTCCCAGGGTAAGGTTCTGCGTGAGAAGACCACATGGGGCAGCACATTATCAAAATGTTCCTGACCATTGGCTGGCGGAAACACTTGACGAATAACATTAGGCTTGAGCAAAAACCGCTCCCCGGCTACGGCAAATGTACGTGTTTTTTTAAAGGTTTGGCTGGTTTCGCTGACTGTGGGACCGTAGCTCAGCTCATGCTCAAGACTTAAGGTATAGTTGCCATCGAGCAATGGCGGCAAATGATTGGCCACAAATACAACCTGATCTGTTGATGATGCCTCTACCATTGCCGTTCCGCATCCGCTCCAGTTTCTACAGGAGGTTATGGAATAAACCCAATTCAGACTCTAGCTGATTGTGCCGACTCAAGGGGATAGTCACAATATAATTTGTAATAGAATCCAGAATTGAACTGCGTTTCCAGCCCGTCTAGCGGTTGGTTGAAAATTAATTTGTAACCCAATGTGTATCTTCTTTTGACGACTATTTTTTTCAAGACAGTAGATGCCTGGCACCAATTGGCTGAGTGGGAGCTACAGATGAACGCTAGATCCTGAGCGTTGGACTATTTATCCGGCACACGATGCGAACGACTCCGTCCTGGGTTGAGGTTTCGGCGCCACTCAACCCAAGACGGAGCCGAAACCTCAGGCTTCGCTACCTTAGTCTATACAAATCGGATTTAGTATTATTTCTGCTGTCGAGTACTAGCCCTGCGCCGCTTCCACCTGGGCCACCAACAAACGGGTCTTCAGCACCGAATCCGGATTAAGGCTGAGCGAATCGATCCCCAATTCCACCAAGAACTCAGCAAACTCGGGATAGTCACTGGGCGCTTGGCCACAGATGCCGATCTTGCGTCCCTTGGCCCGCGCCACTTTAATCACCTGCGCCACCATCTGTTTAACCGCACTATTGCGCTCATCAAAGAGGTGGGCCACCAGCTCAGAGTCCCGATCCAGCCCTAGGGTCAGTTGAGTGAGGTCATTGGAGCCGATCGAAAAGCCATCAAAGACCTCGGCAAATTCCTCGGCGAGCATCACATTACTGGGCAGCTCGCACATGACATAAACCTGGAGTTGGTTCACGCCCCGCTCTAGCCCAGACTTGGCCATCTCGGCAAGAACGTGTCGTCCCTCGGCGGGGGTTCGGCAGAAGGGAACCATGGGAATCACATTCACCAGACCCATCTCATCTCGCACCCGCTTCAGGGCTTGGCATTCGAGGGCAAAGGCGTCCCGGTAACGAGGATCGGTGTAGCGAGCCGCACCGCGCCAGCCGAGCATGGGGTTGGCTTCGATGGGTTCAAACTGCTTGCCACCCAGCAGGTTGGCATATTCATTGGATTTGAAATCTGAGAGCCGCACCACGACGGGTTGGGGATAAAAGGCAGCGGCGATCGTTGCCACGCCTTGGGCCAGTTTGTCCACAAAGAAGTCGGGTTTATGGGCATATTGGGCGGTGAGCGTGGCAATTTGCAGCTTTGCAGCCGGGTCATTGAGTTCCTCAAACCGCAACAATGCCAGCGGGTGCACTTGGATCTGGTTGGCGATGATAAATTCTAGTCGTGCCAAGCCCACGCCATCAGCGGGGATACCGGCGAGGGAAAACGCCAAATCTGGGTTGCCCACATTCATCAAGATTTGGGTGCGGGTGGCGGGTAAATCTGCGATCGGGGTTTCGGTTTTCGTGAAGGGCAACAGTCCAATGTAAACCCGTCCCGTTTCGCCCTCCGCACAACAGACGGTGATGTTTTGACCGGTGGGAATGAGGGTGGTGGCATCGCCACAGCCGACGATCGCCGGAATACCCATCTCTCGCGCAATGATCGCCGCATGGCAAGTGCGCCCGCCCTGGTTGGTGACGATCGCACTCGCTTGCTTCATGATCGGCTCCCAGTCGGGGTCGGTGCGATGGGTGACGAGCACTTCACCCGGTTGAAAGTCGGTGATATTGGCCACATTGTGAATCACACGGGCGCGGCCCTGGCCGATCGCTGCCCCCACAGCCCGACCGCGGGTCAGCACGATGCTCTGACCCTGCAATTGATAGTTGGTGAGTAACTGGGTCGCCTTTTGGGACTGCACGGTTTCGGGGCGGGCCTGGACGATGAAAAGTTCTCCGGTGCAGCCGTCTTTGGCCCATTCAATATCCATGGGAGTGGGCAGTCCCCGCACGGCGGAGTAATGGGCTTCGATCTGAGCTGCCCATTTCGCAAGCTGCAAGATTTCGGCGTCGGTGATGCAAAACTGTTGGCGATCGGGCTCCGGCACTTCGACATTTTTGGTGAGCTTCGAGCCGCCAAGGTCGTAGACCATGCGAATCGCTTTAGAGCCCAAACGTTTTTGCAGAATGGGTTCTGCGCCCTGAGCCAAGGTGGGCTTAAAGACCAAAAACTCATCCGGATTGACTGCGCCCTGCACCACGTTTTCTCCCAAGCCATAGGCAGCGGTGATCAAGGCGGCATTGGGGAAGCCCGTTTCGGTATCAATCGAGAACATCACGCCCGAGGTGGCGAGATCGGAGCGCACCATCTTTTGCACTCCCACCGAGAGGGCAACCTCAAAATGGTCAAAGCCATGGTGGGCGCGATAGGAAATGGCGCGATCGGTAAACAACGAGGCAAAACATTTGTGGCAGGCTTCCAACACCCCTTTGACGCTCTGCACATTCAGATAGGTTTCTTGCTGGCCGGCAAAGCTGGCCTCGGGCAGGTCTTCAGCGGTGGCACTAGAGCGCACGGCAACATCGACATCCTGGGTTTGGGCTGCACAAAGCTCGTGGTGGAGTGAGTCGAGCTGCTTGTCGAGTTGGGTGCTACAGCCGTCGTTTTGGCAGAGTTTTTTGTAGGCGAGGGCGATCGCATCTTCGAGGTCTTTGGGGAAAAGGGTCTGAAGAATCAGGGTGCGGATTTGTTTACCCCGAATTTGCAGGGCCTTGACATTATTAACCTCTAAATCTGCCAGCAAGCGTCGCAGTTGGGGCTCCAGACCCGTTTGATCAATGTAATACTGATAGGCTGCGGCGGTAATCGCAAAGCCCATCGGCACATTAATGCCCTGAGGCTGCAACTGTTGAATCAACTCACCCAGAGAGGCATTTTTGCCCCCGACGAGCGGCACATCTTGATGGTTGACTTCATTGAGCCAGAGAATCAGCGATTTTTCGCGGGTGGGGTGGGCAACAGGATTAAGGGAAACAGGATTGACCATCGTCCAAAAGCTCCAAAGCGGAAATCATCCCAAGCCAACGGCCCCATTTAGAAATGGGCTGGCGATCGCCCTTTCCGAACCACAAGAGATGCCATCAAGCTCAGCTCGATCAATCATTAAAACCTTGATTCAAGCAGCATAAATTGCCACACAATTATCTTGTGTAGAAGGTCATGAGGCTGAGTTCATCACTCCCTCACTCAGATCTCTGTCTGGTTGATCAAAGAAGAGAGAAACGGATGGGTTGAACACAGCGATCGACCATGCGATTATCCCTCACTGCTTTCACAGTAAGCATTTCAGCATTATACAATTCAGGAAAGCAACCTGAATCAAGCCAACGTATTTCGCCCAAACAGGCTTGAGAACCGACAATCAAGTGGTTACAAACTGGTCGAAGAAATCCGTATTTATTGGCGAGCTTGTGTTATCATCTTCTGGGGTTTTAAAATTAAGGTCTTTGGGTTTGGGATACCTTTAGTCTAACTTGCCCCTCCGGCGAATTTAAGGATTTATTAGGATTTTGTTACCTGATGTAGCGATCGCTACGGAATTTTGGGCTTGATATCGTCAGCGCCTGGGGATCAAGGCGAGTCATAGCGTTGGGTGATGCTGGTTCAGGTTTGCAGCAATTGTCTATGGGGTAGGGGTAATGCCTGGATTGTTCACTTTGCAGGATTTTCTACCGGAGCAGTTCATGTAGATCCCGTGCTGGCAGGCGTAACGCCTGCACTACGGTTAGTCGGGTTTTAGAGCCTGTAGCGCGGGCATCTTGCCCGTCACGGTTCCACTCAACCCTCAATCTTGGTCTCTATTCTCCAGATTTCCTATTAACTCTGGGTTTAAGTGCAATGTGTAGGCGTTAAGCGTTAGGCCGTGAGGGTCTAAAAACGAGACCCTGATATCTTGGGCGCGATTCAATGTTAAGAGTGAAATGAGGGGAGTCATGCAGATTGAATTGAATCTTGAAACCCAGTATCAGCAATGGTTGTGTTGGGTTTCGCGACCCTCAACACCAACCTATAACTTAGAGTTGGCGCTGCAATAGTCAGCGTGAGTTTTGAATAAGCAGACATCACGTAAGACTCTGAAACTCAGCGAATCAACAATACTGGCCCCCTATTGCAGAAGTCTGAGGTGGCAATCTCCACCTCAGCGGGCGGTGTCGGAGGGCTGGCCCTCTGACAACCGGGTTTGACATTGAGATTTCAGTGTTTTGAGGAATACGATCGCTTCGCTTCTCCAGAACTCAGGTTCATTGCTCAAAATGGCGACCCCAGCAGGCTTGGGGTCGCCATCACTCTTACCTTAGGTTAATTCGCAGTCAAACTAAACTACGCCGTGGGCGTTGAGCAGAACCAAGGTTAAAAAGCCCAGGATATGACCAAAGCTCATGGTCGCGAGCAGCGCAGGCCAGCCCATCCCACCAAACATTGTCGGCATGGGTAACGCTTCGCCCGCACCCGGCTCCGCCATCGTGGTCTTGCCAATGGCGATCGCAATGATGTTACAGACAACCATCACGATTCCTGTGGTTGGCGTCCACCCCGTCGATAGGGGAAGCGTGGAAGCGGCAGCAATGAGAGTTAAATCGATCATTTTTATTGTTTCTCCAATGAATTCAGGTGCTCTAGTGACTGGCAAAGGACAAGATGCCTGTTTAGAATTATAAAGTTATTTGAAATTCAGTTCAATTATTACCCACTGATAAGTATTTAATCATTATTTCTTAAAGATATGTTACAGAGTCAGTTGCAATGTCTAGAGCTTGTCATCATACCAACGAGTCATGACGGGTTATCACCCCCAACGATGAAAACCCCCTTACCAAGGGGGTCGGCGTAGCCGGGGGGATCTCGCTAGCTTCATTTACTTGGTGCAAGAGTATTAACATTGTCTATTTTCAAAGTAAAT
>JBCDEB010000109.1:0-25193 GCA_039180005.1 Cyanobacteria bacterium P01_G01_bin.54 | reverse complement strand
CGCCATCACACTGACTGGGCTTGCTTCTACGAATTTTTCCAGTATGGTGGAGAGCATCTCCTCGTTCCCCTCTGCTTTGTTTCTGCCTCCTACTCTAGTGGTTCTTTCTCCATACACTTGTTCGCGTTTAAAGGGCTGGGTGGGCATTGCCCACCGAATCATTTCAGAGACTCAGTGTTAACCCTGCTTCAAAATTGCCTTCTTGAAGGCGGGTCGGGCCATCAGTTGCTCTACGTAGGCGGCGATCGCCGGATACGGCATGTAGTCGAGTTTAAACATTAGGACACCGTAAGACAAGATTGCTCCGAGAATTGCATCAATGACGCCAAATTCCGAGCCGCCCAGGAAAGGCTGCTGGGCCAATACTTGATCCACCGGCCCCAGTAGACGGGGCAGTTCGGCATCGCGGGTCGCTTCGTTAATCAGAGCCACACTGAGGGTGGCGTTGGCAAAAAAGGCCCATTGATAAATTTGTGCTTGCGCTTCCAGGCTTGCGGGCCAGTGACCATGCTTTTGGGCCAGATAGAGCAGAATTGCCCCTGATTCCCAGAGCGTGAAGGGTTGATCTTCGGGGCCATCCTCTTGGATAGCCGGGACTTTGCCCATGGGGTTAAGTGCCAGATAGTCGGCTTGACGGTGTTCGCCTGCAGCCATATCCAGCAGCACAAATTCGTAGGGCACACCGATTTCTTCGAGATACCATTGCACAATCGAGGCTCGGCTGCGCGCCCCACCGTAGAGTTTTAGCATGATAGCTGACTTGGATAACGGGTCAAAGCACTTGATGGGTATAGGAATGCTGCTTCACATTGTCTTCAGTGCTCACAATGTTTTCCGCATTAAGGACGCGCGTCCGTTCAGTGGAGTAGTTGAAGTCTTGGTTCTGCTGACCGAGGGGAATGATGGCTTGGGCATCGGGCTGATTTTGGTAGGTTCGAGCTGCGGCGATCACCCGCTCTGTAAAGTTCTCACAGAGATGAGCATTGGTGGGAAACTCCGGAGGAACCTGTATGGTTTCCCCATCCTGAGCCAAAAACGAGCCGACCGTTAGGGCTCGGGCCCATTGATAGGAAGTGGCAATGCCTTTGGCCAGGGTTTCCAGGGCCGCTGAGGGGATCGGTTCAATCACTTGAACCGGAGTAACCTCGCCCTCTTGGCGGATGAAACACGTCGCTAGACCGAAGACACAATAGTCTGTGCCCGTAATATCAGCCGTGATCCCCACAGGGGTATGGGTGGAGCGATTATTCATAAAACAAATCTGTAATTCTATTCAATTTTGCCGGAAACCGCCTTGAATAGATCTTAAAGCAATATAAATTCAGCACCCCGCTTATGGAGTTAAGCCATTCCGAGTTGGGGATTTAAATAACAGCGATCTCCTATGGCGTGATCACCTGCATCTTGCAAAGCTAGCGAATGTCGCAAGGTTTCTATTCAGGACGACTGAGGGAGTGACACAGTTCACCCACCGCTCAGACCGATCGCTTCATAGGATTTTTAATAAGCGACTTTGGAGATTCACCCCCATGAGTAGTCTGAGCCATACCCACTCCTCTTCTATCAGTCCCTTCTCTGGTGCAGGCACGGCTGATGCCCGTGCGCTGCGAGCCCAGCGGGCTCAGGTGATGACTCTGGCCAGTCAAGGGCAATATCCCGAGGCGATCGCGCTGCTCGATAACATCCTCACCACCGAGCCCCACAGCGCCTCGGACTACAACAATCGGGGCTTGATGTACTTTCGGCTCCAGCAGTATGGGTTGGCGCTGGCTGACTATAACCGGGCGATCGCCCTCGACCCCCGGCTGGATGGGGCGTACAACAACCGGGCCAATTGCCAGGTCGCCCTAGGGCAGCTTGCGGCGGCGATCGCGGACTACCAAATCACCCTTGACTTGAACCCTGGTAACCTCCGGGCTTGGGTCAACCAAGGGATTACTTACCGCGATATGGGCTTATATGACCTGGCGATTGAGAATTTTGAGCTGGTCTTGGTCTTGAGTACCCGCCTCCGGGGACGCGTCTATGGCGAACGAGGTCGTGCCTATCACCTGCGCGGTGACTGGAATTTAGCCCTTGCCGACTACCAGCGATCGCTCGACCACCTCTCCAACAGTTTTTCGGCGCGTCGTTATCGCGGTACGGTGGAGGTCTGGCGGGATGCCTTGTTGCAACCCAGTCAGACGGCGTGAGGGACAGTTTTGCAAATGTCCCCCGGCCAACCGTCGCACCAAAATCATTCGCACCAACATCTACGCCAATTGTTGCATCGTCTGGATGGTGGCAGCTACAAAGCCTATAAAGACCTCAAAGGTACATATCAATTCCCTGCATTTACGCTTTCTATCGACTATGTGCAGGGTGATCCCTTTGCTGCGCCGAGTCGGGTACGGGTGCAGGTGCCCCAAGCCATCGCCCAGTTTCCGCCTGAGACCTATGATGTGAAAAGTCGGTCGATCGCCCTCCAAGACTATCTGATTCGCCAATTTGATCAGGCCGCCGCTGATCTCAGTAGCGATCGCGGCTCCGGTAAGAGTGGCCTGATTGAAGTAACGCACTTGGGGCAAGAAATCCTGGAGCACTCCGCCGCTACGGTGAGCTCCGAGGGGGTTGAACTGCGGTTTGTCGTGGGGTTGCCAGCCCGAGGACGGCGGATCTTGGGGCGGCAGGCGGCGGGCTTACTCTGTGAAGATGTCCCCGAGTTGGTCGAGCGATCACTCCTCTACAACAATCTCAACGCCAGCGCCCTGAGCCGTCATGTGGAAACCGCTGAGGACACCACTGCCCTGCGCCACCAACTCATCGAGCAGGGTCTGATTGCCTTTGTTGCCAATGGCGCGATCTTGCCCCGGCACAGTGGTGTGGACGATCGCCCTCTCCAAACCCAGGCGATTCCCTGGCAATCCCCGCCAGCGCTCGAAGTCGAACTCCAGCGCCCCAATGGGGGCCCCATTAAGGGCATGGGCATTCGCCGGGGCATTACGCTGATCGTGGGCGGTGGCTACCACGGCAAATCGACGCTGCTGCGGGCGCTGGAGCGGGGTATTTATAATCATCTGCCAGGGGATGGTCGGGAGTTTGTGGTGACCCATCTGGCGGCAGCGAAAATCCGGGCTGAAGACGGCCGGGCGGTCACCGGGGTCAACATTTCCCCCTTTATCAACCAACTGCCCCAGGGCCGCTCCACTGCGCAGTTTTCGACGGCCAATGCCAGCGGCAGCACCTCCCAGGCCGCCAATATTATTGAAGCGCTCGAAGCAAGAGCAAGCGTGCTGCTGGTGGATGAAGACACCGCAGCCACCAACTTTATGATCCGCGATCGCCGCATGCAGCAGCTCATCCACAAGTCCCAGGAGCCGATCACGCCCTTGATCGACAAGATTCAGCAGTTGGCTCAGGAGCAGGGCGTTTCCACCATCCTGGTCATGGGCGGCAGCGGTGACTATTTTGATGTGGCGGATACGGTGATTGCCCTAGAGCAGTTTATTCCTGCCGATGTCACGGCCCAAGCCCAGCAGATCGCCCGTGACTACGCCAGCGATCGCCAACCGGAAGGCGGCAAGCAATTTGGCCCGATGACCCCCCGGATTCCCCGACCCGAGAGTATTGACCCCAGTCGGGGCAAGCGGGATGTCAAGCTCAAGGTGCGCAATGTCGATGCGGTGGGCTTTGGCACGGAAGAAATTGATCTCGGGGCCGTGGAGCAAATTGTCAGCCCGGATCAAGTGCGGGCGATCGCTGCCACCCTGGTCTATGCCAAACAGCAGCACATCATTGATGGCCGACGCACCCTACCAGAAATTCTCGATGCGGTGATGGCAGCACTGGCTCAAGCGGGTCTAGACATTTTACATTCGTCTCCCCAAGGGGATTTGGCCATGTTTCGCCCTCTAGAGTTGGCCGCAGCGTTGAATCGGTTAAGAAGTTTAAAGGTGAAGTCGCAGGGATAGCAGCAGGCGGCAGAATCAAACCAACTGTGGCAGGCGGGACGCCTGCACTACGGATTCTCTCAAAGGGTGAAGACAAATGATGAAAAATGACCATGACACTGTTAATCACTCACCAGACGTTCTGACCCAACTCCAACAAGTGATCGAAACCGCGAAAACCCAAGCGGACAAACGCAATACAGAGATCATTGCCTTTCAAGCCATTCAACTCGTCGATCGCACCCCCGAACTCCGGCAGCAGGCGATCGCCGCCTACCGGGCGGGGGAACTGGCCGCTTGGCAACAGGACACGGAGAGTATTGAAGCGTTTGTGGTCGGGGCGATCGCTGAATGGTCGGCTGAATAGGGGTTATGGGGGAGCGATGGCCAACTGGCTCAAATGCCGAAAAATCTGCAAGACGGGGTACAGTTGATTCTCACCCGGATCGTGCAGCTAAATTCTAGCAGGGAATTAGTGGCGATCGCCGCTCAGGGTTGGAGCATCTCCTGAATCGTGTAGTTGCTAGCGTAATTCATCATGCTAGTGAAAACAAAATTGCTTTGATTAGCAATAACAAAATCATCAGCAACGATGAACTGTGAGAGGGGAGCACCATTATCCACTTCAGCGGTGGGGCTTGATAGCGATAGAGGGGGTAGGCAACCTGTTGATAAACGAGTTATCAAGCGATCATCTTCATCATCTAGGGGCAAGGTTTCTAATAATTGGTCGCCAGCATTTTCACTGTAAATAGTACTAGGTAAGCTGTAACCACCGTTAACATCAACAAATTCAAGCCCTGCCATCGGCACGATAGATACTGTGACGGCGAAAGATATATTGTCCTGCCTGGCTGCCACTACCCCACCCAAGAAGGCGAAATTCTCTTGTGCAATATCGAAGAAGGTTAGTTCAGGTTCAAACGCCTGTACATGACGCTGGAAGGTTGCACGATCTTCAGCGTTGATAAATTCAATAGAACCTGTCTGGATGGCAATTTTATACAGATGTTCTGCACAGACAGCAAGGGCCGAAGCAAACCGATAGCGACCTACTGGTTTATCTTTAGAAAACCGATAGTCTGGTTCATCTGGAAGGCAGTTGTAGCGGTTCGCTAGCGCAACGAGCGAAACAGCATCCTCAGCCTGCGTCAATTGTGTATCACCGATCATGGAGCGTCCCATTGGCAGCCCAAGGCCGGAGTAACTTTCAAGTTGCTCCAGCAGATCTTGCATCGTTTGGGATGGAGCGGTTGGAGAGGGAGATGCTTGAGCATGGACTATCGATGGCTGTCCAAGCATAATGGTGCTACCCAACATTACCAACAAACATTGATATCGATTTAACATGACGCTTTGAACCTATCTTGACGGTATGGGAGATGATGTTCTAAATAATAAGGACACAAATCGCCCATTATTGAGTCTTGGGCACCACTACACACCATTCATGGAGTTCGTAGGTGACACAGTTGTTTTGGATCAGTGGATCATTTTCCACAATCTGTTGCGCTTCAGCCAGCGAACTCGCCTCAAACACCAACATCCCGCCGCCGCGTTCTGCCCAATATCCGGTCTGAGCCGGATGTCCTTGCTCAATCAGCGATCGCACGTAGGCGCAATGGGCTGGCACATGTTGATCAAAAATGGCTTTATCCACAATTCCAGATTCAATCTTGACAAACCAAGGCATAGCAGGCGTTTGGCGAATTCCCTATTGTTCTGATCATACTGCTGTCCTCTGGCTTGGCTGATAAAGAATCGTTGCAGGGGTTTGATTAACCCAATGCTAAGGTTCGCGGCAATCTGTAGTATCCTGTATTACAGTCAACTTCAGTCAAACAAGTACATGAGGGTTTATGGTGCTGCAAGCCTACGGCTTATGGAAACATTACGGCGATCGCGCCGTCGTGCAGGGCGTTAATTTCACCCTCGAAAATGGCGAAGTCTTAGGCTTCCTGGGGGCCAATGGCGCAGGCAAAACCACGACAGTGGGCATGCTCTACGGTGCCGTGGTTCCCTCGCAGGGTTTTGTGCAGGTGAACGGCTTAAATGTGCAGAGCCAGGGGCGCAAGGCGCGCTACCAGATGGGCATTGTCACCCAAGACGACAATCTTGACCCCGACTTTAACGTCTTTGACAATCTGCGCTATTTTGCCAGTTTTTATCGCATCACGGGTAAAGCCGCCCAGGTTCGCGCTGGAGAACTGCTGGCTGAGGTGGGCTTGCAGGCCTATGCCAAGCACCGTATTGATGAACTCTCCGGTGGTCTGAAACGGCGTCTGGTACTGGCGCGGGCGCTGCTCAACCAGCCCAAGATTGTCTTTCTAGATGAACCCACCACCGGACTTGACCCCGATGCCCGACAAGACTTCTGGCGGATGGTGACCCAGCTCAAGCAACAGGGTTGCGGCCTGTTGCTCACGACCCACTATATGGATGAAGCACAGCGACTCTGCGATCGCCTGCTGCTGCTCCAACAGGGCCAGGTGATCGACTCGGGGACACCGACAGAATTGATCACCAAAACAGTGGGTAAAGAAGTGATTGAAGTCGAAGGTCTAACGATTGAAGTCATTGAACCCCTGGTAGCGGAGTTTAAAACGTGGTGGCGCTCACTCGGCATCGGCCAACTTATCGCCCTGCCCACCACGGGCGGCGAATCCCTTTGGGAGCGCCTGAGCAACCTACACCCTCAACGCCTCAGCCGCCGCCGCGCCAACCTTGAAGATGTATTTTTGCGCCTGACTGGCCAGGCGCTCAACAGTTCAAAGTTAAAAGTGATGAGTTAAAAGTTTGTTCCACCATCTGAACTTTTAACTTTGAACCTTTAAATTTGAGCCTTAGGTAATGAGTTAAAAGTTTTTCCCACCGTCTGAACTTTTAACTTTTAACTTTTCACCTTTAACCCTTCCCCCTGCCCCCTTACCCTTTACCCCGTGAAATGCAACACCAATCCCCCATGACCCTCTGGGGCGTCTACGCCGCTTGGCGACGCAACGCGCGGGTCTATCAAAAAACCTGGCTGGTGAATAGTTTGCCACCCCTCTCAGAGCCCTTAATTTATTTGGTCGCCTTTGGCTTTGGCCTGACACCGCTGGTGGGGCAGGTCACATATAACGGCGCAGAGGTTGCCTACCTGCGCTTTCTGGCACCCGGCATGATAGCGGTGGGCATTTTGTTCCAGTCTTACAGTGAAGGGGCCTATGCTAGCTACATTCGCCTCTCATATCAACGCACTTGGACAGCGATTTTGACCACGCCTCTGACCTTTAGCGAGGTGTTTGCGGGGGAGCTGCTTTGGGCGGCGACCAAGGGACTGATTGCGGCGATCGCCACAGGCGTCGTGGCGATCGCTTGGGGATTGCTCTCGCTGTCCTATCTCCTACTCTCATTGCCGATTATTCTCCTCGGCAGTCTGCTCTTTGGCGCAGCCGGGTTACTAACAGCCGGTGTCGTCCGGACGATCGATCAGGTGAATGTGCCCCTGTTTCTAGCCGTTGTACCAATGTTTACGCTCTGTGGAACGTATTTCCCCCGGACGACCTTACCCACCCCATTGAAGGAAATTGCCAGTGCCCTGCCCCTAGCAGCGTTGGCAGATCTCCTGCGCTGGCCGCTGGGTTTGCCAGAGCACTGGCTCTGGTCATTAGCCTGGCTCTTGGTTTGGGCTGTCGTTTGCATCGTTTTGGCCTGGCGAAGTATCTATCCCCGGTTGTTTCGCTAGGGGCTGTCATCAGTTGAACCTCAAACCATTGCGATGACTCGCTTACAGCCCCTCTCCTGTTATTTGGATCGGGCGCTCTATCGCTTGTCCCTTAAGGCTTCTGGCTCTAATTGATGACGCGCCCTAGATTCAGGACTGACGCCCTAGCACGAATGGGCCAGGCTGGCGAGAGTCCTCGGCTGTGGCTTCTGGATTAGGGGCTGTCATCATTTAGATTTCAAACTGTTGCTGCGTCTAGCTTACAGCCCCTTTTCCTGTTTTTTGGGGTCAGGCGCTCTATCGCTTGTCCCGTCAGGCTTCTGAGATTAATTGATGACGCGCCCTAAATAGGGAGGATCTCGCGTAATGTGTAGAGTCTCGGCAATGGAAATCATAGAATTTTGCATTAGATGAACAATCCTCAAGCCAATTTGTCGAAACCGCATTGACTTTTGTAACAAGGAATACATTTTTTTGGCTTTAATGTTAAATTGGATACATAAGAATAAAATTCTGATATTGCAAGGAAGGTGAACAATGAAACTGTCCTACCGTGGCCAGACCTATGAACCCCACCATCAGAGCGTTGAAACCACCCAAGGTGAAATTGGTGGGCATTATCGGGGCTTACCGTGGCGCGTCCATCACCATAAGCAGCAATCCCGCCAGCAGGCCGCCCAGGCGCTGACCTATCGGGGTATCACCTACAACCGCTAGGTGGAGTTTAAATTGCAAAGTTCACTGTTTAGAGTGCTTGTACAATATGTATTCTGTGAATTTTGAACTGATAGCCTATTTTTGATCGTTTGACCGATGTTCGGGCCGCTCAACCTTAATCAGCGCCCCTTCAATTTGGGTCACATTCCTGTTTGACTGTCCGAGAGTAACGAGATGCTAAATTCAACCCCACGTCAATTCCATGGTGCTTATCAACGTCCAACTCGCTGGTCTCTGGAGGTGAGTGAGCAAGAGCTCCTCAGCCAACCCAAGATCGAGCGGGGGGCAACGCACCATCTACCGCAGACGCTGTTGCCGACTCCCCTCAGCGCGCGATTGCGATCGCCCGAACACTGTCCCATGGTGGAGACCCAAGGAGCAATGACCCTCCAGGTTGCAACGCTCGCCCATCAATGTCAGTTGGCCGAGCCTGCGGTACAGGTCGATCCCCTCGCCCAGCTCCATCATCGCAACATTCGCAAAACGCTCACCCGGCGTCTAAGAGCAGCGTGTGAGCGTGGCGATCAAGCGTTAGTTTACTTACTCCAGCAAGAGGCGGCCCAATTTGCCTAGATTCCCTTTAACTGAACATTTGCTTCCCTGCGAGTCTACTCCAGACCCGCAGGGATTTTTTTAGGGGGCGATCGTAAACTGCTGGGCGATCGCCTGCTGGTCTTGAGCCCGCACAAACAGGTAATTGCCAAAGCAACCCGGCTCTAGGTGCTCCAGTGGTTGGAGTTGTCGCTGGGTCTCGTCAATAAACCAGCCCTGATATCCCCAATCCAGGAGAAGTTGCTGGGCAGAGCTACCCGCCGCCTGTTCAATAAGAAGATGATGAACCCGCTGCTTCGCCAAGAGCGTTTGGGCACCCTGGAGTGCTAGCAACTCGGCCCCTTCAATGTCGATTTTGAGGAGGTGGCAGTCTGAGATGGGCTGTTGGTAACAATAGTCGTCGAGCGCCATGGTTTCCGGTTCAATAAAGCGATCGCGACTCAGAAACTCGCCATAGCGCACCATTGAGGTGATGCCTGAATTGCCAGAATCCCCTGACGTATAGAGCCGCAGGCGCTGATGGGACTGAGCCGAAACCGCATAGGGCTCGAGTTGAATCCGATCGCCCCAATGATTGGCAGCCACTGAGCGTTGCAATAATTCATACAGGTTCGGTTGCGGCTCAAAGGCATAGACCTGACCCGTGGGTCCCACTTGCTGGGCAAGCAGAAAGGTGTAACTGCCAATATTGGCCCCCAGATCAATACAGGTTTGGCCTGGCTTGACCAAGCGGGTGGCAATTTCGCTGGTAAAGGGCTCTAGGGAACAGCCAAAGAAATACAAAAAAATTCCCTGGTATTCTACAAGATTGACCCAGAGCCGGTAGCCCTGAAGCTTGGCCAAACGAAGTTCTGGAGTCTCTAAGCTCAAGTAGGCGTAGGCGATCGCCCCTACTTTAAGAAACTGTCGTGCCCAAGCTGAATGACAGAGGCGTACCAGCCAATGCTCGGCCCACGGCCAACGCCGAATGGTACGTGCCACAACCTTAACCAAGCGGCGTTTGAGGGTATAACGCTCTCTCATCACGAATAACCTCCCAACTCGCCTAAACCGACCCGAGTACAAGACAGCAGCAATGAGCCCTCTGTTAAACCCCGACAGGATGTTTGTTTGACCAGCACTCTGAAGTCTAAACTTTGCACTTTGCACTTTGAACTGCGATGCTAAGGGCTACTCCGTAGTTGGGTCTTTGAGGCCATCCGGGTCTTTTTGCGATCGGCAGCGGAGAGGGGTTCACCGGACTGGAGTTGAGTCGCACTGCGTTGGAGCACCGTAGCCGCCTGTTCGTCTCCTAGTTGCAATGCGGTTTTCGCAGCCGTTTGCAACATGGTTGCTGCACCCGCTGTATCACCTTTTTGGAGCTTGGTTTCAGCGATCTGGGTCTGGCGGTATTTCGCGAGGGCGAGAATTGCGCCTTGCACCGCGAGGTTCGGCGAGGGCTGGTACTGCGTTTGGCTCTCAACAACCACAGGAACCGTTTCGGAAACCAGATCAGTTTGTCCAGTGGCGGGGTCGTCGTAGCGAACCGACAGCGTGGCAATGGCGTGACGACCCGGCGGCAGTTGGCTTAAATATAGATTCACCAACACGATGCGCTCCTCCAGCATGAGGTCGCCTAAACGGACGATCGCCCGATTTCCCTCTTGCTGGATGGTCAGCTCAACGGTCTCAGGAGCAGCTTGGGCCACGGGTTTGAGTTCAGCCAGACGTGTTTGGGGTGTTAACTCAAGATGAAGATAAGCATTGGTCAGACCCACGGATTGGGCCCGTTGGAGAAGTTGCTCAAAGGTAGCGGGGGCTTGCTCCGGCTCTTCTATGTGGGCTAATGTCCCACCCGCATGATCGGCAATCTGCTCCAGCACATCCTGATTCCAATGATCGCCAAAACCCAAACTATTGACCGTGATGTTGTGTTCTAGAGCGAGCTGGGCAAACTGGAGACAGCGTTCATTGTTGCCATGTTCGTTCTCGCCATCCGTCAGTAGGAACAGATGAGAGATGGTATCTTGACGACCTTTGCCTGCTTCTTCAATGCCCATCTGCATGCCTTTGTCGATCGCCGTTCCGCCATCCGCTTCTAGTTTTGCAATGCGCCGCTTCAGGGCGTCGGGATCCGTGACGGGTTGGTTGGGGACAATCAGTTTGGCCCGATGGTCAAAGGCAACGATGGCTAGGCGATCGTGCGGTGTAAGACGATCGACCAGCGTCGTCGCAGCTTGCTTGACGGTCTTGAGGGGTTGACCATTCATGGAGCCGCTATGATCGAGCACCAAGCAAAGGTTCAGGGGCAAATCGGTTTCTCCCTCGCTGGCGATCGCCCGCACCCCAATCGACAATTGGCGCTGGGTGTTGCCCTGTTGGGCATCAATATGCAAATCATTGAGCAGGGGCTGAAGTCCAACTTGCATGGCATTTTGTTGGGAAGAAAAAGTCACTTGGCTATCACTTTAGGCTACTTTGAGTAGGGCAGTCGAGTACCCGCTAGGGGAAGAATCATAAACGCACAAGCGTGAAGAATTGGACGCCCGGCTCGACCCTTCACAGCTTTTTCACAAGCAACTGCTACGCTAGAGCTCCAGTGAGGATCTGCTCGGACGTGCTCATCGTCATTAACCGCCTAAGCCTGATGGGACAAGCGAGAACACGCCTACCCCTAGCCAAGAGGAAGCAGCAACTTTTGAGCCTTGTTTCTCACTACTGTTGTTGTGAATGCTGCCCGACGACCTGCATAAAGATGGGCTCCCAATGATGCCGTTCATTCCAGACTCCATTGAGAATGAAGCGATTTTGATGTCAACGAGTCAGCCACGTGATGCTATCGCACAGCTCATCAAGATTCAAAGCTTACTGCTAAGTCAAACCGCTTGGCCCGAGGCAATGGCGACGGTTTTAGCCTGGGTTGGTAAGGCGCTAGACGCCCGGCAACTGTTCTGGTATGCACCGGGTGAGGTGGCCGCTATAATCAAGACATTGTACCTGAGCCAGATTTGGCGTGCGTCCCAACCATCCAACGTGGAGGATGCGATCGAGACGGCCGTCTCATCAGCCGTTCCCCAGGCTGTTGTCCTACCTGAGGCGATGATCCGCTGTCCGTTGTGGATGCAGCCCGAGCCCATTCCCCTCCCTTGCCCAGCCGCCTGGCCGGGACGAGCCCGCCCCGGCTATTTGCTACCCCTGAATCACCCCCAGCACCCGGAACGAGTCTATGGGGCCATTGTGCTCGATTGCGATCGCCCCCTCGACGCTACGGCCCTGACCTTGCTCACAGGGGTACGCCAGGCTCTCTTGCTCAAGGCGACCCAAACTCAAACGAACGTTGCCCTGCAGCAGGCCGAACGGGAGCGCGATCGCTTCTTTATGATTTCGGCTGACCTCTTTTGCATTGCTGACTTCGCAGGGTACTTCAAACGGCTCAATTTTGCTTGGGCGAATCTCCTCGGCTACGAACTCGACGAACTTTTCAATCAACCCTATCTGGATTTTGTTCATCCCGACGATCGCGCCAGCACCAACGCTCAAGCCCAAGTGCTGCATCAAGGGGCCGAATGCACCAGCTTTGTCAATCGCTATCGCTGCGCTGACGGCAGCTATCGCTGGTTGGAATGGAATGCCGTCGCCTACCACCAAGAAAAGCAGATTTATGCTGTCGCGCGGGACATTACCGCCCAAACCGAGCTTGAACTCGCTCGCCAAGCCAGCCGTCAACGCTTGGAGGCGGCTCAGCGTGTGGCCCATGTGGGGGACTGGGACGTCAATCTGATCACGGGCCAAACGACTTGGTCTCAGGAACTGTTCCGGATTTTTGGCATTGAACCCCAAGATGAGAACAATAACGAATTGCTCTCAACCGATGTCCATTCGTCAGCCACTATCTTTCAAGAACAATATCTCCAGCAGATTCACCCCGACGATCGCTCCGCTGCGCAAAGAGCCTTGCAGCAAGCCATTATCACCACCGAGCCCTATGAGGTCGACTATCGTGTGATACGACCCGATGGTGAAATTCGTCATGTCTACGTCCGAGGGCAACCGGTCTTGAGTGATTATGACCAGGTGATCCGGGTTTTTGGCACGACCATAGACGTCACTGAACTCAAGCAAGCCAAGCTAGAGCTACAAACTCAACTGGCGCGGGAGCAATTAGTCGCGCAGATCTTTGCCCAGTTTATGCAGCTCAAACCCACAGAGTTAGATCAGGGCATTCAGAATGCGATCGCGAGGCTCGGGCAGTTTCTCAAACTGGAGCACTGCTATGTGCTCCAACGCAGTGGCAATGCACTCAATTGCATCCAGGAATGGTGTGTGAACCCCACCCTGAATTTTTGCGAATGTTCCCCAGAACGCTCTGTACAGGAACTACTCCTGCAAAACGCCCAAGGAGAATGGTTGATACTCAATGTTCCGAATGTGAACCATATTCCCCCAGAATTGGAGCACCTTCAGGACAGTTGGCAAGCGAATCAGATCACCGCAACGCTAAAGGTTCCCCTCGTGGTTCGCGAGCAGCTCATCGGGTGCTTAGCCTGCAATATGGTCACCGGCCCACGGCAATGGAATACCGATGAGATTGTATTAGTTCGCTTAGTGGGTGAAATCGTGGCAGGTGAGCTAGAACGGCGGACAGCAACTCTGGCCCTCAAAGAGAGTGAAGAGCGATTCCGGCAACTGGCTGAGAATATCAATAGTGTGTTTTGGCTGCGAGATGTCCAGCTCCAGCGGCTGCTTTACACATCCCCTGCCTATGAGAAGATTTGGGGACGCAGCCGCGAGGAACTCTTGCGGGTGGATTTTAAGATTCTTTCAACCATCCATGTCGAGGATCGCGCACACATGCAAGCGCTCTTTCGGCAGATGGACACTAAAGAATACAATACCGAATATCGGATTGTGCGCCCCGATGGCCAGGTGCGCTGGATTCACGATCGCGCCTTTCCCATCCGCAATGCCAGCGGTCAGATCTACCGGGTGATTGGGGTTGCTGAAGATATCAGCGATCGCAAACGCACCGAGCAAGCCCTTCAGGTACTGATTGAGCAAACCGCTGCCCAAATTGGCCAGGAATTCTTCCAAGCTCTGATCCAAGAGCTTGCTAAAGTTCTCGAAATCCAATACGCCTTTGTGACCCGTTGTTTGGATGATCCCCCCACCCGCGCTGAAACGCTGGCCTTTTGGATGGGCAACGACTTTGGGGAGAACTTTACCTACGATCTCAAAGACACGCCTTGTGGCAATGTTTTTACCGATCGAGAACTCTGCTTCTATCCCCAGCGGGTGCAGCAGTCTTTCCCCAACGATCAAGACCTGGTGATGCTGGGTGTGGAGAGCTATGCGGCAATTCCCCTCGTGGATAGTAACCAGCAGGTGCTGGGTCATCTAGCAATTATGGACGCCCGGCCACTGACGGATTTACAATTGCCCCGCCTGATCTTGCAGCTCTTTGCGGCGCGGGCGGGAGCAGAATTGGAGCGCCTGCGCAATGAAGAAGAATTACGCCAGAGCGAAGAGCGACTGCAACTGGCGCTCCAGAGTAGCAACTTGGGTTTGTGGGACTGGCATCTGCCCAGCAATACCTCTTACCTGAGTTCGCAATGGAAGCGCCTGTTGGGGTATGAACCCGATGAACTTGCCAATGACTACTACCATGAATGGCACTCTCGCGTCCATCCTGAGGATCTAGAGCCCACGTTGGCGCTACTCCAGAAGCATTTGCACGGTGATGCATCTGAATATCAAGCCGAGTTCCGGATGTGCCATCGCTCCGGTGAATGGGTCTGGATCTTAGCCCATGGCAAGGTCTTTGAGCGTGACGACCACAACAATCCGGTGCGGATCACAGGGACGCACCAGGATATTACTGAGCGCAAGGCCATTGAGCGCATGAAGGATGAGTTTGTCTCGGTGATCAGTCACGAGCTGCGCACACCGCTCACCTCGATTCATGGTGCGGTGAAATTGCTAGAGACGGGGAAACTGGGGGCGTTTAATGCCCAAGGGCAGCAAATGCTGACGATCGCGGCCAATAACACCACTCGCCTGAGTCGGCTGATTAACGATATTCTGGATCTCCAGCGTCTGGAATCGGGGCAGTTTAGTCTCAATCTCCAAGCTTGTCGGGTGGTGGATTTATTCAATCAAAGCAGTCAGAATTTGGCTGCGATCGCCACTTCAGATCAAATTCAAATCGACACCCTGACCACCGATCCCCAGCTCCAGGTTTGGGCAGACCCCGATTATTTGATGCAAGTGCTTACCAATCTACTCAGTAATGCCCTCAAGTTCTCGCCCCCCCAGAGCACGATTACGCTCCAGGCGAGTGGCCAGGAGCAACAGGTTTGCGTCCAAGTGCGCGATCGTGGCCGGGGCATTCCGGCCGATAAGCTCGACACCATTTTTGAGCGGTTTCATCAGGTCGATGCCTCTGATTCTCGCCAGAAGGGAGGCACCGGCTTGGGTCTGGCGATCTGCAAGCATATTGTCCAGCAGCATGGCGGCCACATTTGGGTTGAAAGTGTCGTCAATGAGGGCAGCACGTTTTATTTCACCTGTCCCCTTGTGCCGGATCGAGAGCCTTTAAGTTTAAAGCAGCCCCTAATTGACACAGCAAACCTGCAAACCCATGATTAATCTGCGTTGGGTTGCCATAACCTTAGGGAGCCTGCTTTGGCTCGGCTTATTGGGCTGTAGTGCTGTAACGACCCTGCCCCACCATCTGGATTTGGCTCGGGGCTATGCGTTTGATCTACCACTGGGCTGGACAGAAATTACGGTGCGGGAGGCTGCTCCGGGAGTAGTGGAGGTGTGGCGCGATCCGATTGATCGCACCGCCAACCTGAGCCTGATTATCAACCCAGTTCCTGAGACAACCGCCAATATTACCGAATTGGGCACCGCCACCGAGGTGGGTTATCGCTTTTTTCAGGAGCGACAGGCCCAGTTGCAGGCAAGCCAACCTGACACCCTTCTGGAATTTCTCGGCGCAGCGGCCCAGCAGCCCGGTTTGGTCACCTATTACACCCTGGAATATGCCCTGATCCAGCCCGATGCTCCGACGCGCCACAATCTAGCACGGGCGGTGATTCGCCATCACCAGCTCTTTACCTTTAATCTTTCGCTGCCGGAACGACGTTGGCAACAAATGCCCGAACAATGGCGGGCGATCGTGGGGTCGTTTCAGGTGTTTTAGAACATTAGTGCCGTCGCACAACTGAAAAGGTGTATGGGAGTAGGTTGGGTTGAGCCCAGCGAAACCCAACACCGCCAATGTTTTGAAAGATTAACCCCCTGGTAATCCAATGCACAAATTAAGGTATGACACAGCGCTAAGCCGTGCGGCTAGTAACCTCTAGCAGGTGATAGCCAAATTGCGTTTTAACCGGACCATGCACCGTATTCAGCTCGCCTGTAAACACGACTTGATCAAATTCTGGCACCATCTGACCCCGACTAAATGTGCCCAGCTCACCGCCCTGACGGCCAGACGGACAGCTCGAATGCTGCTTGGCAACCTCAGCAAAATCTGCTCCAGCTAAAATTTCCTGTTTAAGGGCTTCACATTGCTCTGGGGAGCTGACGAGAATATGACGGGCACTGGCTTGCGGCATGGAAGTCTCCGAGATTAAGGTGCGGACTCTATCATATCAGCCCAAAATTTTCCCACAACCGCCACGAAAGCGTCGGTTGACTCATAGGGCAATACGTTGCGTCCGGGGATGATATCGCCTTGGCCCTGAGGTAAATGCTGGAGATAGGCCGCCAGACGCTCCTCGGCCGTTTCAACGTAGCCCTTGGTGACGCTGGAGGCACTTTCACCAAAGACGGTCAAGGTGGGGCAGGGGAGGGCGGCGATCGCCGCACCATAGTCCTGCCGCCAAAACCCTGAAAGGAAGGAAAACACCGCATGACGACTGGCCGGCTGCTTCGCCCCCGCCTGCAACTGATCCAGCCAAGTAGCATCGATATCTTCCGGACGGCCAAACAGTTGCCGCTGCGAAAAGGAGTCCAGAAACGCGCGACGGCGAGCATAGGCGTAGAAGGCAACTCCCAGAGGCGTATCAAACAGGTTCCAGGCAATCCGCTGGGCTCGGGTGCTGGTGGGTGTGGTCATCAAGCGCCAGGCCGGTGGCCCCGAAAGGGCAATGCCTTTGATCTGTTCGGGGAACAATTGCGCACAGGCGATCGCCACCGGAAACAACGCCCCCTGAGCGACAATCACCACTGGTTCTTGAATCCGCTCTTGCATCAGGCCATGCAACTGTCGTCCCCAATCTTCAGAATGGTAGGCAACCCGTGGCATATCGCTATCGCCACAGCCGAGCAGATCAGGGTTATAAATCCGGTTGCGGTAGCCAGCAGCAAACCAAGCCTGAATGAAGCGATGCCAAAACCAGCGTCCTAAACCCACGCCGATGGGATGGATCAGCAACAAGGGCGAGCCGTTGCTCTCACCGCTTGGGGGATCGTGCTGATCGTAGGCACAACAGTAGGTTTGCCATTTGTAGAGCTTCATGGTGCGTTCTCTTAACCCGTTTCTGGCAACTCTACACCAGAACCGGATGGGGTTAGGCAATCGCCAAAAATTGCCCTATTGCCTGCCAAATCTCCGGCAACTTGTTATTAAGACTGTGGTCGCTATCGAGTTCAACTAGCTCAACGCCGGGATGTCCGGCTGCATAGTCGCGAGATTGCTCAATGGCGACAACATCATCATGAAGGCCGTGCAGAATCAGGGTGGGTAGGTCGCGGGTTGCCTGGGCTAGATCATACTGCTGGGCATCTCGGAAGAAGTCGTAATGTAATGGCTGCTCTTGGCGATCGCCATAATGATAAATCGCTAAATATTGGTCTTCCTGCCATTGGGCCAGTTGCTGGGTTCCCAAGCGTTCAACCCAAGTTTGCGGAAAACCAAAAGCCGGAGCCAGCAACACCAGTTGCTGCACTTGAGGCTGGGTTTGAGCCACCCAAACTGCGGTCAGCGCCCCAAAGCTCGAACCTATCAGTGTGACCGGGGTTTCTTGATCCTGGAAATGAGCAACGGTTTGGTGAATTTGGCGGCTGAGGGTAAGGTGGGTAAAGTCGCCTTGGTTGAGGTCAAGGATTTCGAGAGGGCGATCGCATTCAGCGAAGCGATCGCGCAAATATTGGGCTTTGGTGGACTGGGGACTAGAGGCAAAACCGTGGAGGTAGAGGTATTGCATGGCAAATGAATGAGGGTTAAAAATTGACCGCTCCGTAGCACGGGCGTCTCGCCCGCCGTAGACGGTTAGCCTACGCTATGGGTTCTCCGAAATCATGACAAACTCCAGGGAATTATCTTGGTCTATTGCTCCGTATCAGCAGCGTACTCCTCGTGTAGAGAGGAGTGGATCCGACTGTGTACGTCTTGTTCGGTGTATTTGTAACAATTTCTTGCCAAAATTGGCCGGATGAACGGGGTGACCTTCCACCATTCGCTTTTGTCTTTAGGTTCATCTTCTACTAACGACCAATACCAAACAGTACATATATGCAGATCAAGATTTATTTCGATTAAACGTAGGACTTCCTGCCACTCCTTATTTTCTTCTAGCGGTTTTTCCTGGTCTTCGAATGATTGAATAATGGTTTCCATGATCGTAAATCTTTCGTCTTCGGAAAGTTCACCACTTTTATAGGCATCGATGAACTCTGCTACCCGATCTGGGTCAGCAACTTCATATTCCCAATCTTGCATTTTTTCATCGTTTGGCAAGTCAAACCGCTTGGCCAAGCTATCAATAGCAGAACGAGTGGGGTGTCTCCAGAGATGACTTGGGCATTCATTAATCATAATGCGTAATAAATTGTCTAGCGATCGCCCCTTAATTGTCTCTCCTCCTGCTCCATCGCCTCGGCCAAGGTCACATTCAGTTGGCCGCCAATCAGCAAAATCAAGCAACTGAGATACAGCCAAATCATCAACACCATAAATGCCCCCACCAAACCATAAACTCGGTTATAGGCGCTGAACTGGTCCACATAGATGCGAAACAGGCTTGCACTGCCCAGCCACAAGATGGCCCCCAGGATCGCCCCCGGCAAGAGCGGCCACCCCCGTTGCCAGCGGCTCGGCCCAAAGCGGTAGAGCAGCACAAAGGCGATGATCACCCAGCTAAAGACAAAGGGCAGACTCAGGGTACGCCAAGTGCGCAGCAACCAATAGGCACCCTGCTCAGACTGGGAGATGGGCAGATTTTCAATCGCTTCGATCGCCCAATTGATCAATTGATTACCCAGAAAGACAAAAAAGGCGGCCCCCGCGAGCAGAAAAATACTCGCTAAGGTGAGGGCAATGGCAATGCTGCGCGATCGCCAAAAGGGTCGGCGAGCCGGGCGGGGAATATGATGAATTTGATCCAGGGCATTCATCGTCGTGCAAACCGCCGAAGAGGCAATCCAAATCGCAGCGACAAAACTAATCGAAAACAAACGATGGTTCTTGGCGCGAGTCACCTCCACCACAAAATTACCCAGCAGCTCCCACATCAAGTCAGGCACCGCGACTCTGAGGCTGGCAACCAAGAATTGCAAAATCCCCTGTAAGGATTGGTCTTGGAGCACAATGGGGCTGATCAGCGATTGCAACAGATTTTGCAATGATTCTTCAAAGAGGCCGATCGCCGTCAGGAGCGCTAAAATCGCAGGGAACAGGGCCAGCAGGGAACTATAGGCCATCTCTGCGGCCAGACCATTGAGCCGCTGTCGCCAGATTTGCAAGAGCGTTGCTCGCACCACTGACCCAGTCAGGTAGCGAAAAAGCAAAATAAAGCGGGGCAGTTTCAAAGGGCGTCTGTCTGAGAGTCTGTCTGGCATAATTGCATATAGCTTATCCCCCAATGAGACCCATTCATGAGTGAAGAGGTGGTGCAGTGGCTCGCGGAAATCCGCAGCCTCAAAACCCAACTAGCCGAGGCCCAGCGCGATCGGGATGCAGCGCAGGTGAGCGCCGATCATTGGCGGAGTATGTATAACACCGAGGCCCGTCAGCGCCGTGAGGAAGCCCAGGCGGCCCAGCAGCGACTGGCTGACCTAGAGCAGCAGCTAGAGCAACTCCAAGAGCCCACGCCCAAACCGGCTCCGAATGCACCGAAAGTGGCTGCCTTTGCCAGCGAACTCGCCCCCCTCAAGACCGAGGCACAACTGCGGAGCAAGCTCATTGAGCTTCTCTACGAGCGCGATCGCGCCCACGAAGCCCTCAAGAAAGAGCAAAAGAATCATCGCCACACCCGCCAGAACCTCACCGCTGTGATTGGTGACACCATGGATCAACTCACGCGCCTCCGGGGCACGCCCCCACCCCCCTTGAACGAGATGGAACTGCCCCCAGAGGCTGCTGCCAAAACGGAACCGGAAGTAGACGTGCTCCCTTCCCCCCCATCCCCAACGCCTCAACCTAAAACGCCCCCATCCTAAACGTCCCATGATTGAATCGCTAACCACCCCAACCACCCAAACCCTGACCCTGACGGTTGCCCCCAACCGTGTCCTCAAAGGCAGCGGCATTCTCCAAACTGCGGGGGAGGCGATCGCCGCTCTGAGTCAACGGCCCCTGATCATCGGGGGTGAGCAAACCCTTAAACGAGTTGAGCCTCAGCTTAGTCAGGCGTTGCACTCTCACCATCTCGCCCTGGAGATGGGGGTCTACAGCCCCGACTGTTCCGAGTCATCCCTGGCGACATTGCGGCAGGCCGCGGCTGAGCATTCGGCAGATTTGATCATGGGCGTGGGCGGTGGCAAGGCCCTGGATACGGCCAAGCTAGTTGCCCATCAATGCGGTGGTCTGCCCGTGGTGACGATTCCCACCTCAGCCGCAACCTGTGCCGCCTGGACCGGACTCTCGAATGTCTATTCCAACGCGGGCGCATTTCAATATGATGTCAGCTTAAACCATTGTCCCCAGCTGCTGATTCTGGACTACGCGCTCTTACTGGATGCCCCCCGTCGGCTGTTGGTGGCGGGCATTGGTGATGCGATCGCCAAATGGTACGAAGCCTCAATCAGTAGCGGGGACGCCACCGCCACCCTGATTATCTCGGCCGTGCAGCAAGCCAGGGTATTGCGCGATTTGCTCTTCCAGAAGTCTGAAGCGGCCCTAGAGAATCCCGGTAGCCCCGTTTGGCAAGAGGTCATAGATGCCACGGTGTTACTGGCTGGGGTAATCGGCGGTCTCGGCGGTGCCCAATGCCGCACCGTGGCTGCCCACGCGGTTCACAACGGCCTGACGCAAATTCCAGCGGCCCATGGGGCGCTACACGGCGAGAAGGTGGCCTACGGCATCCTGGTGCAGTTGCGTTTGGAAGAGCAGGTGAAAAATCACCAATTGGCCCAAACCACTCGCCAGCAGCTCATCCAGTTTTACGACGCCATCGGTCTACCCAAAACCCTTGAAGACCTGGATCTCGCTGACGTAAGTCTGGCTCAGCTGCGCCAGGCGGCTGAGTTTGCCTGTCAACCCCAATCGGATATTCACCATTTGCCCTTTACGGTCACGCCGGAGCAGTTGCTAGGTGCAATGGTTTCGACGACGGCGGGGATGGTGGTGAATCATCCGTAGCGCTATTGCGGTGACATCTCTTTTTGAAGGGTGTTTGGAGAGAAGGGGCGATCCCAACGGATCACAATCCGTCGCTATCATGATCAAGTAGCGTAGAGTGAGCAAAACGCTGTAATCGAAATTTTATTGCTAAGGTATCAGGATTTGCCCACCTTACAATCGTTCTCCTCAACCCACTATCCTATGTCAACCGTTAATGTTAAGCAGCAGGTTCGCCTTTTAGTCGAAGGACTTCCCGAGAATTGTACTTGGGATGATGTGATGTATCAGATTTATGTTGCCTTGGCAGTTGAAGCGGGTTTAGCGGATAGCCGAGCGGATCGGGTGCAGTCGGTTGAGGCGGTGCGATCGCAGTTTGCAGTGCGCAGAGCGCAATCGCAGTTTGGTCTTCACTAACGTAGTGCCATGACACAGCTTAAAAAGTGTATTGGTGTAGGTTGGGTTGAGTGGAGCGAAACCCAACACAGCCAATGTTTTGAAAGATTCACCCCTTAGTAATCTAACCATCAATCAAGGTGAACTAAGACAGTGGAACAACTTAAGTTTGCTCTTGATCCATACGAAGTACTTGCTTCCATCATTGGAGGAACTCCACTAACTTTAGGAATCTTTTTGATCCTAAATCCGAATAGCACAATAGGGATCGTGTAGGGTGTGTTAGCAGGTGCAAAAGATATTCAAAATGACACCATCTCACTTCCTGCGTAACGCACCACCTCCACCCACAATCTCCCGCCAGAAATCCATTCCTCACACCAACATTGCGGATGGTGCGTTACGGCAGTGATATTATTATCGAATAATCACAAAAATCTCTGCCCGCCTAACACACCCTACTACTGAAATTCAGGAGGAACGATGCCACAATCATTTACTTTGGAATATTGGAAAGATGACGGTTGGCTTGTTGGACGTTTGCGAGGTATTCCTGGCGTCTTTAGTCAGGGAGAAACGATCGCGGAACTGGAAGAAAATATTCGTGATGCCTATCAGCTCATGACAGAAGATGCAGAACCTGCCCCGACAACAGCGAAAACGAAAGAACTTGTCTTTGAGCTATGAAGCGTAAGGCATTCATCCGTGAATTAGAAAAGGCTGGTTGTGTGCTGCATCGGCATGGTGCAAGGCACGACATCTATCGAAACCCAGCGACGGGAAACAAGTCTCCTGTCCCACGTCATAACGAAATCAAAGATAGCTTATGTCGTTTGATTCGGAAACAACTTAATTTAAACCCAGATTAAGGTGATAGCAGTAGCGGTAGCGGTAGGGTGCGTTAGCAGGGTTGCCAATTCTCTATTAATCGACAATTTCTACTCCTGCGTAACGCACCACGCCTACCGACAATCTCCCGCCAAAAATACATTCCTCCTACCAACATTGCCGATGGTGCTCTGCGGCAGCGATAATATTATTGAATCATCACAACAATCCCTATCCGCCTAACATACCCTAATCTGTTGAAATCATGACGGCTGTCAGTTTAAACATCCAAGCGATCGCCCCCCTCCTGTCTGATGAGGACTTTTTTCAGCTCTGTCAAGACAATCGAGAGTTGCGCCTAGAGCGTACCGCAACAGGAGAATTGATCATTCTGCCCCCAACGGGTTGGCTCAGTGGCAATCGCAATAGCAAGCTGACCCAGCGTTTGGGCAATTGGACGGATCAAGATGGCACCGGTTGGGCCTTTGACTCTTCAACCGGCTACAAGCTCCCCAATGGTGCAGAGCGCTCTCCCGATGCCTCTTGGGTGAAAAAAGACCGGATTGTTGGACTGGATCTCAAACCCAATCAGTTTTTACCCCTGGCCCCAGATTTTGCCGTAGAACTCCGGTCTGCCACCGATAGCCTGCCCGTTCTGCAAGCCAAACTGCGGGAATATATGAGCTGTGGAGTTCGTTTGGGCTGGCTCATCGATCCCCAAAACCAACGGGTTGAAATCTACCGCCCCAACCAGGACGTTGAAGTTCTAACCGCTCCCAAAACGGTATCGGGTGAAACTGTCTTACCGAGGTTTACGTTAAATCTTCAGGGGATTTTGAGTGAGCCGGATGCTCTGTGAAGTTGTTTGCAACCTGCTCCTGCCAAAACTCCACCAACCAAGTTTTGAGCTTGTAGGTAGCACGACAATCATCCTCGTTGTAACGGATGATCGTGTCCAGGTGAGTACGATCGCCCGTCCTCAACCAATCATCATAGAGGCAGACCGTTTGATCGCCACTCAAGCCCTGATCGCGCCATTGAAACCCCAGCCAGGCGGCGATCGCCTTGAGGGAATAGCTCTCCACCGGCAGGGTGGCCGACTGGACGATCAGGGCATGGATATCCACACAGCGCGCCGTGAGCGAGCCAATGGAGCGATGGGCCAGACCATAGCGTCGGCTCAAGCGCCGCAAGGTATCCGCTTCATAGGGCGAAAAATGATAGATCGGTGCGTTGGGGTAGCGATCCACCAGAGCCAGAAACTGCTGCCAAATCAGGTGTTCCTCCTCGGGTTGCTGGGCAGTCAACGCATAAAACTGCTCGGTCTGGCGTTGATGATTCACGCAGAGCACGCCAAACAGAAAATCCACCTGTCGCTCCGGTTCGGCTTCTAGATCAAAATACAGTTCGATCGGGCTCTGGGGAATCATCGGCGGGGCGAGCTGGGCCGAGGGTAGGGGGAGGGCGCGATGGTCGAAGAGCGATCGCGCCTGCTGCTGCAGCCGAGTCCAAACCGCCGGGGGCAGGGCATCCGGCAGTTGGTCGGAGCTCAGTTGGGCGGTCGTCAATGATTCAAGTTCTGTAATGCCCAGAGTTTTGAGTGCTGCATACCGACTGGGCGTAATCCCCGGAATCAGCGAGAGATGTTGACTCTCGAGAGCCACAGCATGGCAATCAGTCTGCCATTGACAGAGGCTACAGCGTTGGCGCGAGATAAAGACCTCGGGGGCAATAGGCTGTTGCAGGGCGGTGACACAGTCCGCTAGTACTTCACTGAACCCAAACCGCTGCCAATCGACCCAATAGGTTTTGCCATCCCGCAATTGGAGCAGGGGGGGTGTGGGCAAGGCATCTTGCAGTTGGCCCAGCAAAACTGCCTGAAAGGTGGCAATCAGCTTGTATTCAGTTTTGGGACGCTTACCAAGTTTGACGTTGACGGGATAATAATGCCAATCTCCCCAGCGTGAAGCACCGGCCTGGCGAACCAACACTGTGGGACGCCCCACTCCAATGAAGGTGGGTTGCCCATTTGCCAAGGCTGGCTGGGTATTCGCTAATGCGGGTTGCGCCTGCGGCACTCCTGGCTGGGCAACCGCCCCGACTCCTAGGGATGAAGCCCAATTAGACGCCAGACAAGGCAGGGGTAGCTCACATTGGAGGACTGCCCGTTCAATCCGTGGAACCCCTTGCTGCATCAGAGCCAGGGTCGCCTGATGGCCGGCTTGCCAGTCGCCACGGGGATATTGCACCACTGTGGTGCTAGTGTTCGCTCGCAGCGCTGCGATCTGTTGTTGGTTTTCCCGCCGGAGTTTGCGGACAAACTCTTTTTCCGGTTCGGCCTGACGGCGATCGCCATACAGATTCAGATACGAGCGCCGAGCACAGCGCACATAGTTCAACAACAATTCATCTGTGAGCACCAACATTCGCGCGCTTCTATCCTGCTCCCCTGTACCAGTACTTTGAACTCTGAATTTTAAACTCCGCTCTGCGGTACGAGCTGTTCCCCATACAGCAT
>JBCDEB010000108.1:0-25301 GCA_039180005.1 Cyanobacteria bacterium P01_G01_bin.54 | reverse complement strand
TGTACTTCGACTCCCCTTTGACTCCTTTCAGGACAAGCGCTCAGCAACCACCCGCGCTACAGGATATTGAGCCCAGAAGCCCGTAGCGCAGGTGGTCAGTGAGCTTGTCGAATCTGCGTCCCGCCTGCCCGAGGAATAATCAGCAGTTTATCTCTCCCTATGCTTTACGGATTCAGTATCATTTGAGTTTTATAAGTTTTCGTACTCTTGGCTTAAACGAAACTCAGGTTACGTCAACAAGGTCGAACAATAGAACCCCCTTACCCAAGGGGGTCGGCGCAGCCGGGGGGATCTCGCTCGCTTCGCTGCAAATGAATAAATTTCGTCTACGTTCAGCGCAATTCTCTAGAACTCACGTTAACCACCAACTCCACCAACCGCTTTGCAGCCCCCGTCTCCCCCCGAACCCGTTGCAGCGCCCCTCGCATCTGGGCAAGTTTTTCGGGCTGCGCCAGATAGTCAAGGAGTACCGCCGCATAGTCCTGAGGCGTAAAGTCGCCCACTAATTCCGGGACAATCTCCTCCCCATCGGCCCAGATATTGGGCCAAGCCCAGAGGGTGCGTTTGCGCTGGTAGATCTGGTACATCACCGTATTGAATGCCTTGGCAAACGGCGTGCCCAATAGGGGGAAATTTGCCAATAACCCCGGCAGGCCGTCCCAAGCCCGCATCGCATCAATCTGCATGACGGGAATAGCGACGATCATCGGGATGCCCAAAGCCCCCAACTCAGCAGTGCTTGCACCAATCGTGGTCAGACAAATCTGGCATTTGCGCAGGTTGTGATGGTGGGGATAGTCGGTCCAGAGCCAAATTTTATGGCCGGTGCGGGTTAGGAGATGGGGGGGGTTCGTCTCAGGCTGGACGAGCGTCACGCGGCTCTGGGGAATCTGGGCGGCGATCGCACTCATCTGTGGATCGGCGTAACTTGCGAGGGTATCAAGGGTGAGCGTGGGGGCAACCAGCATGGCCACTTGCGTCTGGGGGCGAGCGGTTTGGATCAGGTCGGCGATCGCCACGCCGTAGGGAACCCCCTGGGTCAGTTTGAGTTTTTTGGAGCCAGGGAGAATCCCGACGATTTCCTGATCACAGTTCTGATCATTCTCCGCCTCTGCCTGCTGCGACAGATCTCGCATTAAGTCCCCGACGATCTGGCATTTGTGTTGGTTAGCGGGGGCGATCGCCTCGCGCACCTGGGCATTCATCGCGCCGAAGGCATCCACCCAGCGGGCCCAGCGAGCGGCCCATTCAGCATAGATCACGATTTTGTAGCCCAACCGTTTGCCAATGATCACCGGAAAAAGCTGATCGCCCCCCAGAAAGAGCACCACGCCTTGGGGATGCCAGTCCCAATTCTCGGCGGTTTTGCCCCAAATTAGAAAACGATTGAAATGCTCGGCTGCCTGGACGCGATCGACCTCCGGAAACCCCAGTGCAATGCCTGCCTCGTTGCCCATGGCGTTGGGGCAGGGCGAGAGGATCACAGAAATTCTTGTCTGGGCACGCTCATCGCCTAATTGCCGCCGCAGTTCCTGCACCACCGGCTTAACCCAGGTGGTCACTTCACCAGGGCCGTTGGAGAGAATGAGAATATCAAGGGGGCGGGGCGTCATGAGCTTGATTCTGAAAATAGACAGAACTGATTTCCTTGCACCGAAGCGAGCGAGATCCCCCCGGCTACGCCGACCCCCTTGGTAAGGGGGTTCTCCTGTTCAACCCTGTTTAAGCCAACAATCCCAGCCGCTTGCGGCGTCACCCCCCTTACTAAGGGGGGAAGGGGGGATCTCGGGTCTTGAGGTTGGGTACATCGCATTGACTAGATTTTCACCGTTGAGGGTGAGGGCCGTCATGACTGATTGGCATCACCTAAAACCCATCCACTTCTCTTAACCGAATGGTCTCAATAATCTTGACAGACTTGGGAGGGACAATAATCTCATCTTCGTCCCAGCGATTGATATAGGCCAGAACCGACTGTTTGGGGATGGTGCCAACGGAGATTTCATTGCCCAGGGATAGTCCCAGAGCATATTGCAGCGCAATATTCGGTTGTAATGTCCATGACATCCCCTGCCGTAACCGCTGATTATGTCCTCGATAGACGAGGAGTTGATCCGGAAGACGCGCTAGGGTTTGTTGTTCCGAGGGCGTCATTATGTAGCGCATATTTTCGCTGGGAGAAGATTGAAAATCCAGTCCCGTGAACAGTCCCAGGAAGCATGAGTTCTGACCTAGAACCTCTAAATCCGTCCAAATATCGCCCAAAAGCTGAAAGTATTTGGGGGTTTGTCGTGGGAAATCAGACCGACGTGGCTCAACATCCCAGAATTTATAGACACGTTCAATCGCTGGCAAGTCAGGATAGAAGTTCTGCCATTCACGCCCTGGCAGACGTGTTTTACGCCAGCCCCGCTTGATGGCATAGGCCTGGTTCACTCGGTTATAAATGCCAGGGAAAACCCCGCCCTCCAAATGGAATAGGGGATGATTGATCTCGTCTTGATCAATGTAGGGAATGAGATCAGGGTGGAGTTGAGGAAGCTGGAAGTGGGCGATCGCTTGCTTGAGACTCGATTGAATGGCTTGCTTGGGGGAAAACGCGTCTATTGCTTGATCAGACTTCAGAACGGTTGCCATTCCTAGAGCCACGCCCCCCAGGATCAAGTCTCGTCGTGAACAAGAAAACGAGTCATCAAAATTTATGTCCATACTCCTCACCATGAATAAAAAACCCAAGGATAACATTACCCTTATGAAGGTTAAGAACTGAATCCGATAATCGCAGAATGCGCTATATCCTTGGCAGGCGGGACGCATTGGCGTGAACTTAACAATGAAAAGCTTACCCTGCCTGGAATCCAGACCGTGGCGGGCAAGATGCCCGCGCTACGGATCATCTATGGCAAAACCGTAGCGCAGGCGTCCCGCCTGCCAGGGTTGTTGATCCTCTCTATATGCGTTTTAGAGATCCTGTTTCAATCGCCCTCAGGGCTTAGGTTTTGTGCTTAAGTTCACACCAGTGGGCGGGACGCCTGCGCTACAGAATTCTTGGTTTATTGTCTTAAGTTCCTTCAGGGCTAATTTAACGTGTTTTGCCCCATCCCAAACTGCCCATCGCTACCAATCCCATCGTCACCGCAAACCAGAGGGTCATTAAGCGGATTAAGACCGTTGCCGTGATGGCCGTTTCTCGCCCAACGCCATAGAGCAGGGCTAAACCCACCGTGGCGGCTTCATTACTGCCAAGCCCCCCCGGAGAGAGGGAGAGCACGCCAATAATGCCCGAGGCGAGATGAATCACCACCGCTTGGGGCAGCGCCAAAACATTCACGCCCAAGGCACGGAAGATGCCATAGAGCACTAAGCCCTCTAGGCTCCAGGACAGCATTGCTAAGCCCGTTGCGCCCAGTAAAACCCGCCACCGCAGGAGACGGCTGGCATTGTCAATCAGACTTTCGAGGTGTTGCAGGGTTTTACTCAAGATCCGCCACTGCTCTAGGGGCTGCAAACAACGCCGTTTGAGCCAAGCGGGATATTGCAGCGCCAAGAGGAGCAGCAGTTGGATAAGGGCGATCGCGGCGATCGCCCATTGGCCCTGAGGCAGCATCGTCACCCCCAGCCCCACCAACAAAATAACCGCCCCTGCATCGGTGAACTGCTCGCAAGCCAAGGCAGCCAAACTCGGGGTCAGGGGGATTTGGTGGTGATGTTTGAGGAACACGGCGCGAATGGCTTCTCCCGCTTTGCCGGGAGAAGCCGTCAATGCCATGCTCGCCAGAAAAATCTGCAAACTAGACCGCCAGGGAACAGGATAACCCAACTGGTGCAGATACCATTGCCAGCGAGCAAACCGCAGGCAATGGCCGCAAAAAACCAGCAAGAGCAAGCCAGGAACGAGCCAGAGGGGAAATTGCGCTAGGGCCGCCTGAAATTGACCCGCCCCACTCCAAAACACCCCACCGAGATAAAGGGCAGCGGCGGCAAGAAGGGTCAGAATCAGTCCCCGCTCCCAGCGCGGAATACGCACCACTGTGGTCGATGGTTCGGTGTCCGTAGGTTTTGTATCCGTGGGTGTGGCGTCCGTGAAGCAGCGGTAGTAGGGATAGGTTGCGGCCGCGAGCAAGGCGCGATCGCCCTGGCTATCGCCATAGGCATACAGGGTATAGGGTGCTAAATCCCCCACGGCTTGCTGCAAACGCGCCACTTTCTCTGGGCCATAGCAGTTTTTGCCGGCGAGTCGCCCAGTATATCGCCCATTGAGCATGGCGAGCTGACTGCTGAGCACTGAGTCAATGCCCATCGTTTGGGCCCACGGTTTGAGATAGAGCGCCAACGAGGCACTCACCAGGATAGTTCGATGCCCCTGCTGTTGATGCCAGCGGAGCCGGGCGATCGCCTCCGGTCGTAAAAAGGTGGGGAGCCGCTCGGTGGCAAAGGTTTGGGCCAGCGATCGCAGCCCTTCGGGATCTTGACCGGCCAAAAAATAGGTCAGCAATTTTTCCTTAGCCAGGTGGTTGGGGATACGCTTAAGGGCATAGGCCAGCAACATCGGACTCAGCACCAGCAGGCCCCAATAAAATTGCTGCCAGCCCACGCAAAAGCGCAGAAAGGGGAGCAGTGAATCATGGCGGGTGAGGGTGCCGTCAAAATCGAAGGCGGCCAGCGGGGTAGTTGACGCTCCATCACGACACAAGCTGTTCATAACGGGTTTACACAATGCTACTACTCCTCACAACCCACTACGACTGATCCATGATCTTGAACTTTTTCTGGTATCTTTCAAGCACTTCATCTACTAAAATAATCTCAAGAATATTGACCAAAGAAATATCGAAAAGGTATTACGGAATTGCAAGGAGAAATAGACTCTGAGTACAGCTTTTTTCCTAAATTTAGCTTTTATAAAGCTAAGTTTTTCTCTCTCGTTCCAGCAACGTCCATTTCACTATTGCTCTGACTGATTTTCCCACAAATGAGCAATAACTTGATATTTTAAGCGACGTAGTATGGATTGATACATGAATGCATATGTGCGATCTACCTTCTCAAGAACTTGGATCGCATTGATGTAGTCACCTCGCTCTAGAAGGGCATCAATGATGAGATCTACATCCCAGACTGCAATGGGATAGGTGAGCTTGCTGAGACCCGCTTCAGTTGCACCTAAACGGATTAATCGGGCCGCGATCGCAACATTGACTTGATGACCTTCAAATAAGGGTGCAGGCACTATCCCCGGGCAGTCTACCCTAGACTGTGAGGGGAACTCATCTTGGGAGGATGAGGGTTCAGCTTGACACATGATTGTCCATAACTGCTCAATTTTCTCCAGATCTGTCGTACGAAACAACGCCAGAGCAATCATATTGATTTTGACACTAAAGTTGTCAATCTCTTCAAGCAGTTCCATCGCCTCTGACCAATCGCCTGCTTCAATTAAGATGGGGACTAAATTAGCGATTACTGGAGAAAACCGAGAATTCCAATCAATATTAGGGGGGGTATAGGGTAACGTGATATAGTCAGAGTTTCCATTATATTGATGGTCTAGAATTTCGTCATTCCAGACCGTCGCAAAGTAACCATATGACAATTTAGACAAGGTGGTCTTTGCATCTTCAAGATGTTGTAGTTGGGCTGCTGCAACCAATATATTGCTGGCAATTTCATGAAGATAATCGACATCTTCCTCAACGCTGCGTCGAGTCATTGTGGCTTGGGGCTGAGAACTCCGCTGCTCTAGTTCAAGCAGTAGCATGGCTTTACTGAACTGCTCGGCAAGATATTCCGATGCGGCTTGAGTCTGCCCAGCGTCATGCAGATGATGGGCCAACGCAACCTCAAAGCGAGCCTGAGTCTTTTTGAGCCAATAGAGTTCTGCCTCTAGCGGTTTGCTACCAGGAGGAGACCATGGTTCACTACGAAACTTTTGGATTGCGAATTCCTTAGCATCCTGAGCAACTTGAAGATATCCCTGCTCAATGAGCAGAACACACAACTCTGTAAAGATTTTGAGATTTTCTCGCTCAAAGAAATACGTCTCGCCAAGACTTGATAGATCAATATCAAAGCGATTATGCCTATTTGGAACATCAAGGATAATTTGAGCGACTTCTAAGACCTTGGCTTGATTGCCATAGTCTAGATATTTCTGGCCGAGCAGACCCAAGATCCTAATTCGCTCTTGCTCCTTAATTGAATCAATAGTATTAAAAATAAGATCGAGATCATCTTGCCCTGAAACATGATCAATGATCTTCGCAAATGCAGCTTCTTGATAATTTTGTAAGACAGAGCCGTCTGAATATCCTGAGCGGATGATTTTTGCAATTTCGACGGCTTGCTCAAGCTTACCTAACTGGACTAAGTTTTTACTATTCTGAACTCGAATTGCCATATCTGGATCGGCAAGAATTACTTCATAGCTATGGTTTTTATAAATCTCACATGCTGGACGACTTGACTGCTCTAAAGTCTGTAGGGACTGTTGAATTATACTCTGGGCTTCAGCCTGTCGATCGCGCTCAATATATTTTCCTGCAACTTCAGCCAGCAAAGCAGCTTGGCAGGTGATATTTTCTAGGGTATGAATTCTTGCTATGACGCGATCGCTAAATCCAGCCTGATTCATCATCAACAACACATTGAATTGCAGATCCTGTTGTGGGCTATTAGAAGAATATGCAGTGTAATCCCAGGCTGTTTCAAATAAAGTCCAAGCTCTCTCTAGCTGACCATTCTCCGCCAAGACAATCGCCAACTCACCGAGAACATCTGAGTTTCTGGGATACTCAGCAATAATCTGCTCAATCAAAGACTCAGCTAAATCCAGCCGTTGATCCTGAACTGTTTGAGCTATCAATTGAGTGGGCTGCTCTGTACTCGATGCCCGTTCGGGGGAAAACAACACACCATGAAACAAACACAAGCTAACAAGGCTAATGAATAATTTATTCATAATTCAGAATTATTGTTTATTTTATGCCACTTCTCTTCCCCTTGGAACCGATATTATGAGCTGGCTTTCAAGCTAACTTCCTACTCCCTACCTGAGGATTCAACCCTGAGATGAGCCCCCTCAAGTGTGGGTCATGAGAAGAATGCCCACAAAAATAACCCCAATCCCCACATATTGCCCGAGACCAAGCCGTTCGCTAAATAGCAGGTTGCCCGCGATCGCGATCAGGGTAAAGCCTAAGCCAGCCAAAACTGGATAGGCAGCGGAAACAGGGAGTTTTTCGAGGGACTTAGCAAATAGCACCACATTAATGCCATAGACACACAGTCCACTTAAAAACCAAGGGGAAAACAGCAGCGATCCGAGGCTGTTATCCGTTGCCACCAGACGTGATTGCTTTAATAATAGGCTGCCCATACAGTTATTGATTCCTGCTAATGTAACCAGTAGCCAAGGGTTAAGATTAAAGTTCATAAGTATCGTTTAAGTATGATCTCTTTCAGGCTAAGAGAAGAACTTGACCAAACCCAAGAGTTTCTCTTTCACCGGCCGGCGGTGAGCTGAGCCTGCCTTTTCTGCCACCAAGCGACTGTAGTTTTCCTGGAACCAATCATAGCTCTCTCGAAACATCTCATCATTGGAATATTTGGGCTGCCAACCGAGTTCCAAGAGGGGCGTGACATCAAAATGGAATGCCTTGTGATAGGTCAAGTAATGCCAGGGAGCCAGGGGACTTAAGCCGAGCAAATCCAAAATTCTCAAGCCGCCGATCGTCAGCCAGGGAGGGAGGCTTTTGACTTTGGATGGACTTTTGGCATAGGTGACTAAATGCTCCAATCCCTGCCGGAGGGTGCCAAAACGATTGGTTCCCACATTATAAATTCCCGGTTTGCCGCGATCGAGGGCTAGCATATAGGCATCCATGAGATCGAGGGCATGGACAAACTGGAAGTCGATATGGCCATCGCCGATGGTATAGACATTGCGACCCTCTTGAATCCATTCAAACAGAATCTGAAAAATTCCCAGTCTTCCCTCCCCCAAAATGGTACGGGGTCGAATCACGATCAAGGGGAGTTCCCCCCGCTGGCAAATCTCCCGGACGGCCAGTTCTCCAGCGAGCTTTCCTCGACCATAGATCTCCACCGGTCGGGTCGGTGTCGCTGCGTTAATAGGGCAATATTTGGGCACGCCAAAGATGGCGCTAGAACTCATGTGAATAAAGCTCTTCACCCCTGCTTTAACCGACTCTTCGGCAGCAATTTTACTGCCCTCAACATTCACTTTCCAAAACTTTTTGCCCGATTTAGTAAGCGGGACTAAAGCGACATTATGATGGACAACATCCACGCCTTGTAAGGCGATCGCGACCCTGGTGCGATCGCGAATATCACAATTAATATATTCAATTTCCGAGGGACGAGTTGGATCTTCCCAAATGTCGAGAATCTTAACCGTTTCTCCCCGTGCTGCTAAACGTCGAGCAATGAGATTGCCCAGAAAACCAGAACCGCCGGTTACAAGATGTGTTGCCATGAATGTTTTACGTAATCGTTTTGCAGAATGTTTTCATTGATTTATTCTGGGATTTTATCGGGTTATGAGAAGGTGCTAATTAAGCGCTGGATCAACCCCGTATATAGATGCTCACTCTTCATCTCAAAAAAGGGAACCGATGTAAATAATACTACATAGACTAGGGATAATGAATAAATTCGAGGACAGCGCTGGGGGAGCATTGCTAAACGATCCATTGCTTTAGCCCAATGGTGATCCAACCGCAATGGTAGATGAAGGATGGCGGCTGACTCCCTAGAGCGCTGCTCGCGTTTGACCCTGAGCCATTCAAGCTGGGCGAGCTGGGGGCTCAAGAGGCAGAAAGCATAACAGAGCAAGATGGCCGAGAGCCAGCGTCCCCAATCCCAGCCCAAGAGATAAAGGGGGGTAGAGACTAGAAAAGGGAGCCAAAAGTACTTGCTTATAAAGCCACTCACATAATTTCTTCTTCTCACAGAATCTACAGAGGAAATTCTAGTCATATCAATGAGTGTACTTGCTGAAGCCCCTAGTAAAAAGCAGAAATTGACGACACCGGAAATCCCATAAAATAAAAAACTTCCTTGCTCAATTACATGCTCATTGAACAGAGAAAGATGCGATGCCCATGAATGACCGATGATAAACCAGGAGCCAGACTGGGCATCACAGTCCATTAGTCCCAAACCCTGCCAGGCATCACAAATTGCTGCCGTCGTTGTGAAATCCCCTTTGCCCAGAAAACAGATCAAAAATGTTAAATGGGTGGGAATATAGATCAAGATAGCCTTAAACAAGGCCGTAAGGGATGGGTTGCGAATTAACAAAAAAGAATAGGTAATTGCAATATTGATTGGTAGATGCAGGAAGAAGAACGATTCATGACTCAATAGCAAAGGAATTGCGAGAAGATTGAAAACAGAAAATATCCAAATCAAGTATTGCCGCTCTACTGTTTGCCAATCTAATTCAGTTACCTCAGTCAGTTGCTGAACATTAAATTGTTTTTTGAGTTGGGTCATACGATCACCCACACACTTCAAATTCAAAACCACCAACAAGACACCAAAAATCTCCTTTTTCCCCGGTATCGTTAGCAAAAATAATAACAACGGGGGGAGAAAGAGAAACGTAATAAGGCTCATAACAGTTAAGCGACGCAGATTACCAATGAGTTGCCAGAGGTAAAGGGCGGCGACCAGTAGAATACCGAAATAGCCCAGAGCAAAGGCTGCTCGAAAGGGGGTAATAATGCCCTGCTGAGCCAAAATGAGCAAGACTTGTCCAGGCAGTCCCCGCCGAATAAAGCCGCCGCTATAGTTTACAAACCATTCGGTATAGTTATACCAACCAAAATTTTGAGTTCGCAGATTGTGGAATAACAACACCCCATAGACCAACGCAAAGAGGAACAAGATGGCATACTTTAGCGTACTGTTGTGATTCAAGGAGCGCATCGTTTTACCGTTCTCAATCCAACCGCTGACCCGAATTTATCATCCACGTTAAACTGCGACGCATCCCTTCTTCGAGGTCGATCGCCGGCACATAACCCAAATCTTGTTGAGCCTTGGCTGTTGAGCAGGCGATCGATTTGTTCATCTCAGAGAGCACATGAATCTTCTGGTGATAAAATCCCAGACGCTGAATGATTGCATCGAACCAGAGGGCAATTTCACTGACCAAACCGGGCAGGTACAGCCGTTTATGGGCACAGGTTTGGTTAAATTCGGTTTCCAGGAGTCGCTCGATTGTGTCAATAATTTCGGTCATGGGGTAGGGGCGCTCATCGGCAATCCAGTAAATTTCACCATTAGCAGATTTCACTAACGCAGCCAGCAACAAACCCTGGCAAAGATTGCCGATATAGGCCATTGAGCGTTGATTCTGGCCCGTGCCCACCAGCGGTGCTTTACCGTCCCGAATCATTTGGAAAAATAGGGTCTGGCGAGGGGGTTGGTTGGGCCCATAAAACCAGGGGGCACGAATCAGCACCGTCTCGATTTGCCTGGTTTGCTGAGAGTCTTGCACCGCTTTTTCCATCAGCATTTTGGAGCGGCCATAGTTCATATAGGGGTTGTAGGGCGATCGCTCATCAAAACGATGGTCGGGATGGGGGTTGCAACCACAGGGGGAATTGGAGGAGACGATCACAGCGCGCTGGACGCCCGCGATCGCGGCGGCCCGCAACAGATTTTTTGTGCCCACCACATTGACGTCATAAAACTCCGTCACCCGCCGGGGATGAATAATCCCTGCGGTGTGAAAGACGATCGCCTTCGCCGCTCCCTGACAAAAGCGCTCACAGTCAGCCGGGCTGCGCAAGTCGCCGGTAACCACTTCAATCCGGTCGGACAGCTTGAGCAAAGGGGTGGCAGCTTGACCGGGCAAAATCAAACAGCGAATCTGTAGATCCCCTTGAGGTTGTCTGAGCTGCTCATGCTCCGGTAGCCCCTCAACCAAGGCCTGCACCAGACTGATGCCCAGCCAGCCCAATGATCCTGTCACCAAAACTAAATTTGTCTCGAATTGCATGGGTCAAACTTCCCAAATAATGCTTTGTCAAACGTGAAATGAGGGGTTGTCGTGCAGATTGAATGAATCATGTTGGCGAAGCCTTCTCGTTTGCCTTTGGCATTCCCGAAGGGTAGAGTAAACCAGTATTAGCATTGGTTGTGTTGGGTTTCGCTGAGCTCAACACAACCCTACAATTTAGAGTTGATGCTGCACTAGAGCCTCCCTAAAAATTTCAAAGTGTTGCGACGGGCGATCGCCATAATCGACCCCTGGGGATTCACGCCGGGTGCGGTACAGAGCAAGCTGGCATCGGCGATGTAGAGATTGCTAAACCCCCGTACTTTGCCAAAGGAATCTGTGGCGCAGCGCTGCAGGTTTTCACCCATCGGACAGGAGGAAAAGAGATGAATCGTCATCAGGTTGCTCTTTTGGCGGGAGAGTCGCTCCGGCCATTGCGCTAGATCAGCCAAACGGTTTAGGGGTTGGCTCTGCATCACCGAAGGATAAAGCGTTGTTGCCCCCGCTGCAAACAGCAGTTCACAGAGTTTTTTGAGACTTTCGGCTAAGGTGTCCATGTCTTCATTCGTCAGATGATAGCGCACCAGCGGATCGCGATATCCCGGCACATCGCGCACCGTACCCCGACCTGCCCCCGTTACCATCGCGTAGTAAATCGCCATCTGTTGCCAATGCTTCGCCACTTCGGATAGATACTGGGGATGGTCATTAATGCCCAGTGCTAGATAGGGTCGGGAACTAATCGAACAGCCAAAGCTATAGCGGGGCGAGAATTCCTTGACTTGATGTACCGGAACCCCCATCTCTGCGGCATTGATCGCCTCTGGGAATTGGGCGATGACCTTAAGGGTGGGATGTAACTGGAGGGCATTGCCAATGTTGCGGCGAATGCCACTGCGCCGCAGCAGCGCTGGCGTTTGCACTGCGCCACCCGCCACAAATAGGGTCTCCGCTTGGATCTGGAGGGGGCGCGATCGCCCTTGAGCCTGGGTCTGGGCCTTGAGCTGCCATTGTCGACCGGTTTGCCGAATGGTGTTAACTCGCGTTTGGGGCAACAGTCGCCCACCCGCTTGCAAAAATCGCGGGATAAAGGTTTCTGTCATCGACTGCCGTTTGCCCTTGGGGATCGTCGTGGCCGCATCCATCTGCTCATATTTAAACCAGCGGGGCACCTCATGGGATTCCCAGCCCAGGCGGGTTGCGCCCTCGTGCAATTTCAACGACGCCGCAGGCGGCTGACCGGGCATTAAACAGACATTGACATCCCGTTCACAGGCTTCAAAATGGGGCAACAGGTCTGCCTCTGTGAGGGCTGCCACGTTAAATTCATCCCGCCACTGGGCCAAAATCGGGGACGGGGTTCGATAATACAGGCCGCTATTGACCTCACTGCCGCCGCCCACACAGTGTCCTTCGGCATATTGCACCTTGGGTGCGCCCATGGCTAGGGTCAGGCCGCCATTGCGATATTTTTGCACCATCTCTGCAATCGAAAAGGGAGCACAGGATTTCAGTGGTAGATAATTTCCTTCTTCAATCAGCAGCACGTCTCGCCCGGCTTCTGCCAACAGACAAGCGGTAATTGCCCCCCCCGGCCCGGAGCCCACGACCGCGATTTCACAGCGCAGTTGGGGGTTGGGTTCAGTGATGATGCTGGTATTTTGCAGTCTGACCATTTATGGCTCTAAGCAGTCTCGATTCTCGGCAATAGCATACCAACAAAAGATCGTCAGACTCTCATAGAGACGGATCAAGTCGCGGCAGGGACTAAGCGGTGACTGTTGCCAAGCACGGATTTGGCGATCGCGCTGCTCGTGGGGCAAACAATGAAACGGTGCGCCCCCTTGCACCATGCCCCAGAGATCAAAACTCAGGGTCAGCAGCCGGATCGGCAAGCGAAAATAGTCGGGCATCTGGCGAGTCTGGGCGATCACAAAGCGCACCACCGTGTTGTGGGGAAAGGGGTTGCTCGCTGGCGGTGCAGGGCAGCGCTCGGCAATGATCGAGTAGCAGAGAGCGGAGATGGTGGGGTGAGGGTTGAGAAACACAGTGGGTTGTTGCTTGTTGAGTAGAAAATTTGTGTGCGTCAAAGTCTACATTGCAAAAAGTGAACTGATCATAAATATTCAACACGGCCGCTCATTTCCTTGGGGAATAGACCTCATGGATCAAAAGTAAACCTTCTACGATCTCACCGATAGAACGAGTTCCCTGCTTACAGTAAACAATGCCAGAATGACTCAGCTATTATATCGGCTAGAAATGGGCAGCTGGAAATGGGTGCGGTGCCAAGCATCATACAGACGTTCCCATAACAGATGCATTGGGATAGATAGTCTCACATAATGATGCCGCGATGGTGGAGCCAGAAAATCATAAACACCAGGAGCACCCAAGCCACAATGGTGAGTTGAATGGGGCGATCGCGCAGTAAAACCGTTTCGGGGCGCTCCGTTTGCTGCTCAGCAGAATCAGCATTTGGCGATCGTTTACCCTGCTGATCGCTCAAGAGTTGATAACGAAAAATCCCATAAAGCACAAACGGCAGGGTTAACAACATCCAGGGCGTCGCCGCGCCGCCAACCACGGGCCCGGCACTCCAGAGCGTGTAGCTAATCAATGCCCCCGAGGTGGCATTACTCTCCATACGGGTTAGTACGGGCAAAGAATAAAACTCCAGCACTCGGCGTGTTTTGCCAATGCCGGCCTGAGACCAAATCAGTTCGGCCTTACGTTTCTCAATGGCCAAAAAGAGCGCCAGCATCGCGGCACAAATCAAAAACCAGGGCGAGAGGGGCAAGCCATTGGCGGCAATCCCTGCCACAGCCCGGAGGACAAAGCCCATGGAGATGGCGATGATATCCATAATTGGCTCCCGCTTGAGCCGAAGATTATAGGCAATTTGTAAGAGCGCATAGGCGATGAGGGTAATCCCCAAGGCCGGCGCACGCAGCCACCCCAAACTTAAGGTGCCCAAACCCAGCCCGATCGCCATACCGATGGCGATGGGAATACTGACCTGCCCTGAGGCGATGGGCCGCTGGCATTTCACCGGATGGCGGCGATCGGACGCCACATCCACAATGTCATTGAGCAGATAAAAGCTGCTAGAGATGCCACAGAAGAGCACAAAGGCCAACAGGCTCCCCAACAGCGTCTGAAGATTGAGGCTGAAAGCAAACAATGGAGCCGCCGAAACGACAATGTTTTTGGTCCATTGGTGGGGCCGGAGGGCGGTGAGATAGGGCCAACGGTGGCGCGATCGCACCTGTGGTTCAAAAGAAGGGGCTGGTTGCATAAATAACCCTGCAAGGTAAGGTTTAGGCTGGCAAGTTGAGCAGTTTAGCCTGGATGATTAATCGGGCAGGCGTCCCGCCTGCGCTACGGTTTTTTCTCAATTACAGTCCGTAGCGCGGGCATCTTGCCCGCCACCGGTCTGAATCTAGCTTCCAGATTTTGTCATGAATAATCCAGGTTAGGGCGTGTCATCCGCTGGTTCTAAATTTTTTATTTAACCGAAACTCACGTTGATTTAAGTTTCCGCTAACCGCCGCCGCAACCATTCGGCTAGCGGCAGCAGTAGATGGTACGTCAACCCCAGCCACAACGCTATTAGCAATGCCATGACCGCACAAAAACCGTAGGTCAAAACTACATCTTCTAGGCCCAGCATTACAGTCAGATGGGGCCAGAGCCCAGTTGCGCTAATTGCGCCCCAGAGCATTGCGGTGGTGCTGGTGGTGGTGAACCCGAGATAAAACAGCAGCGATCGCCGCAACCCCAAACTCAAGACCACACCACCTACCGTTAGCAAGCTCCAGAGGGTAAACCGCAGGGCAATTACCCCCGGCAAATGTAACCAGACCAACCAGGCAGTAGCATAACTTGCGCCCCCCAGAAGCGTGACAATCGGCACCGGACGCTGGGTGAGATGGGGGCTCTGCAACACGAGTCCCCCCGCTGTGCCCATGCCGGCCAACGTGATTAACCAGATCACCGGCGTCAATTGCAGCCCCAGCCCCGGTAGAAACTGGACGACCGCCGGATTGAGCACCTCGGTAATCACCTGTTGGCCCCAAGCCGAATGACGAATCAGAGCACCGAGCAGCGTCCCGGCGATCGCCCCCGTGCTGCTGCCGAGCATCTGGGCGACAGTGATCCGGCTGCTCGTAACGACATAACGACAGCTCTGCTGGACTCTCTGGCCCGTTTGTTGCCAATGAGGGGCGATTTGCCGCTGTCGCTGACGGACGGCCGTTTGAATCGGTGTCAGCCTAGCGGTGATTTGGGGAGCGATTGTGGCTTGAAGGGATCGCCGTTGTGTTTGCCAGAGTCCAATCATTTTTTGTTGGATCGGATGTTGAATGTTCTGCGGAATCTGCCGCTGCTGGCGCAAATGGCGATAGCGTTGAATCTGGTGTTTGAGCCATTGCCGAACCTGCGGTTGCCGCTGCTGAAGCATTGCCCAGCGCCGTTGTAGGGGGGAAGAAGTGGATAGACCCAAACGCTGTTGAATCGCGGCGGCCGTTTGGGGGCGATCGCGGGCATCGGGTTCAATCATGGCATTGAGCAGACGGGCGAGCTCATCAGAAACCGTCACGCCTGCGGTTTGCCAGACCAAGCGCCCCTGGCCCGTCTCGGCCAGGTCCCCCGGATAACGCCCCGTGAGCAGATGGATCATTGTCCGTCCCAGAGCATAAATATCCACAGTGGGTCGCACGGTTTGACCCACCACCTGTTCGGGGGGGCTGTAACCACTGGAGAACAGTCGGGTGGAGCGATCTCGCTGATCCAACTGTTTTGCCCCACCAAAATCAATCAGGACAATCTGCCCCGTGTCGTCCCGGCACATCAGGTTAGCGGGTTTAATATCCCGATGGAGAATGCCATGGCGATGTAAAAGGGCTAGAATCTCCACCACTTGCACCAACCAATTGCGCACAAGGGACTCCGGGCAGCCCTGGGGATAGTCCCGCTCTTGCACCTGTTCTAAGGTATCGCCCTGGATCTTTTCCATTACCAGACAATGAAGGGTCTGGTGCGGGGTTTTAACGCTAAAGAAGCTCCCAGTCCCGACCCGAGGAATCCCTGGATGGCGCAATTGCCCCAGCACTTGGGCCTCCTGACGAAACAGTTGCAGCGCGACTTCACCCTCGTAGGTCAGCACTTTAAGCACCTGTTCTTGGCGGGTCTGTTCATCCCAAACCGTATAGATCGTGGCAAAGCCCCCGACCCCAAGGCGCGATCGCGGACTGTAGCGACCCTGAAGCAGCAGGGGGCTGCCACAGCGTTGGCAAAAGCGATGCTGCGCGGGTTGAACCTCAGGCGCAGGGCAATGGGGAGCAATGCAATGGCGAGGGGTATGCAACATTGCGCAAGGGCACTATTGCACCGCCGCTTCAATCAACGGGGCAACTTCAGGAGAATAGAGCCGTAAATAGTTCCAATAGTTGCCAAACACCGATTCCACATAGCCCTTGGTTTCCCCGAAGGGGATCTCTTCCACAAAGGCATCGGGATCATCAAAGCCAAACCGCCTGAGCCATTGGTTGACATTGCCCGGCCCGGCGTTGTAGCTGGCGATCGCCAGCATGGAGTTACCACCAAATTCACCGTGGGTAAAGTCTAGATACCAAGTGCCCAGAGCAATATTGTCCTCCGGATTAATCAGGGAATAGCTCCCGATGCCTGCTTTTTCGGCCACTTCTTGCCCCGTATCCGGCATCACCTGCATCAGACCCACTGCCCCCGCCGAGGAGCGAATCTCGGGTTGAAATCGCGATTCTTGACGCATCAGCGACACCACGAGCAGGGGGTTAACCCGCCGCTGCTCAGACCAAGAGACGATCGCCTCCTGGAAGGGAAAGGGAAACAAGGCTTGCCAATAGTCAGAGGTCTCGCGCAGGGCCAGCCAAGCCTCCCGGTCTGCTTCATCCTCGCGCTGGGTGAGGTTCCAAATACTATTGATGCTCTCCAGATAGTCTCCCTGGGTCGCCTGCACTAGGGCGGTGGTGAACTGCACTTCAACACGGGGTTCTGCTTCGGGAGCCGCCGCCTGGGGATGCTCCGCCAGCCAGAGGGTGAGAGCATCCCCATCTTGAGCCAGTTGGTAGAGTTCCCGGAAGGCATCGGAGCCCGCTGGTGGCAGCGGGCGCTGTTGAGGCAACTCTAGTTGCGGCGATCGCGCCTGGAGCGTCGTAAAGTCACCCACATCCAGACCCAACTGGTTGGCTGCTCGCCAAGCATAGTAGGACTCAGGATGATTGCGCAGCACAAACTGATAAGCAGCCTGGGCATCGGCCCCATAGCCCAGCTGAGTGGCCCATTTGCCCACCCAATAGGCCGCCTTGGGGGCGAGGCTACCGTCCGGGTCTTGGGTGGCGATCGGATGGGCCCAGCGCCAGGCTTTGACATAGTCCTGTTGTTGGGCGTATTTTTTCGCCTGTCGCCAACGGTAGTCTGAGGCAGCGGCCGAGCCGGGATGACTATCCAAGAGTTGTTGGTAGGTCTGGCTGGCGGCTTGGCGTCGTCCAATTTTCTCCAGCAGCCTCGCCTTGCGCAATAGAGCGCGGGGGGCCTCTTCGGGCAAATGTTTGATGACGCGATCGAGCAGGGGCAGGGCTTTGCTGGCTTCCGGGGTGAGTCGTGCCAGATGCAGCAGCGCCAGACCGCGCTCTTCGGCCGTAGCGGGCGATGCTGCTAAAAAGTTTTCGTAGGCTAGCTTCGCTTCAATACTGTTGTCGCTCAGATCCAGGCCCCGACCAATGCGGTAAAGATGGGTTGGGGTTTTAGGCGCTCTGCGATAGGCACTGGCGGCCTTGCCATATTCCCATTGGGCCCAATAGCCATGGGCGATCGCCTGCCAGTCCTCCGGCGTAAGCTGATCGGCATAGGTTTCCACCAGCCGATCCCGCATGTCGCTCATCTCTGGGGCATCGGGCTGATGATGGGCCAGGATCAGGAGATATTGGGGCTGCTCGGGGTTGCCCTCTAAGCGCTGGCGCACCAGGTCATGGGTGCGGGGATGGCTGGGATATTCTGCAATGGCGCGATCGCCATAGCGAGGATCGTATTCTGCCAGGGCCACCAGAGCATCCCCCTGCACCGGAGAACCCGAATAGCGCTCTAGCACCGCTTCAAGTTCGGCTTGAGCGCGATCGGGGCGGTTGGTAAGGGCATAGGCGCGGGCTCGTTTGAGGTGAATATGAGGAGCCAGTAGCGAATAGTCCTGTTCGAGATTGTCGAGCAGACGAATGGCTCGCCCCCCGTCCAGGTCGGCGATCGCATCGTTGGCGAGAATGTAGCGGGCTCGGCTGCGTTCAACCGAAGACCGTCGCTGATTGGCAATGGCTTGCAGGGCATTGCGGCGGGCTTCCGGATCATCAAGGGCCAGGGCTAAAACGGTCGAGTCCCCATCGGCAGGACGCTGCTCGGACCAGGAGCGAGCAAACGGGTTGCTGAAGCCGCCGAAGCCCAGACCCCCCCGCTGATAGAACCAGGCCAGGCTGCTGCCGAGGCCCACACAGAGGGCAAACCCGGCACTAGTGAGCGCAATGGTTTTCCACTGGCGGCTTTCGAGCATAACGGTCAAGTGAGGAGCAGCTGAACATTGGCCATCATAGCCTAGGATGGCAGGGGGTTTGAGCCTTGGCAACGACTCTGCTCAGTCCTCAATCTCGGCTTTTCCGTTCCGGATTTACTTTGAAAATAGACAATGTTAATACTCTTGCACCAAGTAAATGAAGCTAGCGAGATCCCCCCGGCTACGCCGACCCCCTTGGGTTCGGGGGTTTTCATCGTTGGGGGTGATAACCCGTCATGACTCGTTGGTATCCGTCTAGCCTACATCAGAGGGTCGATCGCCCGCTCCAGCGCGACCAACCGCGAGAGCCAATAGGGTTCTGGACGCTGGGCCACAATCCGCTCAAGCCGATCGCGCATCTGCCGATGATGACGCAGGGTTGTGGCGCGATCGCCACTGATGCCCATGTCGCGGGAGGCGATCGCCGCATTCGGCAGGGCAAAAAAGACCCCCCCATCCGTGTATTGGATACATTGCTCCAGCAGGTCAAAGATTCGGGCGTTGCCTGTAATGCTTGCAGTGGCGCGAGTACAGCCATAAACATGCAGGCTCAAGATCTGTGCTTGTCCCGGATTGCCCACCGGATTGCCCATTTGATGGATCAGGTCATGATCCACAAGCTTAATCTCACCCGGTGTAAAGTCACAGTGGGCCTGGGTGTGCAGCACATTCTCCATAAAGGTATAGGTGTAATGCTCCGCATGGCCAAAACATTGCACCGCCCCCCATTCCGTAGCCCCATGGTCATGGATGGCGCTGTAATCGCCCTCGCGCCAAGACATCACCATCACCTCAAAGCGACCGCCATCATAGACCAACTGACGCCCGTAGCCATCGGTTACCGGATGCTCAAAGTCCGCCCAAGGTAGCAGATCAGCAGGCTGAACCTGAGCCGCTTGCAAACAGGTCTGCAACAGTGCTGGGGTGAGCTGGGTGCATTGCTCAATGCGCTGGATTAAGTCTTGCAGCGATGGAGGCAACCCTGCCAGCGGGCTGTGCCGGGCTAGGGTTGGCAAGGGCGTTGCGGTGGTGCGCTCAACAACATAAACCATGTCTAGGATGCTCCAAAGAGAAAAAAAGGGTTCAGGGTTCAGGGTTCAGGGTTCAGAAGTTTGAAATAACTCTGCACTCTGAACTCACAACTCCGAACCCACAAGAACATCCCCTCTCGGGAGGGGCGGTCGCGCGTAGCGCTGACCGAGGTGGGTTCGGGGTGTTGTGTACTAATTCAAGATTTGTTGCTGAGAAGTTCAGGGTTCAGCGCTTTACCGGGCCAACCTCCGGGAAAATCAGTTGCAAAATCACTACATCGTGCCAACGGCCGTTGAGATAGCCGACTTCTTTTTGGGTGCCGACGATCTCAAAACCAAACTGCTCATGGAAGCGGATGCTTTTGGGGTTGCAAGCCAGGATTTTTGCCACCACATGGTGGTAGCCGAGGCGACGGGCCTGGTCGAGCAGAGCGGTTTGGAGTTGCCTGCCGTAGCCCCGACCCACTTGCCCCAGGCTGAAGTAAATTGAGCTTTCGCAGCAGACGCGATAGCCCCAGCGATCGCTATAGCGTTTGATGGTACCCCAACCCAGCACCGGGCCAGCTTGCTCGGCAACCAGCCAGCATTCTCGCTCGTTTGCCTGGCTGAGCTTGGTTTGCACCTGTGCCCCTGTCCAAGGCTCGCAGTCCATCGTGGCATTGCCCACCGCCACCGATTCGTTGTAGATCACCGCGATCGCTTCCGCATCCGCAGCTTGGGCAAGTCGGAGGGTCAGGGAGTTTGGGGCTTGGGGGTTGGGGATCGTGGGGGCGGTGGGGGATAACGTCATGAATCACAAAAGGGAGCAGCAGATTGAGGTGTTCGTTGACACAGCAAGCGCTTCATCACTGTGTTCGTGCAGCATCCCCAGCAGGGACACTGCGAACTGCGAACTGTGAACTGCGAACTGATATCACACCCGTCGATTTTAATTACACCCCCCCAACCTGAGAGTCATTGTCAACGTTTGCTGGGAAAACCCCTCGGCAAATCCTCAGCTTGCCTTCAGCAACAGGGATGCCGCTAGGGCAGCCGCCTGGGGTCGCTGGGCAAAGTCTCGGAACCAGTCAAATAGACGCATCATCACGGGTTTACCCGTCAAGAGTTCCAGCCAGGCAAAGCCACCAATATTACCCGCGTTAATTTCACTAATCCGCCAGTTGCCCGCGCTATCTTGCAAGAAGTCATAGCCCAGCGTATGCAAGCCTAGACGACGATAATGATCGACGGTGGCGGCAATCGCCTCCCGTTCGGCGCGGTCAACCTGGGCCAGCGTGGCATTGCCACCAGCGCTGACATTGTTCACCCAATGACCCGTCGAAGATTGCCGCAGATATGCCCCATAAATCTCACCATCGACGACCACAACACGCTTGTCGCCGGCCCAGACACGGGAGAGATATTCCATAAAAATAATGTCTTCACCGGGAGTACGCTGGAGGTGTTGCATCACTGCAACAAAATCCGGGAAAGACTGCCAGCCCTGGCTGAAGTGATCCAGCCAAAAGGCGCGATCGCGGTATTCAATCTTAAAGACCCCCCGCCCGCCGCAACTATTGCCCTGCTTAGCCACAATCGTCTGATGCTGCTCAAAAAAGGTCTGGGCGATCGCCGCCTCAGCCGTCACGATCGTTGCGGGAATGTAATCGGCGGCCACTTTAACCAGAAAATTCGGTTCAATTTGTTGCTCAATCCCTGTGGGACTGTTGACAAACTTGACATATTTTTCCCAGTTTTGCAGTTGCTTGAGATACCCCGGTGGAAAAGGCTTAAGCGTTCGACAAAACACCAGGTCAAGCTCGGTTAGGGAAAGGGGAATATTGACCTGCTCATGCAACGATAAAAATTCTTCATAGCTTAAGAGTTCGTTGGCTGAGGCAACTTGAATATAGGGCGAATCGGCAGGAGTTTGCAAGACATTGGGGGTGGGAATATGAAAAAAATCAGTTCGTTGATCCTGTGCGAGTTGCAGATAAAACGTTGGCACATCCAGGGGACGACGCTTATAGGTCGAGGGATCACAAATCGCAAGTAGTTTCATAAGCTCAAACCTAGAAATAAGGACTGTTATTGAAAATCCATTTTGGCTCAATCGAGTTAGAGCACAGGAGCGATTTAGGGTGCGTCATCAGTTAGAGCCAGAAGCCTTACGGGACAAGCGATAGAGCGCTCGACCCAAACAACAGCAGAGGGGCTGTAAGCGAGTCACCGCAATAATTTGAGGTTTAATTGATGACAGCCCCTAAGGCGATCGCTCTTGAATCTGTCTCTTCAAATCATACTCAGGACTCCCCCTTGGGGATCTGAGAAGGGCGACAACATTTCCTGAGTTGGCGCTGAGGGGTTGACCAGAGCAGGATCATCACTTTGAACGTCTGACTAGTGCAGCGTCAACTCTAAATTGTAGGTTGGTGTTGAGTGGAGCGAAACCCAACACAACCACTGCTGATACTGGGTTTCATGATTCAATTCAATCTGCACGACAACCCCTCATTTTACTTTTGACAAAGCACTAGGGGCTATCGTCAGTTAGCTCCTAATACATTGCTGGGACGAGTTTACAGCCCCTAGTTATTTTGTTTGGTCGGGCGTGTTATCGCTTGTCCCATAAGACTTCTGGGGGTAACTGATGACACGCCCTCGGCAACAGGCGTTAAGTATAAGGCGAATGCAGACTGATTCGAAAAAAGTTTAAATGTATTATTTTATACGGCTTGTATTCGCTAGCTATGGAGCAAAAGTATTGTATAGATAAAACCTTAACAAAATCTTTTATATATAAACACACACAAATAAACCTTGTATAATCATTAGAGTTCTAAGAAATATTTCCATAATCCTAAGGAGAGCAATAATGTCTGATTCAAACACCATTGGGGTACGCCACTCAGTCCGTTACCTGCAAGATCAATATGATAACGGCAACAAGAAACCCCTTGAAGATTTGGTTCGTGCTTGGTACGGGATCAAACAGCTTAAGCCGGCAGATAAAAGATCCTTTTTTATGTTGGGGGGATATCACGGCGAACCCTTCATCTATCGCCCTCCCGTTGATGCACTTCCCCAAGTTGATTCGTATACCTATTGGGGCGGCTACTGCAATCATGGCAATGTCCTGTTCCCAACCTGGCATAGGGTCTATGTTCACAAGTTAGAGAAAGCGCTGCAAAGCATTGTTCCCGGTGTGATGATGCCCTTTTGGGATGAAACCAGTGAAGAAACGCTTAAACAAGGAATTCCCACTGTCCTGACCCAGGAAAAATTTGAGCTAGATGGGGAAATGATCGATAACCCATTGCGCTCATTTGTCCTCCCTCTAGCTTTATCCGATAACCTACCCAGTGAAGACCAAGCTTACGCAAAGCCCAAAGGGTACGAAACGGTGCGATATCCTTTGTCTGGATTAGTGGGAACCGCAGCAGCTCGTGCTGAAACGAAAAAGCATAATGACCAATATCCCAATCCCGAGGAAAATACAAAACTTCTGAACGACAATGTGAAAGCTTGGCTCAAGGGGTATGACCCTACACCAGAAAATCCAAATCCATCACCAGCAGCTCCAAATCCATCAAAACCGGGGATCTACTGGAGATACAGGAATTGTTTAAACGCGCCCAACTATACCGTTTTTTCCAATACGACGTCTGCTAAGCAGTGGAACCTTGATCATACAGGTGAAATTATCACTCCCTTGGAAGATCCCCATAACGATGTCCATTTGGCTGTTGGTGGTTTTTTCGCGCCAGGCACTGAGTTTGGCCAAATTGCTGACGCCAACGGTGATATGGGTGAGAACAATACTGCGGGGATGGATCCCATCTTCTTCTTTCATCATTGCAATGTAGACCGTATGTTCTGGCTCTGGCAGAAGAAAAATGGCAAAACCGATAAGATCTATATCATTCCCAAGTATTACGGCACGAGCTCTAGCGATAGTCAGGGGCCCACTCCCGGCATTGCACCTGGCACTGCACTGGATTTAGATACCCCTCTCAATCCTTTTGTCAAAGACGAGTTTGGCACGATCTATACCTCAAAGGACTGTGTCAATATTGAGACACAGCTTGACTATACTTATGGATCGGGGTCTTTCGATGAAATGCCCAACGCAGTGGCAGCAGAAGCAGAGGACACGCCCAAAAAGACATTGGTCGTCAGAGGCATTGATCGGGCCCTATTCCAAGGTTCCTTCGTGCTCAGTGCCTATGCCACGGTTAAGAACGATTGTGGCGAAGATGTAAAATATTATCTTGGTTATCATTCTGTTCTGAGTCGTCGCAATGTTGTTAAATGTGCGAACTGTTTAACCCATCTAGAGGTTATTGCCCATTTCTCCTTGGACACCCTGCCAGCCGATGCCATCGATAAAGCCGAATATCATTTAGCAATTCAACATCGCGGTCCTGAACTTCCGGCAAAGTTGAGTTACCAATTTGAAGTGCAAGAGGGCTAATCGTGAGGTGGGCACACTGTAAGGGTTCAAAAGATATGTTTGATCATGACTCAGGTTGCCCACCCTATCTATCATGCTGCTTATCAATGGAACGTTAAGCAATACAGTGCTGCCTTTGGTTTCTATGCGATCGGTTCTCCATTCTTTAGAAGGATAGAGTTGGGGTTTATCATGCCAAGAGTCAAATGCTCCCCCGTGTTGAGTGAGTTGAGTCACTGGTGAGGTTGAAGAATAGGGGATTTTACGCAGCAATTTATCAACGATCGCTTACTGCTTCGGCAGCACATTTTCCTCAAACTGTCCGGCATTCGTAATATTACCCGGTGGTGAATAGTGACAGACCACATAAAAGGCGTTGTAGGGGGTTGCTTCGATGGTTTTAATTCCTTGAGCTACACCACAGCCCACGTAGCGAGTACTCTTCCACACCACCTGGGTAAAGTGCCCTGTCTCACTCGAAAACCCTGGATTGCTAAAGTCATAATCGGCAACTTCGTCATACCAGCTTTTCACCGCTTGATTCGCCAAAAATTCGGGGTCGAGTGAGGCGGCTGTGGTGTATTCCACATAGAGATTTTCGCCATCATCGCTGTCGCTATGCTGAAACTCCCCCTTTTTCGCTAAGGTTTCTGCCCAGTCCTGGGCCGCTTCATTTAAGGCTGCGCTAGAACCCAAGGCAGGACTCTGGTGCTCTGCACGGTAGGCATTATGGGCATCTAGGGCGGCCGCTCGAAAGCCATAACGATCCAACTCATCAGCATGCTGGCTGCTAACCGTCTGGATTCCCAGCAGACCTACAGCGAGGGGTGTAGTGAGGGTTGTCCCGATGCCAACGAATACCCAACGAATCAAGGAATGTTTCAGCATGGCTCAAACGATGAGGATTGACCCCCTCATTTTAGGGTGTGTGATCTGATTATTCTGAAGATAGACAGGATTCATACCCTTGCACCGAGTCAGCGAAGCTAGCGAGATCCCCCCGGCTGCGCCGACCCCCTTGGTAAGGGAGTTCTGTAGTCAAACCCTCCTGAACTTAAGGCTGAAGATCTTACCCTGTATGGAATCCAGACCGTGGCGGGCAAGATGTACTTCGACTCCCCTTCGACTCCGCTCAGGACAAGCGCTCAGCAACCACCCGCGCTACGGGATCATCAGCGGTCAAACCGTAGGCCAGGGTTGTCCATCCTCTTTGTCTGCGGTTTAGAG
>JBCDEB010000107.1:0-25607 GCA_039180005.1 Cyanobacteria bacterium P01_G01_bin.54 | reverse complement strand
GAGTTGAGCCCGTCGCAATGCCTCAGCCTTGATGGTTACATCAGGATTGTTCAAATGGCTATAAAACTCACTCATCAGCCGCATAGTTCCCGCATCAGAAATCTGCCAGAGACTCGCCAACGTAGACTTCACCCCCGCCTGCACCGCCAAGCCAGCAAAGCCCAACTCTGCGTGGGGGTCACCCAAAGCAGTTTGGCAGGCACTAAGGACTAGAAGTTCGACTTTAGGGTCGTCAAACCAGCGCAACTCCCGGAGTTGATTAACCCCAATCCGGTCTTCGCCCCAGAGCTGAATGTAGGAATTGGTGGCAGAACCAGAACGGAAAGCAGCATGGGTCGCCAGATGGACAATCTCAAAGTTGCGCTCTCGACTCTGGGTCGCCAGGCTCTCCCAGGTAAAACCTTGGTTAAGATGTTGCTCGCCCGCTTTAAGGTTAGTAATTAAACTCAATTCGCTGGGCACAGCCGGGAGCGGATTGAGTTGGTCGAATTGCGAAGCGCCCATCGCCAAGACATTGGCATCATGGAGAGGCACATAGCTGCTATCAGTCAGACTCAGACTAGGGATTTGCCCAAGGCTGTATTTTTCCACGAGGAACTGTTCCCCATCATGCAAGGCTGCTAGGGGAATACTCCGTAGACCATCGCCCATGGCAAAGACCAGAGTATCGATGTTGAGGTTGTTGATACTGCTTTCAATGGGACGGATCAACCAATCGTAGAGTTGCTGGGCGGAGTCTAGGTAGCCGGGGCTGGTGGAGGTGATACGACGGCGGAAGGTGCGGATAGTTTTGAGTAAGGTCTCACGATTCGCTGCGGGAACCAGTTGACGCAGGAGTTGATTGTCAGGTGTGACGACGATCAGTTCGAGAGCATCAGGTTGGCTGAGCGCATAGATGATCACCGGGACAGTGCCCGTTTGTTCTTGAATCCGCTGGAACGTTTCGCGGATGTTCGCGACACTATCTTCATTGTCGTTAGCATCCTCCCCTTCTTCGCTAATTTCAACACTGTCGAGGGTTTGGTATGACTCACCGAGAGCCAAATCGAGTTGAATAAATTCTTGCAAGATTTCATTGTCACCCATCGAACCACCCAAGGATTTTTCCCCCGGCAGATCCCAACTATAGTCAAAGCTCACTTCCCCTTTTGTTTCAACCAGTTGGAAATGGGTTTCCCCCCCAGCTTGTGTTCCGATGGCGCGGATGAGGTCTTCTGTGGTTACGGTCTGATTGAGGGGGTCAATGCCAGCAACGACAGTTGCCACCTCTGTGCCAGAAGCCCCGTTGGTCGAAATTTGAATCCCCGGTTGGCCCCCACTCAAGAGATAAGTATGGGGAAAGATGCTCTGTGCTCCGTTGGTAATTGCTGCTGAAGTCCCACTCAGACGGGTATCCCCCACCGTAAACCCATAGCCTCCGTGACGAAGCTGGATTGCCCCTCCTGCGGCTTTCCCAGCGGTGGAGATGCTGGCGGGAAAGTTGATAAAAGTGCTGCTTACTGTGCCGTTTACGGTGACGAAGGCATCGCTCTCGATGGTGACGGAGCCGCCTGCTCCGGTTTGGGCTTCGGTGTTGATGGGACCGGTGCTTATATTCTGAGCGGCTCGCAGGGTGACGTTGCCGCCGTTGCCGTTGCCGGAGCGGGTATCGATGGAGCCGATCGCTCCACCGTTGATGGTGTTGATGGAGCCGCCGGTGCTGGTGAGGGTGATGTCGCCGCTGGTTCCGGTGCCGTAGGTAAAGAGGTTTTTGGTATTGATATCCCCGCCTGCGGTCAGGGTAATATCGCCGCCGAAGGTGTTGCCGAGGGCGAGATTGGTGAGGTCGATGCCGGAGCCTGCACTGACGGTGAAGGGGTTGCTGTTGGTGTTGGCAGTGCCGGTGAGGGTGACTGAGCCGCTGCTGCTGATGTTTACGGGGCCGGTGGCATCTAGATCTAGGTTGACGTCCCCACCTGTGCTGCTGATGTTTACGGGGCCTTTGGCGTCTAGGGCGAGGTTGACATCACCGCTGAAGTTGGCAGCGAGGCTGCTGGTGTTGTCATACATGAAAATACTGTCTGAGTTGTTGCCCGGAATCAGATCTTGGTTGCCCGTAATCACCGAGTTATTCAGGGTGACAGCATCGTCAAATATGAAAATGCCCCCGCCGCCATAATTGGACGAGCTGGGATCAGCAACAAGGGTATTATTCGAGACCGTGCTATCGGTGAGCGTTAGACCGCCAAACGTTACAATTCCCCCGCCCGCTCTCCTGCCATAGTTGCCTGAAATAGTGCTATTGGTGATGGTGGTAGGTCTGCCGAACACCGCCCCCCCCGCAGCACCACTGGTTGAATTGCCGGAAATGGTGCTGTTGAGGAGGGTGATATTACCGTCACCATTGCTGTAAGTGACAATCCCACCACCATTCCCAACTGCTGAATTGTCCGAAACCGTACTATTGATCAGGGTTAAATTGCCCCCATCTCTCTTTGTAATGCCGCCCCCTGAACTACCGGAGGTATTCCGGGAAACCGTACTGTTCGTGAGGATTAGATCACTAATCGCCGATAAAAAGGTATGAATCCCACCACCGCCCCCAGCGGAATTATCTGACACGGTGCTATTCGTCAGCCTGATCGTTGTTCCAAAAGAATTAATCCCACCACCAACCCCTCCTGCAACATTGCTAGAAACGGTGGTGTTGTTCAGGGTCAGATCTCCCCGACTATAAACTCCCCCGCCACTATCGGCTGAATTGTCAGAAACGATGCTATTTGTCAAGGTTACGGCTCCGCGAGAGCCAATGCCGCCGCCCCGGCTTGAGCTTGTGTTCCCTGAAACAGTGCTGTTGATCAGGGTAAGCGTCCCAGAAAAATTATTGTTGTAGATGCCACCACCGCGATCGACCGATGCGCCATTCTGGATCGTCATGTCTTGCAGGGTGACGTTGTTTGCCGAGATATTAAACACCCGGCTTGTATTGTTCCCATCAATAAATAAGTTGTTCTGCCCCGTCCCATCAATCACCACATCATCAGAGATAACCAGCTCCCCATTCGCTAGCGTAATCGTCTGCACCCCAGTAAACACTCCGGGGTCAAACCGAATCATATCGGTTCCTGAACCCGTTTGTCCTTCAACCGTACTGTCACTATTGGCGGCATACAACGCCTCTCGCAAGTTCAATGTGCCATCCCCATCCGTTGCCCCTGTGGCAGTATCATCTGCCGTTTCTTGCACCGTCAATGTGTTCAACGTCCCTTCATAGGCTACCTGGGTCTGGGCTGTAAAAGGATTTTTTGCCTCAATGCTACCCGTCTCAACTTCCAGCTCCCAATTCCCCCCCAACGAGCCATTCCCCGTGAGATCCACCGACGCCGCCACATCCATCCCCGTAGCAGCCGCCAACCCTTCAACGAAGGCTTCACCCGTCGCCCCCAAAGCGGTAAAACAGCTATAGAGCAACAAGTCTGCTGATTCTCGTAAACTTCCCTGCCATCTTTGCAATTGGTCTTGGTATTGCTGCAAATTGTGCCGGGAAATGAAGGTATTGCCCAACCAGAAATTCCCCCCATTCCCCTCAGCCGCAATAGCCACCGAATCCAACTCACCGACTGAGCCACTGATGACGGCTAGCTGCTCACCGATCGCTGCAACCCCGTTTTCCTCAGCACCAATCCGTTGGGTCACAGTTCCAGCGGCTGCACCATAGAGCAAGGTTGGAGCATCCTCAACGATTTCATCAATAAATACAGCCTGATTCGGGTTCTCGCCTGATGCCGAAAAGCGCACCACTCGCGTATCGCCTTGGATTAAGTCTGGATCGCTGGGGGTAACTTGTCCTGCTGCATAAAGGTCAACCTGTGCCGCCTCGATCGCTCCAGTAATCACAACATCGCCCTCATCCCCAGCCCTTCTCCCCGTGGGAGAAGGGAATAGCCCTCTCCCGCTGGGAGAGGGTTGGGTGAGGGCAGTGGTTCCGGTCAACAACCCCGGCAATGCCAACGGCTCAATCCCATCTGTCAAAACTGCATCTGAAACCTCCAAGCTCAACAGACTTTCCGGCTGATTGAGCCGCACCCGTCGCGCTCCTGGAATCGCTGCTACTGTCGTCGTGCCGCCCGGAGCTGCAATCTGCCCCAAATTCACCACGGTTCCACCACTCAAGTGAATCGATTTCCCTTTCAAAACTTCCAAGGTTCCAGTATTGACCAACCCACCGGGCTGGTTCTGCAAAAAGCCCAGCGTTGTCGGACTGCCCAGTAAGGTGTTGTAATCACTTAGCCCGACTGAGTTAAAACAACCCCCTTCAAAGCAAATCTGATCAGCCGTTGTCGCCAAGAAATCACCCCCCACATTGAGGCTGGCATTCGCACCAAAAACAATCCCGGCTGGGTTCATTAAATACAGGTTTGGATTCGCCTGAATCAAGCCATCGATAATCGAGGCATTGCCGCCGACAACGCGCCCAAAGATATTGTTGATGCTGGGATTGCTCAAAAAATTGGCAACCTCACCTGTGGTTAAACCAAAGTCCTGAAACGAGTGGAACAGGTTGGCTCCGGCTTGGGTTCCGCCTTGGATGTGGTAGGTGCTGCCGTCGATTGTGATCAGCGTGCCGGTGCCATCAGGCGCGGCGGTGATCGATTGGGCCAAAGCAGGAGCGGCTAGGGTAAGGGAGAGGGCCGCCGTCCCACTGAGCCAGAAGTTAGATTGCATCATCACCAGAAGTACAGGGTAAAGATCTCTCAAGTTAAACGAGTCATACTGAATCCGGATTGAATGAACACAGAAAGCGAAAGCTGATCCGGGTGGTGGGCAAGATGGACTTCAACTCCCCTTCGGCTCCGCTCAGGACAAGCGCTCAGCAACCACCCGCGCTACGGGATATTGAGCCCAGAAGCCCGTAGCGCAGGTGGTCAGTGAGCTTGTCGAATCTGCGTCCCGCCTGCCCGAGGAATAATCCGCAGTTTATCTCTCCCTATGCTTTACGGATTCAGTATCACTCCATCATCAAGGTTATATTAAACGAACGTCTGCTTGATGAATAAGATTTGAACCATGCGTAAAGAATTTCTTGTCCTGGCACTGTTGCTGGGAATCAGCGCTCCGGCGATCGCCCCCACGGTTAGCCTCGAATCCCCGGCGATCGCCCAAGCCACCCTTCCCATTGGTCAATGGTTGGGTGGCGGTTTTGAGGTCAATATTGCCTACTTTGACAATGCCTTGCATTACCACGGCTATGATCTCCGCAATGGTTCTAGCCTCCATCTGGTGGGGGCAACGGTCAGCGGCGATCGCTCACGCCGCCTGTATACCTGGCGCAACGGCGGTCATCGCTATCAAGTCGCCTGGCAACCCAATGACCCAGAGGTGATTCGCCTGCAAGTCTTTGACCCCAACGGCCGCCAGCTCATTAATACGTTGATGGACTACGTTCTTTCACCCTAGTGCTTTGTCAAGCGTGAAATGAGGGGTTGTCGCAAGATTAAATTGAATCGTGAAACCCAGTATCAGCAAAGGTTGGACTGTGTTTCGCTAGGCTCAACACCAACCTACAATTCAGAGTTGACGCTGTATTAGACAGAAAATCACAAATGCCACCCCTTGGGTTACAATCTAGAACATCAGGACTATCGCGCTACGATAAAACATAGGTCATTCCCCCATTGCCAATGACGACTGCCGTTGAAACCTTTACACCGCTTCCTGACCATACCCAGCTCCCCTGCGAAGATGGCACATTTGTGAAAAACTTTCAGGAACATCCCCAGAGCCTGCTGCTGACCGACTCTATCCGCCCTGTGCTCGATCGCCACCACCCCGATGGGCAATATTGCATTGGTCAAGACAGTGGCATCTACTGGCGAGTAACCCAGCCCCCCCAGCGGGGTGCAGAAGCCCCCGACTGGTTCTATGTGCCCCATGTCCCCCCCTTGCTTGACGGTCAGATGCGTCGCTCCTACGTCCTTTGGTATGAGAGCATCCCGCCGCAGATTGTCATTGAGTTCGTCTCAGGCAATGGGGATGAAGAGCGGGATACCACCCCCTGGAAAGGGAAGTTTTGGATCTATGAAACAGTGATTCGGCCGACCTATTATGCGATTTATGAGGTCACCAAGGCGAAGGTTGAGGTTTACAGTTTGCAAAAGAATCAGTATCAGCTCCTGAGCGCTAATGAGCGGGGTCATTTCCCCATTGAAGAGTTGGGGGTTGAATTGGGAATTTGGCAAGATACGTACCAAAATATGGAGCTGCCCTGGCTACGCTGGTGGGATCAAACCGGCAACTTGCTTTTGACCGGGGAAGAACGGGCCCAGCAAGCAGACCAGCGGGCTGAGCAAGCAGACCAGCGGGCTGAAAAACTGGCTGCTAAGTTACGGGAGTTGGGCATTGACCCAGACACAATGTAGCTCCGAAACTAGGGTGTCGTCAGTTAGATGCCAATGCATTGCTGTAAAGGGTTTACAGCCCCTAGCTATTTTGTTTGGGCGGGCGTGTTATCGCTTGTCCCGTAAGACTTCTGAGGGTAACTGAAAACACGCCCTAAGCTCAATGACTGTTCAATTGCAACTAATCCCCATGTCTCATTTCTGGATCGACCTGTTTGGCTGGCTACCAGCGTTAATCATTCCCATTGCCACCCTGATTCAACTGGGTGCGATTTTGCGCCAACGCTCCACAGCGGGGGTCAGCGCTTTGACTTGGTTTTTGTTTGGCGTGGCCAATATTGGCTTGTATGTCTACACCGAGAAATATACCGATATCCAGGCGATCGCCGGTCTGCTGGGGTCAGCAGTGCTGGATTTTGTGATTACAGGGTTGGCGATCGGCCGCTACGGTCAGACCTCTGAGCCCTTATCTGAGCAGGCCTGAGATCGAGAGTACACCGATTCTCAAGCGCTAGAATAACCCCAATAAGCGTTCTCTAGATTTGAACGACAGATTGTTGAATTTAGACGCTTTGCACAACAGGCAGTTCATAACTGCGAACTGCGAATTATGAACTGCAAACTGATATCAATTGTCGCCCCACTTGGCTATGGCAACCCCCCAAAGTACCACCTCCCTCGCTGACCTCCCGAACAATCCACCTGTGCAGCCGCAGCTTATTGGGGTGGAAAACAAGCAGGCGGTTGAAAATGAGCAGGGGACCATCGCATCTTTGCCCCCCGAGCCCGATATCAGCCATCTTGTCCTTGAAGATGAAACTCCAGTGGATAACCTGATTCAAGAGAAACTCCAGCGCTTCTTGGTGCAATGCCTCTATAGTGCTTATACGCCAGGGCAACCCTTCCTCGCCATGGCCGATATCGGTATCTTCTTCAGTTTGCATCAACCCCCCCTTGTTCCGGATGTGATGCTGAGCCTTGGCGTTGAGACGAGTCCCGACTGGCATGAGAAGAAACATCGCTCCTATCTGGTTTGGGAATTTGGCAAAGTCCCGGAAATTGTGATCGAAATCGTCTCCAACCTTAAGGGCAATGAACTCGGCCGCAAGCTGAGAGACTATGCCCAGATGGGCATCAGCCACTATGTTGTGTTTGACCCGCTCCAGCACCTCTCAACCCAGTTACTCCAGGCTTATGTTCTCCATGGCGGCCAATACCAATCCCTAACCCAACCTCAATTTCCCAGTTTGGGTTTGGGCTTGACCGTTTGGCAGGGCCAGTTTGAGGGCAAGCAATATAATCGCTGGCTGCGTTGGTGCGATTCGGCTGGCAACTTGCTGCTGACGGGGGATGAACAGGCTGCCCAGGCAGATGAGCGAGCGGCTCAGGAGCGTCAGCGGGCGGAACAATTGGCTGCCAAGTTGCGGGAGTTGGGCATTGATCCCGAGACGATCTAGTGCAGCGTCAATCCTAAATTGTAGGTTGGCGTTGGGCGGAGCGTAGCTTGCTTCTCGTTCGCCTTTGGCGTTCCCGAAGGATAGAGTAAACCAACACAACCATAACAAACCAATGTGCAACCTCCAACCAGGCTCCAGTCAGGCTGTGGGTTCAGAATCGGTGAGCCAGTCGGCAAACTCCTCGGTAAAGCGATCGTCCAAAATCGCCTCCCGAATCCGACAAGTGAATCGCACCAGCTCGGTGATGTTATGGATCGAGAGCAGAATATAGGCCAGCATCTCCTTGGCTCTGACCAAATGGTTCAAATACGCACGAGTAAAGTTCTGACAGCAATAGCAAGGACAATCGGGATCAAGGGGCGAAAAGTCATCGCGGAACGGCGCATTTTTCAAATTCCAGCGCTCGCCCTTGACAATGGCGGTGCCATGGCGTCCAAAACGCGTGGGAATCACACAGTCAAACAGATCAATGCCTGCTGCGATCGCCCGCACCATTTCCCGATGCGTCCCCACACCCATCAGGTAGCGGGGTTTATGGGCGGGCAAGAGGGGCGCAACCGCCTCCACCACCGGATACATCAGCTCATTGGGTTCACCCACGCTGACACCGCCGATCGCATAGCCAGGTAAATCCAGCTCTACCAGTTGCTGGGCCGCCGCCACCCGCAGATCCGGGTAGACACCGCCCTGGACAATGCCAAAAAGGGCCTGATCATGCGGGCGCTGGTGGGCAGCAATCGACCGCTCCAACCAGCGATAGGTGCGCTCTGTGGCTTCAATCACTGCGTCCCGCGAGGCAGGATAAGGTGGACATTCATCAAAGGCCATAATCACATCTGCGCCAAGGGCATTCTGGATGGCGATCGAGCGCTCGGGCGTAAAATGAATCAGACGGCCATCTCGAGGGGATTGAAACGTGACGCCCTCTTCAGTGAGTTTGCGCAACTCACTCAGGCTAAACACCTGAAACCCCCCCGAATCGGTCAGCATGGGCTGTGACCAGTTCATGAAGCGATGAATCCCTCCCGCCGCCTGCACCAAATTTTCGCCCGGCTGGAGATGGAGATGATAGGTATTCGCGAGCACCATCTGTGCCCCCGTTTCCGCCACTTGGCTGGGGGTAAGCCCTTTTACAGTTCCCACCGTACCCACCGGCATAAAGCGTGGCGTCTCTACAACGCCATGGGGGGTATTAAAACGAGCAGCACGGGCTTGGCTGTGGGAGCAGGTCGCCTCCACCTGAAACGTAAAGCTTGGCGCAGATTGGGCTGAACCAGAATTGATGTCTTGCATAAATCAGCAGCGCTCAACCCCAATGCCAGCGAATAGCATAGCTATAGTGGAGCGAAAAAGGGGCACTGATATAGGGTGTGTTAGCGGAGCATAGCGCACCGCCCCGAAGCCTTTGGACAATTCCAGCTTTGGTGTCATTAAAGACAGGTTACAGCGCAGTGCAACGAAAAAAAACGCAGCACTAAAATCCACAATCATCGTCGTCGATTTGCACATCCCACTTTGCTGAGAGCACTTCCCCCAGCATCGCCTCTAGCGCCGCTTCATCAATATTCTGGCTGGTGGTTTCTTCCTGTAGAGGATTAGCGAGGGGGATCAAGCGTAAAACCCGATTATCTTGAACCAAATCGTAATAAGTCTCACGATTAGGGGATTGGTGGAGTTCAAGATAATCAAAGCTCAACACATTCAGGCAAAGGCCATGATTGGCCACGAGGGTTGCCTGGGTGGGATCGGCAAAGACCTCTAGCACAAAGCCCTCACCTTCACTTTGCATCTGATGATCAAGAGAATGGATGTAACTAACACGGCTCAAGGTGTTGAGCAGGCGGGTCATGTCATCCTTATTAACCACGATCCCCTTGTCGATGATGCAAGGGGCGGGTAGAGAGTGGGAGTATGAATTATGACTCATGGGAAAACGCCGATGATGCGGACATTGGCTATTCGGATAGATCCATGCCACGGGGCCTAAGCTTTAGACGGGACGAGTCTAGGGCTACTCGGCACAACAAGCTATCACAGGGGAGCGATAATGCCAGAGCCAGGGACAGGACGAAGCGGGAGTGAATGGAGGAGGATCGCATTAGAAATGGTATTTAAGGACACCACGCAACCCTTGAGTTCATATTAACCCAACTTTTCCAAACGGCCAGAAATTACTTACGTGAAGCAGATTGTAACAATTATGCAATACTTTCAGCGTCTTGGTCAGTCCCTGCAAAAAACATCGCTTCAAGGCCATTGGGCGGCGTTAGGGGGAGCCATCCTTTTCTACACCCGTTGTCCATTGCCGGCATCGTGGCCTGTCAATCTGAAGCATATTGCCTATCTTGCGCCTTGGGTAGGAGCTGGCTTGGGCGGATTGCTGGCCTTGGGCGATCGCCTTTTCACCTCTCTTCACCTGCCACCCTTGACCACCAGTGGTCTAGTGGTGGGCCTCTGGCTCTGGAGTACGGGCGGGCTGCATCTGGATGGTGCGATGGATACAGCAGATGGTTTGGCTGTAACCGACCCCGAGCGTCGCTTGGTGGTCATGCGCGATAGTGTGACCGGGGCCTTTGGGGTCATGACGGCGGTGATGATTCTGTTGCTCAAATGGGGGGCGATCGCCGAGCTGGAGACCGTCCGGGGCTGGGCAATGGTGATGGCGGCCGTTTGGGGACGCTGGGGTCAGGTGGTGGCGATCGCCCAGTATCCTTACCTACGTCCAGCGGGCAAGGGCGCAATGCATAAAGCGGAATTTCAAGCACCTCAGGATTGGGTTTGGGGGGTGATTTTAATTTTAGGTTTGGTGCTATTGCAGATATCTCTGGCGAGAGAAAAATATCTCTGCATTCTTCTCACCACAATTTGGGGAGGCTTACTCAGTTGGGGAACCGCTCGGTGGTTAGGGCGACAATTGGGGGGGCACACTGGTGATACCTATGGCGCGATCGTGGAATGGACAGAGGCACTGTACTTAGTGGGTCTTCTTGTCCTGAGTCAGTGGACTTGACCTCCCTTCACCATCCCGCTCAAGTCCCAGTTGATGAAGGGGAGACTAGTGAATCGGTCATTGCGTAGCGTGGGCATCCTACCCGCCAACGGCATAGAAAGCCTACACAATTACCGAATTAAATTTTTGACATCTACATGCCGACACTGAGTCGTATTTATGCACTACAAAAGACGGAGGATTTGGAGAAATTACCGAGAAAATTTAAGGCTTGCTACGACTAGACCCTAAAGAGGCATTATGATAATTAGAAATATATTTGTCGGGTTTAAATCGGTCTAGAACCCTGTGGGGTCAAGCCCCTCAGCCTCACAGACCCTGCGTCGCGTTAGACCCTTGCGATCAGGATTTGCATCTTCCATAACACGGCTTTAAGGCACATGAAATTTCAGCGTCCGCTTCCTTCCCATCGCGATCGTCCATCGAAAAGATTGTCCCAGCCCCGTGCAATGGGCTCACGTGTTGCGAAGCAAAAGCCAGCCTCAAAATCACTCAAACCTCAGCGTCGCCCTCGTCGGCTGACGCCCCTCTATTCAGACCGATATCTCAAACCCGGCTCGTCTCCTGTGTCCGGTTCTCGCCCCCGAAAGGTATCCAGCACCCAGCGGGTGTCCCGAAATTGGGGTGTCATTTTACAAAAGACCTTGGCGGTAACCACGTTGGGCGTTGGCACGGGTTTGCTAATTATCTTGCCCTTTTTACCCCCCTCTCCATCCGCTCGCTCCGGGATTGGCAACCGCCCCTCCCTGCTGCCCAACCAGACGGCCCAGATGAGCTTTGGGCGCTCAACCGATTTAGCAACGCAGGTGCATTTTCCCCTGCGCCAAGAACTCTCTGATCTCCAGACCCGTGTGGGTGAGCTCGCCGGACAATACGGTAAGGGCTCAGTGGGGGTGTTTATCTTGGATTTTGATACGGGCGACTATGCCAGTTGGAATGGCATGAACGAGTTCATGGCGGCCAGCACCATTAAGCTCCCCCTGCTGACCCTTTTTTTTCAGGGGGTGGATCAGGGCAAGATTGAACTCTCAGAATCCCTGGTTATGGAGCCGGAACTCATGGTGGGTGAAGCGGGGAACTTTCAATATCAACCGCCAGGGAGCCAGTTTTCGGCCCTTGAAACCGCAACGCAAATGATCACGGTCAGCGACAACACAGCCACCAACATGATTGTGCAACGCCTCGGGGGCAAAGAACGCATCAACCAACGCCTCCAGCAGCAGGATTTAACGCAGACGACCCTGAATAGTCCCCTTCCAGATCTCGAAGGCACGAACCTCACCAGCCCGGTGGATCTGGCCAATGTGCTCATTGATATTGAGCAGGGTGAGGGGCTCTCATTGCGGTCTCGCGATCGCATCCTGCGCATTTTAGATGGTGTGATCAACGATCAGCTCTTGCCCACAGGGTTGGGTAAAGGGGCGGCGATCGCCCATAAAACCGGCACGATTGGCAAGCTACTCGCCGACGCTGGGCTGGTGGATATGCCCAACGGCAAACGCTATCTAACGGTGGTGATGGTCGAGCGCCCTTACAATGACCCGGCGGCCCGAACCTTGATTGAGCAAATTTCCCGTGAGGTGTACGACTATTTCGGTACCCCAAACAGTCCTTGAGGTGTAGCCCTTGAGGTGAGGGAGGTTGAGCGGTTATGACTGAATCCACAGAAGCGGCTCTAGCGGCGCGGATTGAGACCCTAGAGCAGCGTCTGGCGGCTGAGGCGGCCGAGCGGGAAATTATTGCCCAGCAACTCGCTTCATCGGAGCAGCAATTGCGAGCCATTCTGGGTTCGATTATGGACGCAGTGCTGCTGATTGAATTGGGCCCGCAGGGGATTAGCAACATTGATATCGCCCCTACCCATCTGAGTGAATATTACAGCGATCGCCAGCATTGGCTCGAAGCGGTGGTGACGGCCTTTTTTGACCCGGAGACGGCGACTGAATGGCAAGCCCCCATTCAACAGAGCCTGCGCCAGCAAACCTCTGTTGAGGCGGATCATGCCCTGCTGCTCGGGGAAGAGCCTCTGTGGCTGGCTGCCCGGATTACGCCCCTGGATGAGCAGCGGGTGGTTTGGGTAGCGCGGGATATTAGCGATCGCAAGCAAGCCGAAACCGCTTTGCAGGCCAAAAACTATGAGTTGCAAACCACCCTAGAGCAACTCCAGCGCACCCAAGCAGAGTTGATTGCCGCCGAAAAACTAGCAGTCTTGGGCCAACTGGTGGCCAGCATCGCCCACGAGATCAATACGCCCTTAGGGGTGATTAGCGCCAGCATTCGCCACATCCAGACCTACCTCCAAGACCGCTTTTGGCAATGGAGCGAGCAATGGCAGCAGTTTACCGCTATCCAGCAGCAGCAACTGCAGACTTGGTTTAATGCAGCGGGGCAGCCCGCTCCTCTGCCCTCGACGCGAGAGCGCCGTCGGCGTCGCAAGCAGATCCAGCAGCAACTGGTGGCGGAGGGCGTTGAGGCGGCAGGGGCGATCGCCCCGCTGCTGATTGACCTCAATCAAACTGACATTACTCCTCTGCGTCCCCTGTTACATCAGGCCAACGCACCCGAATTTTTTCAGGTAGCTCACCAACTGGGCACGGTGCAAACCAGCATTGCTCAAGTCACCCAAGCGGCGGCGCGAGCCGCGAAAATCGTCCAGGCCCTGCGCACCTACAGTCGCCAAAGTGCTCAACAAAATGCCCAACACAACGCCCAAGACTTTGCCCCTGTCGAGCTGGTTGCAACTCTAGAGACGGTGCTGACGCTCTATCAACATCAGCTCAAGCATGATGTGGAAGTGGTGCGGAACTACGGTGCCCTGCCGAACTTAAAGGTTTGGGGCGATCGGGATCAACTCCATCAGGTCTGGAGCAACCTGATCCGCAATGCCCTGCAAGCCATGCCCATGGGAGGCAATTTGACGCTGACACTCAAGGCCGAGGCGACCACTGCCACCCTACAGATTACCGACACGGGTACCGGAATTTCCCCCGAGCTGCTGCCTCGGATCTTTGAACCCTTCTTTACAACTCGCCCAGCGGGTGAGGGGACTGGCCTGGGCCTTGATATTACCCGTAAGATCATTGAGCAGCATCAGGGTCAAATCCAGGTCACCAGTCAACCCGGTTGTACCACCTTCAGTATTGATCTGCCCCGTGCTCCGTCTGATTTGGTTTCTGGGTCGGTTTCTGAACCGGGCAGCGATGCAAGCTGAAGACAGACGGAAACGTGACCCCAGGTCAGACGAGACCTATTAAAAAATCTATTGTTTTGGGCGATCGGGCTTGGGGAACCCCTAGAAAATCAGATACATTGAGAAGGTTATTTTCTTTAAGGTCATCTCACCATGGTAGATGCTGCGATTCTCTGCGTCGATGATGAAATCAGTATTCTGAAAAGTTTAGAAATCGAACTACGAGAAACCTTTGCTGATCGCTATCTCTACGAATTTGCGGAGAGTGGGATGGAGGCCTTAGAGATTTTGGCGGATCTGGGCCAAGAGGGGATTCAAACCCTGTTGGTGGTGTCCGATTGGCTGATGCCAGGGATGAAAGGCGATGAGCTACTCACCCAAATTCACCAGGATCATCCAGATATTATCACTGTAATGCTCACGGGTCAGGCCGACGAACAGGCGGTGCAGCGGGCCTGCGAACAGGCCCAGTTGTATTCTTGCATCTATAAACCCTGGCAAGCTGATGAGCTTAGGCAAATTATCCACACCGCCTTGGAATAGTACACAATGCTCACTCACAAACTGGCGATCGTCTGCGTCGATGACGAACCGACGATTTTACAAAGTTTAAAACTCGAACTCGAAGCGGCACTGGGAACCGAATGCCTGGTGGAATTGGCCCAAGGTGGCGAAGAAGCCCTAGAAGTGCTTGAAGAGCTGCAAGCGGAATCGTATCAGGTGGCAGTCGTCATTGCTGACTACATCATGCCGGGTCTCAAAGGAGATGAACTACTCATCCAAGTCCATTCCCAAGACCCCCGTATCCTCAAAATCATGCTCACGGGCCAAGCCGATGCTCAAGCCGTGGGCAATGCGGTGAATGCCGCCAACCTCTATCGCTACATTGCCAAGCCTTGGGATGAAACCGATCTGATTTTGACCGTGAAAGAAGCCGTCCGTAGCTTTACCCAAGATGAACAGTTAGAGAGCCAAAATGCTGCCCTCCAACGCCTGAACGAATATCTAGAGCAAAAAGTCACCGAGCGCACCGCCCGGCTATCGGTGGCCAATCAACAACTCCAACACCTCAATGCCGAACTGCAACGCTCCAATGTTGCCCTTGAAGAGTTTGCCTATGTGGTTTCCCATGATCTACAGCAGCCACTCCAGAGCATTTTTGGCTTTGGCAAGCTCCTCGAACTTCAATATGCCCAAACCCTAGACGGGGAGGGACAGGAGCTCCTAACGCGTTTACTGGCGGCGGCAGAGCGGATGACTCAGATGCTGCGGGGACTCTTGGACTATGCCAGGGTCGGGATGCAGCATCAACAATTGAGCCGGGTGGACTGCAACCAACTCTTAAGACAGGTTTTGGAGAATCTTCAGGAAGCGATCGCCCAAACCCAAGCGCAAATTAACATCGGCCCTTTACCATCTTTAGTGACCAATGAGACCCAACTGCTACAACTCTTTCAAAACCTCTTGAGCAATGCCCTCAAATTTAGCCGGGGGGACGTTGTGCCCATCATTCAAGTCCAAGCCGAACAACAATTGGGTCAATGGCAGTTTCGCGTACAAGATAATGGCTCCGGTATTCCCGAAGCAGAACGGGAGCAGATCTTTGAGCTGTTTCAGCGTCGCCCCGCGACCGCGCATCAACCCGGTAGTGGTGTGGGTCTGGCCACCTGCAAGAAAATTGTCGAAACCTATGCAGGCAAGATTTGGGTGGAGTCGGCTCCAGCCAACGATTCAGGGGCGGTCTTTTGCTTTACACTGCCCGCCTGTCCCCCAGGAGTAGAAGCCGAACAGTTTGGCTAAATTCACCACAAACCTCAACAAAAGCCGGCTCGGGACGGCCGACGGAACGGCCGAGCTAAATCAACCCATCTAACGTGAATTATGGATAAGCAGACATCGCGAAAGACGGTAGAAACTCAGCAGAATCAACAATACTGGCTCCGATATTGCCGGAGTCTGAGGGGGCAATCTCCCCCTCAGCGGGAGGTGTCGGGTGGCTGCCCCCCTGACAACCAGGTTTAACAACGAGAGTTTAGGGCTTTGAGGAAGGCGATATATTTCGCTTAGCCGAAACTCACGTTATCTATAAACCGCCACAACAATTGGCTACAATAAACCTTCGCATTTGTTGGTGATTGTCCCATGGAGACTGTCGCCGCGAACATCGCAGAGAACCCCTTGCTTCGTCCCAATTCAAGCCTGATAACCCATCGTCGTCATTTTAAGCGTTGATATTTAGTTCCTTTGACCGTCCGCTATCATGCCCATTGCTATTGACTTTGGTACGAGTAACACTGCGATTGCCCAGCTCAACCCCAAGACGCAACAAACCCAACTGCTGAGCTTATCGGATCTCAGTTCAGCGATTGCAGGGAATCCCCCCCTGATCCCCAGTTTGCTCTATGTCGAAAACGCCCCCCAGAGCAAGGTGCTACTGGGTCAGCAGGTGCGTGATCGTGGCCTGGATCTAGCCCAAGATCCTCGCTGCTTCGGTGGCTTTAAGCGGGGGATTGGCTCGGATGTGCAGGGCTTTTTGCCCCGACTCGATGGCCAAGCCGTGAGCTTTGAGCAAATCGGTAATTGGTTTCTCGGCGAGATTTTCCAGCAGTTGCCCAAAGATGCTTTAGAGTCCGTCGTGCTCACGGTTCCAGTCGATAGCTTTGAGGCCTACCGGGCCTGGCTGACCCAAACGTGTATGGCGTTTCCGGTACAGCAGCTCCAGTTGCTGGATGAACCCACTGCCGCAGCCCTCGGCTACGGTAATGCCGATGCCGATGTACTGTTGGTCATTGACTTTGGTGGCGGCACGGTAGACGTCTCCCTTGTCCAGCTCACTGCCCGAACCCCGGCCAACCAACCTCAGGGCTTTATCGTCCGCTGGGGCAATCAGACCTTGGGCGATCGCCCCAACCAAAAAGCCCGCACTGCCCAAGTGCTAGCCAAGGCCGGGCAAGCTCTCGGCGGCTCAGATATCGATGCCTGGCTGGTAGACCATTTTGCTAAAACCCAAAACCTGCCCCAAACCGCCCTCACCCGTCGGTTGGCCGAGCGTCTCAAGATCAAACTCTCACGCCAGGCCCAAGCCAACGAAGCTTACTTTAACGATGAAACCCTAGAAAGCTACAGCTTGACGCTGGATCAAACCCAATTTGAGCAGATCTTGACCAACGCAGGCTTTTTTGAGCAACTCGATGAACTCATGAGCCAGGTGCTCCAGCGGGGTCGGCTCCAGGGCATTGAGAAGCGCAACATCGACGCGGTGCTAATGGTGGGTGGCACGACCCAACTCCCTGCGGTGCGCACCTGGGTGGAGCGCTATTTTATCCCAGAAAAGATCCGTGCGGACCAGCCCTTTAGCGCGATCGCCACTGGGGCATTACAGCTTGCCCAAGGCTACCAAGTCAAGGATTTTCTCTACCATAGCTATGGCATTCGCTATTGGCATCGGCGCGATAAATGTCATCGTTGGCAGCCGATTATTCAAGCCGGGCAAGCCTACCCAATGCCCGAGCCCTACGAAATTTTGCTGGGGGCATCAGTGGAGAATCAGCCCAAGGTTGAGCTGATTATTGGTGAGCTGGGCAATGCCACCAGCCGCACGGAGGTGTTTTTTGACGGCGATCGCCTGGTGACACGTACCGTCGAGCAGGGCCAAGACGCAGTCAAACCCCTCAACGATCGGGATGGCGCTCGTACCATTGCCAAACTCTCACCCCTAGGTTCACCCGGGAGCGATCGCCTCCGGCTTCAGTTCTGGGTCGATGAAGACCGCTATCTACGCCTGACGGTGAAGGACTTGCTGACCCACGAGACCTTGCAGCAGGGGATTGCGGTAGTAGAGTTGAAGTGAGTATCAATTCCGGTTTTCTCCTTAAACCCCGTTCAGTTGCCCCAACTCCTGAGCAATAATGGGTGAAGCTCATCTTTTCCAGACCCTCGATTCAACACGACTAGAGAAGAACTATGCAAACGGCTGATTCCTCCACCCCTAATGTTGGGATGGTTGCCCCCAAGCTGGGCTTACCTGTGACCATCATTACTGGCTTTTTGGGCAGTGGCAAAACCACACTCCTCAACCATATCCTCAGTAATCAAGAGGGTGTGAAGACAGCAGTGCTGGTGAACGAGTTTGGGGAAATTGGCATCGACAATGAGCTGATCATCTCTACCGACGACGACATGGTGGAGTTGAGCAATGGTTGCATCTGCTGCACAATCAATGAAGACCTCGTTAATGCGGTCTATCGGGTCTTAGAGCGAGATGACAAAGTGGACTATATGGTTGTGGAAACCACTGGTCTCGCCGACCCGTTGCCCATTGCCCTAACCTTCCTGGGCACAGAGCTCCGGGATATGACTCGCCTGGATTCGATCGTTACCCTAGTGGACTGCGAAAACTTTAGTCTTGATCTCTTCAGCAGTGAGGCAGCCCTGAGCCAGATCACCTACGGTGACATCATCTTGCTCAACAAGATTGATTTGGTCAGGGAAAAAAATGTTGATTCCTTAGAAGTCCGCATTCGGGAGATGAAGCGGGATGCCCGGATCATCCGGACGCAAAACTCCCAGGCCGCCCTACCCCTGATTTTGAGTGTGGGTTTGTTTGAATCCGATAAATATTTTGATCAGGTGAATGGTGCTCATGATCCGGGCCATGGGCACCACGAGCATGGGCATCCTGATGAACCCGCTCATAACCATAAGCACCACGAACATGAACACGGCCATGCCTCTCATGGTGAACATGGGCATCATGAACATTCTCATCATGGTGAGCATGGGCATCACGAACACGAGCATGGATATCACCATCATTCCCATCACCTAGAAAATGATGGTTTCTCCTCTATTTCTTTCCAAAGTGATAAACCTTTAGCTATTCGCAAGTTTCAATATTTTCTAGATAATCAACTCACGCCCAATATCTTTCGTGCCAAGGGGATTCTCTGGTTTGAGGAGAGCCCTAGCCGTCATATTTTTCACCTCAGTGGCAAGCGCTTTTCGATCGAAGATGCAGAATGGGGCGATCGCCCCAAACAAAACCAACTGGTGCTCATTGGCCAAGACCTGAATCAGGCGAAGCTGCGGGAACAAATTGAGGCTTGTGTTTTAAGTTAGAGTGTTTCCTGATGTAACCCAGGACCTAACCATGAAACGGAGTGCCTTGACCTTCCTCTCGCTAACTGCTTTGTTACTCCTGCCGCCCAAGTTGGTTGCTCAAGAAGACCCATCGGTTTCCCCAAATGGTGTTCGCACCCTTGCACCCGCAGGAGGGATTATTCCCACGGCAACCTGGAGCCTCGGTACCCGAGCCGGGGACTTTGTCTATGTCGCTGGGATGCGGGGCATTGACCCCGAAACCAATACGTTGGTTCCGGATGCAGAGGGTCGGGTACGGCAGGCGTTTCTGAACATGAAGCTGATTGCCGAGTCCGAGGGAGCAACCCTGCGGGATGCGACACGCTTGGTGGTCTATGTCACAGATATGTACCGCTATCGCCCAATCGTCAACCAAATCCAAAAAGAACTCTGGGGAGATGGCCCCTATCCACCCCGGACGATTGTGGAGGTCGATCGCCTCAACCAAGACGATATTATGGAAGTAGAGGGCACATTCTATGCACCAGTAGACAATTAGGGCGTGTCGTCATTTAACACCAGAAGTCTGACGGGACAAGGAATCGAACACCCGACCCAAACAACAGGAAAAGGGGCTGTAAGCCAATCATAGCAAGAGTTTGAAGTCTAATTAACGACAGCCCCTAGGGCGTGTCGTCATTTAACACCAGAAGTCTGACGGAACAAGGGATCGAACGCCCGACCCAAACAACAGGAATAGGGGCTGTAAGTCAGTCATAGCAAGAGTTTGAAGTCTAACTGACGACAGCCCCTAGGGCGTGTCGTCATTTCCCCTCAATAAGCCGGATGGGAACGCCATGGCTACAGCTTTGTAACGTCTGACTATACCCTGCGGCCAAACTCCCCTAAAATCAAGCCAAAGGAATTGTAGGGATTCACATAATGTTAGCCAGGGTGTGGAGTGCGACGGTCGTGGGCGTCAACGCCGTCCAGGTCGGGGTTGAAGTGGATGTATCCGGCGGCTTACCCAAAACAATTTTGGTGGGCTTGCCCGATGCAGCGGTGCAGGAGTCCCGTGAACGGGTCAAGGCGGCGCTAAAAAATTCTGGCTATGCCTACCCCATGCGCAGTATTGTGATTAACCTAACCCCTGCGGATCTGCGCAAAGAGGGACCGAGCTTTGATCTGCCGATCGCCGTGGGGATTTTAGCGGCGGCCGATCAGGTCAATGCGCAGATGCTGGGGGATGTTTTGTTCCTGGGGGAACTCTCGCTCGATGGCAGCCTGCGCCCCATTGCCGGGGTATTGCCGATCGCCGCTGCGGCCAAACAACTGGGTATGGCCAGCCTGGTCGTGCCGGAGCAGAATGCCCAAGAGGCGGCGGTGGTCTCGGGGCTGAGGGTCTATGGTTTTGCTGGGTTAGCGCAGGTGGCTGATTTTCTCGATCGCCCCCAGGAGCATCAGCCCGTGGGTCTGAAACGGGGCGATCGCCCCGCGCTCGGCCAAAACAGCAGCCCCGACCTCAAGGAAGTCAAGGGTCAAACCCAAGCCCGCCGCGCCCTGGAAATTGCTGCCTCCGGCGGTCACAATTGCATCTTTGTCGGCCCGCCCGGCAGTGGTAAAACCATGCTCGCCCGCCGCTTACCGAGCATCCTCCCCCCCTTGAGCTTTAACGAAGCCCTCGAAGTTTCGCAAATCCATTCCGTGGCCGGTTTGCTCAAAGATCGCGGTACCTTAATCCAAGAGCGTCCCTTTCGCAGCCCTCACCATTCGGCTTCGGGTCCCTCGCTGGTGGGCGGCGGCAGCATTCCTCGTCCCGGTGAGATTTCCCTGGCCCATCGGGGGGTGCTTTTTCTGGACGAACTCACCGAGTTTAAACGTGATGTCTTAGAATTCCTGCGTCAACCCCTTGAAGATGGTCAGGTTACGATCTCTCGCACCCGCCAGTCGGTCGAGTTCCCGGCTCGCTTCACGTTGATTGCCAGCACCAACCCCTGTCCCTGCGGTTACTACGGCGACACGATCCAAGCCTGCACCTGCAGCCCCCGGCAGCGGGAGAACTATTGGGCGCGGCTCTCGGGACCCTTGATGGATCGCATTGATCTGCAAGTGGCGGTGAATCGCCTTAAGCCGGAGGAGATGACGGATCAGCCGCTCGGGGAGGATTCACAAACGGTGCGGGAGCGGGTGGAAACGGCTCGGCAATGGGCCCAGCAACGTTTTGCTGCTGAGCCCGGTTTGGAGTGCAATGCAGAGATGCAAAGTCGTCATTTGCGCCAGTTTTGCCCCCTCGATGATGCCAGTCGCCAGTTGCTAGAGGGGGCGATCCGCAAGTTAGGGCTTTCGGCTCGGGCAATGGATCGCATTCTTAAGGTTTCCCGAACGATTGCGGATTTGGCCGCAAGTAAGGTGATTCAAGCGACCCATATTGCTGAAGCGATTCAATATCGGACAATCGATCGCATGCAGTAGAATCGGCGAGATTCCCCCCTGAATAATTAGGACTGTTGCGGCGATTGACCATGTAGCCCAGTTCTGAGGCATCAATCAACAGCACCTCCCCCTTGCGGTTCCGTTTGGCCCTCTCTCCAAACCTCTCTCCCAGAGGGCGAGAGGCTTCCGGACTCCGGTTCTTCTCCCTTTGGGAGGAGTTAGGGGAGGGCCACAACTGACGAGACCGATCCAACCGTTGCCCAATGTCCGGTTGCTTCGCTTGGGCTTGGAGTGCGGGCCATCGTGCCGCTGCTGGCACAAAAAACACATTCTCGGCTTTGTGCTCATCCAGGTCTTCCGGATCAGCGCCCTCGTATTCTCCCTCACCCGCAACGAGCAAAGCATGCAACTGCTCAAACGCATCCGAGATGTACTTGAGAAAAATCAACCCCAAAACAATGTGCTTGTATTCTGCTGCATCAATGTTCTTCCGCAGCTTATTCGCCGTTTTCCAGAGCTTCTGCTTCAGGGCTTCATTATTCGGGGCTTTGGCTTTCTTGGTTCTGGGCATACTACGTCCTGCCTAACTGCAAATAAAACTGACCCAACCCCATCCCGCTCAGGATGGCGATTCTCCCCCATGCCTTGGGAGTAATTCCCCCCGAACTCTATCTCTAGCCAATGCGATCGATCGAGTGGGATACACAATCAACGCAAGGTAGCATAACACAAGCTAGTAAGAGAATCGTTATGGCGTCCAGCAAATCCGGATCAACGCTTGAAAGCGTATTGTATGGATAAAAACTCAATAATGGACATTCCGCAGGTTGACCAAAAAAGCAAGTAAAATCATCAAAAATAGAGATCAAAATTACTTATTTCATTCTGAAGTATAAAATGATTGCTTTTCCGAGGGTAGATTGCACTTTTTTATTGTCAACTAAATGGAGACGGTTATCTTGATTTTGGTGTCGTTGAATCTTTAAAGGTGGACAATCATGTATTTTTCACATACTACAAGTTGAGGTGCGGAATGTCCGCAATAAAATCTGTATAAGAGGAATCGGCGGAAGAAATCCGTTTAGTCTATAACTAGCATTTTTAATGCTCACCGATATTTTTACCCTAATCCAAGATGCTGATCTACTGTTGTCAGTGGAAACGCTTGGATTAGGAATCATGAAATCAATAGAATAAGGAAAGCTTCGATGAGTAAATCAGCCAAACTTCCCATTACTAATGTTTTGGTCGGCGATTACACGGCTCAGCTCGAAATCGGCGCTGAGAAGAATATTGCCAATGTAATTCTTGATACAGGAAGTAGTACCCTGGCAGTATGGCGAAATAAATTTGGTAATATAACCGTAGAGCCTACGAACTTTGTCCAATTTGTCGGCTATGGGACAGGACATTGGGCAGGGCCAATACTCAAGGCACAAGTTGGCTTTGGTTCGGGCAGCAACTATATTAGTCTTGCGAGTACGACCATTGCTCAGATTCAAAGTGGGCTATATCGAGGAGAAAAGCAATTTCATCCTGCAGATGGCATCCTGGGACTCGCCTTCAAGTCCCTGAATACAGCCGTAAAAGTGGGGTCTAATTACCCGATTTCCAGATACGATACTCAGAATCAGTGGAGTAAATTAGTCTATGAATATGGGGTTGAGCATATCGATCCCTACTTCACCGATCTTAAAAAGGCAGGTCTTGTGGAAAATAAATATGCATTTCTAACCCGGAGATCGATCACGAATCAAAGTGTTGACCCGCAGAATGATCCCCTTAATCAAGGATGGTTTATCCTAGGTGGAGGAGAGGAATATAAAGAGCTATATACGGGCAGTTTCCAATCACTTCAGGTGGTATCCGATGAATATTGGAATACACAATTCATCCAGATCCAGGTCGGTACAGACACCCCAATTGCTATCCCATCTCTATCTCAATTGGAGGAAGAGTATGGTCAAAACCTGTCTTATATGGGTTCAAATTCGATCATCGACAGCGGCACTAACAGCATCCAACTGACTAACGATGCCTACCAGAGCATGCTTCAAAGTTTCAAGACCCTTGACAGGTTATTCTACAACACCATAAACCAATCCGCCTATGGTATCTCCCTAACCGCTACGGAGCTGGAATCTTGGCCCTCCATATTCGTAACCCTGGCTGGGACAGATGGCTCTCCGGTTACCTTGGAAATGAAACCGGAAACCTACTGGCAAACTAACGCTAGCCAAAGTGGAGTGAGTATTTTTAATATCCGCCCTGGAGGACAAGCTCAGTCTATTCTAGGCTTGCCCCTAATGAACAACTACTATGTCATTTTTGAGCGGGGGACGAGTGATCAGGGCTTGGGTAAGATCAAGTTTGCTGCCCAAAATCCTTCTGGCTATCATGCCAATTAATGCCTAGGGTGTAGGGATATTTAATTCTAATACTTGACATTCTATGCATTAACGAAAACATACTATTTCCGGTTCCATGGGTTTGAGGTACAGCGACAATGATCAGATTCTAGACAGCTGTAACCAAGTATCCTCGTCAATGCATAAAAAGTTGAGATTTAGAATAAAACAGCCTTAGCCTGGGGTAGCTCTACCGCTCAAGTTCAATATATTGAATCGATGAGTAGGAGTTAATGACTGACTATGACTGACACGGAAACTCTAGATATTATTCAAACCGCTTTTTTGTTTAACTGGATTTCGGGTTCAGCGGGAGACAAAAAAGGTACATCAGTCGAGCTAGCTGACGTTGTTTACGACAGACTCTGTGGTGAGACAGGTCTGATTCATAAGCTGGGTTCACAACTCATACTGAATCCGGATTGTATGAACACCGAAAGCGAAGGCTGATCCGAGTGGCGGGCAAGATGCCCGCACTACGGGCTATTGAGCGCAGAAGCCCGTAGCGCAGGCGTCCCGCCTGCCCGAGAAATAATCAGTAGTTTATCTCTCCCTATGCTTTGCGGATTTGGTATCAAAGGTGGAGACTGGGAACTTGTTTGGAGTCCTAGCGTTTACGAAATTTATCCTTACTCTCAAAAAGCAGACAACACTGGATTTTTTGTCTATAGTGCCAAAGAAAAAACTTATATTATTGCAATTGCTGGCACTAATCCAATCGCTCTCTTAGATTGGATTGAGGAAGACTTTGCAGTTGGTAAAAATCTCAATATAGATTGGGCAAAGTTTTCGAAGGGAAGTGAGCAACCCACGAAAGAAAATGTAGTCGTTGCGGATAAGCATACAGAGCGGATCTCTTTGGGTACTACAAAGGGGGTATGGGCATTATGGAATGACTTAGAGCAATCAAACTATGCGCCCCCAGCAAATGCTTCATACACGCTTGCTGAATACCTCGCTCAACTCAACTCCCAACCGACCACGAATCGTTCAACCTTGGTTGTAACCGGGCATAGTCTTGGCGGTGCGCTGGCTCCAACCTTAGCGCGCTGGGCAAAGAGAAACTTACATTTTGCAGCAGTTTATACCTTGCCGACGGCTGGGCCAACGCCAGGAAATTTTCAATATCAAACAACTTGGGATGAAATATTTGAGTCAACCCCGACAGACAGTGACATTAATCTGGGGAACAAAATCAAAACCTGGAACTGTAATGTGATGAACTTGTAGGATGTTGTCCCTCATGCTTGACAATATATTTATACTCCGCAAAAAGACAATCCAGAGAATGCCTATTACTTTAAACATTTAAGTATAAGCATCCACTTGATCCAGGGTAAGCGCAAGAAAAAGTGGATGGAAGTATGGTAGGAAAGAAAGCCAAGCAAAACCATTATCAAGCCAATGAGCCAGAGAAGCAGAAGCACCTGTTCAAAGGGAGAGAAAGAAGCTCAAGAGAGAGAGGATAAGAAAATCTTACACCCATGGCTCGAACAGTTTGCGGAAATAGAAGACCCAAGGGGAAAGAAAGGAATCCAACATCCGCTGTTGAGCATAGTGATGATTGCCATTTTAGCGGTCATAGGTGGAGCGACTGGATGGGAAGATATAGAGACCTATGGGGAGAGCCATGAAGCCTGGTTAAGTACCTTC
>JBCDEB010000106.1:0-25670 GCA_039180005.1 Cyanobacteria bacterium P01_G01_bin.54 | reverse complement strand
CGGGTCGGCGCTGCAAGCAGGGGTGAAGTCGGTATTAGCGAGTCTGTGGCAGGTCTCAGACCTGGGCACATTGGTGTTGATGAACCAGTTCTACGACCAGCTCGGCAATCCAGATGTGCCGATCAAAGCCGAGGCCTTGCGACAAGCCCAGTTGGCCCTACTGCGGGGCGAGACGTCTTTGGCCAATGGCACCATTGGCGATGTCCCCCTGCCGCCGGAGTTGGCACGGTTTACCAACGCAGACTTGAGTCATCCTTACTATTGGAGCGCGTTTACGCTGGTGGGGAGCCCGTGGTGAATGCGGAATTCGGAATTTGGAATTCAAAAGGGATTCTTCATCGAGGAGGGGGACAGCATGTAGGGGCTGGGTTTCCCTGCCCTGCGCTAGTTCAATCCATCCGGCAAACCATTGATGCAGGGTTGGGTGAACCCATCAAGGGGCTGGGCGTGGAAAGAGAACAGGTCTCCGCAGAACCTTTACTTTTCCAGAATATACTCAACCTAAGTGTGGGACGTTTGCCACCCCTTTAACCGACGCCTCACATCACCATGCTGAAATCTACCCTTTGCTTGGGGGGAACTTTCGCCCTTGCGGCGGCCCTACCCCCGCTAACGTTGGCCCAGTCGATTGTTCCTGCGGCCGATGGTACCGGGACGATCGTGCAATACAACGACAACACCTATCACATTGAGGGGGGAACCCAAGCGGGAGCGAATCTGTTTCATTCGTTTCAGGTCCTGGGATTAAGCAGCGGTGAGATTGCCAATTTTCTGAGTAACCCCAGCATTACCCATATCTTGGGTCGAGTCACTGGCGGCGAGCCGTCGGTGATTGATGGTCTGGTTCAAGTTACGGGTGCAAACTCGAATTTGTATCTGATGAACCCAGCAGGGATCGTCTTCGGTCAAGGGGCGAGCCTGAATGTGGGAGGGGATTTTACCGCTACAACGAGCGATCGCATCGGTTTTGCAAACGGCTGGTTTAATGCCACTGGCGCAAATGATTATGTGAATTTAGTCGGCGCACCCAACGGGTTTGCCTTTGCCAGCGAACAGCCGGGGGCGATTCTCAATTTTGGCGCTCTGACCCCAACGCAGGATGTAAATTTAATCGCTGGGACAGTGCTCAACCAAGGGGCGATCGCCTCAACTTCAGGGAATATAACGATCGCCGCCGTACCCGGTGAGCGACGGGTGCGGATTGGGGAACCAGGGATGTTGTTGAGTTTGGAGGTTGAGGCGGGGGCGATCGTCGCCGGGATTCAACCCATTGATTTGCCCGAATTGTTAGCGGGGCCAGTTAGTGATTTCGCTGACCGTAACGCAGGCGTCAGTTCGGCAAGCTCACTGCACCGCTCACCTACCCCCCATTCATTAAGCGAAAGCGATCTCATCATTGCTGGAGCGGTTGCGGGCCAACAAATAGATCTCTACGCTGCCGGAGCGGTCACACCCACAGATGCAGATTTAGTCCAAGGCAATACCCGCGTAACCCGGTTTAGCGCCACGGGAGAGAATCCCGGCCAAGCGGTGTTTATCGATGCCCGCGCAAACAATCCCGATCAACTCCTCTACGGGGCTGAAGCCGGAACCGTAGCGCAGATCATTGAACGGGATGAGAACGGGATTGTTGTGATCAGTGAGCAGCTAGCTGCAATCAGTGAGTCGATGGGTGAGTTGGCTTCGGTGGCGATCGTGGCGGAAGGTAATGTCGGCAACTTCTGGCTCGGCAACGAATGGATTCGCGCCGAGAATATCGGCGATTATGCTGCACAGTTGCAAAGCTGGGGTGAAGCGTTGACGGCTAATGCAGATATCCTGCTCTATAGCTGTTTTACTGCCCTGGGTGAGACGGGTGAAGCCTTGGTGCAGAGTATTGCAGACATGACTGGAGCGGATGTGGCAGCTTCCGTGGATGCGACGGGAAGTGCCAACTATGCAGCAAATTGGGATTTAGAATACAGCACGATTTCAGGGAGTATTGAGGCGGGAAATCCGTTTACAAGTGAGACTGTATCGAACTGGAATGGCAAGCTTGCTACATTTACAGTGACTGATTTTACAGATGGTGGAGGGGCGAATACACTCCGTTATCATTTAGCCTTTAATGCTACAAATTCAGGAGATACGGTAATTTTTGCGTCTCCTGCCACGATCACCTTAAACCCGAGTTATGGCTCTATCTATCTGCCTTATTCAGATATTACTGTCGATGGCAATGGTGGCACAGTTGATGGTAACGGTAGTTCGAGCGTTTTTTTGGTTTCTTCTGCTGTCACTAATACCACAATCCAAAATATAACCATTCGTAATGGTTCTGCACTGTATGGTGGCGGGATTGATGCCTATAACAGCAATATTACTCTGATTAACTCGACCCTCTCAGGAAATTCGGCTGGTGTAGAAGGGGGTGGTATTATTAGCTATAACGGCAATATTACCCTAATCAACTCGACCCTCTCAGGAAATTCGGCTGGCAATGATGGTGGGGGCATCAAAAGTTTCTATGGCAATATTACGCTGATCAACTCGACTGTCTCAGGGAATATTGCCAATGATGATGGCGCAGGAATTCAGAGCGACGACAGTAATATCACCCTAATTAATTCCACCGTTACGGGTAACTCAGCAAGGGATGATGGGGGTGGGATTCAGAGTGACTATGGCAATATCACGCTCAATTCTTCTACCGTTTCTCGCAATTTATCGGGTGATAATGGTGGTGGTATTGAAACTGACAATGGTAATGTGGCGCTGATCAATGCGACGGTCTCAGACAACTCGGCAATAAATAATGGGGGTGGTATTAGTGCGGCTTCAGTGACCATCGAAGGCTCCACCATTTCTGGAAATTCCACAGGGGGGAATGGTGGCGGAATTTTCTCCTTGGGAGATGTCACCGTCACCGACTCCAACGTGATTGGCAATATTGCGAGTGGCTACGGTGGCGGAATTTTTGGCTATGGCACGGTCGCGCTCAACAACTCACTTGTGACAGCAAACATCGCGCTGCAGGAAGGCAATAATATCTGCACAGCGATGATGACAGCCACTGGCCCGGTGGCGATTAACTGCACAACTGAAGCACAGACTTGCGAGGCGATCGGCAGTTGCGAACACGATCTTGAAACCACGGATGATGAGGTCATTCTCACCGATACACGGGAGGGAACCCATTCGCTCGATCCGGGGGTTGAGGATGTGGAAGCGGACATGACCAATGACTATGACATCTTTGCCGTGACCGATGCGCTAGAGCTCAATGATATTCAGATTCGGCTCAGAAACATTGCCCAACAAACCAAGGTGATTCCAGGGCTGCTGTACTTTACCTTCTCCTCGGCAACTTTAGCAGCAGATCCCAATGCAGAGTCGCTTCTGGCCAGTGCGAGCCCAGATTTAGAGGGCTTATTGCTAAGTCAACCGGTGAGCCAACAATCGAGCCCAGGCAACACAACCGATCAGCTCCAAGTGATTTTAGTGACCCCAGAGGGCACACCGATCATCAAGTCCATTGTCGGGGTCGATCGCGCCCAAGTGATGGGTACCCTGCGGCGTCTCCGGCGTGGCTTGGTGCAGATCAATAATCGCTACCGTCGCCCGGCTCAGCAGCTTTACGATTGGTTGATTCGTCCCCTGGAAGCCGATTTGAGCCAACAGGGCATTCAAAACCTGTCGATCATTGCCGATGAGGGGCTGCGTTCCCTACCCATTGCGACACTTCATGATGGGGAACAGTTCTTAATCGAGAAATATAGCCTCGGCATGATGCCCAGTATTTCCCTGGTCGATGCCAGCTATCGCTCCCTCAATTCAGCGCGGGTACTGGCGATGGGGGCCTCCGAATTTGTCAGTCAATCAGCGCTCCCGGCGGTGCCCACCGAGCTTGAACTGATTACTCAAGGACAAGCCCAAGCGCCACAACTCAACGCCGCCTTTAACGTTGCCAACTTGGAGCGTCAAAGCCGCGATCGCAACTTCGAGATTTTGCACCTGGCCACCCATGCTGTTTTCCAAGCTGGTGCCCCTGATCAGGCCTATGTACAACTGTGGGACCAAGAATCCCTCAAGCTGGATAGTTTTCGCGACCTCAAGTTCTACACAGAGCCGGCCCTAGAGCTACTGATCCTCAGTGCCTGTGAAACCGCGTTGGGCGATGCCAATGCCGAGCTCGGCTTTGCCGGATCAGCCCTACAAGCGGGGGTAAAGTCGGTGCTCGCCAGTTTGTGGCAGGTTTCGGACTTGGGCACCTTAGTGCTGATGGATGCGTTTTATAACCAGCTTGATAACCCAGACGTCACCATTAAGGCCGAAGCCCTGCGGCAGGCTCAACTCCACCTCCTCCAGGGTCAAGAAAATCTGCAAGATGGCTTGCTCGGGGATCTCTCCCTGCCGCTGGAGTTGACCCGCTATGCCAATGCAGACCTGACGCATCCCTACTATTGGAGTGCGTTTACGCTGGTGGGTAGCCCTTGGTGAACTCGGAATTCCGAATTCTGAACATCCTCTTTCGGGAGGGGCGGTCTCGCGTAGCGACGACCGGGGTGGGTTCAGGGTTCAATGTAAAGAAAACGTTACAGTGGTGAAGGAGAACGAATCGAGACACAGGTAATGCAACCCATTGAGGTGGAAACGTCTGAGGCGGAAACGTCAGGAAATCAACCTAGCCGGCCCGCCTGGTTGAGTGGACTACCGGAGCTACGGCGAGAAATTTGGATTCTCGCCTTGGGCCAGTTGCTGCTCTACATTGGGCAGGGCTTTACGCTCGTCTACGCCTCCATCTACTTTGTCAATGAGCTGGGCTTTTCGCCCACCCAAGTGGGGCTGGCGCTGGGTGCTAGCGGTGTTGCCGGAATTTTCGGGCGCATCTGGGTGGGCTATGCCATTGACTCGGAGTTTTGGGGGCGACGGCGCACCTTAATGCTGGCGGCAGTGATTCCGGCTTTGGCCTGTTTTTGCCTGGCCGTTGCCGATACGTTTGCCTGGCTGGTAACCGGGAATCTCTTACTAGGCCTGGGGCTAAGCATCTACTGGCCGGCCAACCTAGCAATTACCACAGACTTAACCACATCGGCCAACCGGATGGAGGCGTTTGCCCTCACCCGCCTAGTGGACAATTTGGGCTTGGGCGTCGGGGCGCTGCTGGCGGGTCAATATATGGCAATGTCGGGGAATTACAGCATCCTATTTCTCGTGAAAGGGTTGACGTATCTGCTGTTTGGGGGGGTAGTTTTCGCGGCGATCGCCGAAACCCGGCAACCCACCACCCAACCCCGGGATCTGCTGCAAAACTGGTGGCAGGCCCTCAGCCATCGCGATCTGCTCACCTATCTTGTTGCTAATTTGTGCTTCACCCTCTACACGGCGCAGCAAAGCAGCACCCTGCCCCTCTATTTGGCCGATTTTGTCGCCCATGGCAACCGACCCACGGGCTTTTCTGAGCAATGGATCAGCTATTTTTTTGCCTGGCATGCCCTGCTAAAAATTATCTTGCAATTGCCGATTACCCGCCGCCTCAAAGCCCTGAACAATGTCTTGCTGCTGCTGATTGCGCTGGCCGTTTGGACGGGGGGGTTTGGGTTGATTTGGCTCACAGGCATTGCACCGACGGGGGCGGGACTGGTGGCGATCGCCGCCTTTACCTGTCTGGCTCTAGCAGAGATTATTTATTCACCAGCCAGTGTTGCACTCGTGAGCGAGCTGGCCCCGGTTGACCAACGGGGCATCTATTTTGCCCTAGATTCTCAATGCTGGTCGATCGGCTTTATGGTTGGGCCAGTGTTGGGAGGCTGGGCGTTGGATCATCCTGAAACTTTGGGCGCGGATCTGTGGCTGTGGTTTGTGGCAGGGGGCGGTTTGGCGGCAGTGATTTTGCTCTGGCTGAGGCGACAGATGGCGGTGAATGGAACAGCCGCTGAAGAGCAAGCTGAGGAGGCGTTAGTGGCGGAGCGGCTGTAGTTCAAGGTGAAAAGCTTAAGGTTAAACGCTGCTTTTGATTTTGAATTGATCGAGGTGTAGGGACTGTTCAGAAAGCTGTGTTCGATCCGGCTGTAACCCCTGATTTTCCGTTCCCAGAACCGGGATTTACACAAAAATCAAAACGCTCCCAGGCGTAGGGTGGGCAAATTCCAATGACCTTACTGCGGGTGATGATGCGTTACACAATAAGTAGAATTTCACCCTTTTAATTAATATCTTAGTCTACATAATATCATGAATCATCGTCATCTGAATCATCGTCGTCTGAATCATAGATTTCTTGCGCTACCCTACAAATTTTAGACAAGTCTTCTTTCTCTTGTTTTTTAGATTTACCATTAATTACCCTTTTATGTAAATCCACTAAATAAATCATTTTTTTCTCATCCGGAAGTTTAGCAACCTCCTGTTTCACTGTTTCCAGTCCGCCAATTAGAGCAGCAATATACGACTTCTTCAGTTCATCTCTCTCTTCTTTTAGCTCCTCAATATTATTTGTACTCCATTTACTGCTTAGATTCAATAATTGATCATACAAACTCTTATCTACCCAGAGTTTAAGATGATCTGAGATTTCGTTGTTTATATTTTTGTTGGACTCATTTTTTACCCATTTCTTTAGATTTTTAACATTCTGCTTTACTCCATTATTGTAAATTCCAATCAATGTCTCTCCATGTAATGCATATTCATGCAAGCATGACTCTTGCCAAACTTTTTCCTCATTGAATTCTATCTTTATCCTTAGTTTGGCTTTCATGCCAGTGAGCTTACCATTCTTGATTTTCCCATTGTCAATCACATCCAGATCAGCCTCATTCTTATCACTATTTATAACCTCTATATTTCCGCCGTTCTTCTTAAAGGTTTTAATCATGCCAGTCTTGTCCATTCTTGTGAAAGTATTAATCACTGTTTCTGGATTTATTTTTTTCTCATTCTTTTTCTTTTTCTTCTTGGGCTGGTCACTCTTCGTTTCTTCTCCGAAAGATGTTTTACCAAAAGACCGTTTTTTCTCTACTTTCTCCTTCTTGCTTGATTCGGATGAATCAATAGACTCTTTTGTGTCATCAACTTCTTGACCATCATACGAACCCTTCTTTACTGGCGGAGAATGACTTGTTTCTTCATTGGTTATCCATTGATTCTGTTTTTGTGACCAGAACCATTTTGTGCACATAATATGGTGACTCGGAGCCTTGTTAATAGCAATTTCATCACTCTTTTTACTTCTTCTTGCTGCTTCTCTCCGTGGTTCAGCATTTTTTGTGTTCTGCTGCACCACATGGGTCAACTCATGGGCAATCAACTCCTGCCCCCCACGACTTCCGGGCTGATACGCCCCCGCCCGGAAAAACACATCCTGCCCCGTCGTAAACGCCTTGGCCTGAATCGACTGATTGAGCTGATCGGCTTGGGCATCCGTATGGACTCGCACCCCACCAAAATCTGCGCCAAAGGCCTGCTCCATCGGCTGTCGCACCGCGTCATTTAAGGGCTGTCCCTTGCCCCGTGCCTGGTTGATGCCCTGCTCCACCGCATCCGGTGCAGCCATGCGACTTCCTCCTGTCGTACGCAATTGCACCTTCGACACAGCCACCTGCCGCTGAACCGTTTGCTCCTCCTTCTCTTCTGCCGGCTGCTGATCCACCTTCTGATCCACCTGCGGCTTGTGAATCTCATTCACCACCTGCCGCGCCACCTTGTCCGCTTCTTGCTCATAGGGGTCATTCGTCGCCCCCACGGTCAACTGCGCCTGAACTGGCGTTCCTGCCGCTGCTGCCTTGGCGGCTTCGTGTGCCAAAGCATTTTTCATCAGTGCCCCCGCCGGCAGGTTGGCAAATTGCGGCGGTTCCGGGCCATCGTAGCCAAAGCCACGTGGTGGCGCAAATAAAGGCTTTTTCTTTTGTTGCAATGATGGTTGTGGGGTGGTGTGACGCTGAACTGACTGGTAAACCTTGGAGCGAAATGCCATGGTCTGAACCTCACTGGAGTTAGGAAAGAGACAAATATCCAGCTCTACACCGATATCGCAATCAACCGAACCAGCGAGCTGAAGTTGACAGCATAATAGGCGAATTCTATATCAAACACAATCAAATACAACGATCGCGCCCCCTGACCTCAGGTAAGCGCGATCGTGAAAGGGTTGCGTCAGAGGGTTATGTCAGTGCGAGTCGCCCTAGACCGCCTCAAAGTTTTTCTCACCCGTGCGGATGCGGATAATCTCCTCCACTGGCGTGATGAAGATTTTGCCATCACCGATTTCGCCCGTTTTCGCCGCAGCAGTGATTTTCTCGACCACCATTTCCACCTGCTCGTCTTCGACCACCACTTCGAGCTTGAGCTTTTGCAAAAATTCAACGGTATATTCAGAGCCCCGGTAGCGCTCGGTCTGACCCTTCTGACGACCAAAGCCCCGGACTTCCGAGACCGTCATGCCGACAATCCCGGCGTTAACCAAGGCAATCTTGACTTCATCGAGCTTAAAGGGACGAATAATTGCTTCTACTTTCTTCAAAACCGTAACTCCTCGTGTGATCTGGATCTCATCTATTCATTAAGATAAACTGGCGCTGCAAATTCGGGGTATCTCTGGTGACAAATTTATCGCTCGGACGGACGCTGAGGGGGTTGGGGACGTCGCCAGACCCAGAAAAAATTGGTGAACATACTCCAGCCAAAGGAGCAACCCGTGCCGATGACCGCCGCGAACTGGAGCCGTAGCCAGTCGGGCAAGTCCACCGCCCATTGCCAGCTTAGGAAATAGGTTGCGGCGATCGTCGCGCCATTCCAAATCACCAGGCTACTGGCAGTGGCCACATGGTATTGCCAAAATCGTGTCCAGGTAGGACGGGTCTGGCCAAAAACCCAGCGATCGTTAACAAAGAAACGCACCACCAAGCTTACTTCCGAGGTGATGAGAATCACCACAACCTCGGGCAACGGTAGCTGACCCAAGAAGTAGAGAACTGGGAAGTTGAGTCCGGTAAAGAGCACACCGACGACCAACCAGCGCACCTTCGGACTGGCGAGTAGGGCGTCGAGGGAGAGGGATTTACGTTTCGTGATGACCATAGGGGTTTTACGGATTGGTCTTACTGGGCGGCTTTCGATTTCTTTTTCTTACGAGGGGTCACGGCGAGTACTACCATGCCTTGCACTGTAATTCCGTGCTGGCGCAGCAGGGCGGTGGCGGTTCTGGCGGTGGTGCCAGTGGTGAAGATATCATCGACCAGCAGCACTGGCCGCTGGGGGTGGCGACGTCGGAAGGCAGGGCCGAGAGCAAAGGCATCTCGGAGGGTTTGCTGACGCGCTTTGGGGCCAAGATTGTAGAGGGGTTGGGTTTGCTTGATCCGCTCTAGACCCTGAGCACAGTAGGGCAAACGCGCATAGTGACTCAAACTCCGAGCCAGCAGTTCCGCTTGGTCAAAACCCCGTTCGCGCCGCTTGTCTGGATTCATGGGAATTGGCACCACGATGGGGCGGGACTTGACCATGGGGGTCGCCTGCCAGGCGGCCCCTAACCAATGACCCAAAAGCGTTGCGACCTGAGGGTTATTGCGATATTTCAGGGCAGCGATCGCCGCCCGCAACTCTGCTCGATAGGTTCCCCAGGCCAAAACCTCCACGGGCTTCCGGGGCAGCGGCCGCTGATGTTGCCGAACCTGGGCCTGACAGGTGGGACAAAGCGGCTGATCCGCCGCCTGATGGCAGAGGGCACAGCGATGCTTGAAGACTAAGTCAAGAAAACCCTGCCAGCCCAAGGCCGGCCATTCCCAGCCACCCCGGCCCCGACCGCTCCAATGCTGAATCCTCAAATGACGTCCTAGCAGACTTAGCCCTCCTGTTTATCTCTCCAAGCGATAATCACCACTGCGTTACAATAACTGCAAGAATTGTTGAGTATTAGAGCACGAAACTATGACATCTGCAAAAGCAGAGCCCAGCCAAGCCAGTAAGTCTCTCGCAGCGATGAAGAACTTCTCAGAGACCTATGCTAAACGGACGGACACCTACTTCTGCATTGATCCCTCCGTCACCGCTGTCGTGATTGAAGGGTTGGCCCGTCACAAGGATGAGCTGGGAGTGCCCCTCTGCCCCTGTCGCCACTACGAAGATAAGGAAGCTGAGGCCAAAGCCGCCTATTGGAACTGTCCCTGTGTGCCAATGCGGGAGCGCAAGGAATGTCACTGTATGCTCTTTTTGACCCCAGACAATGACTTTGCAGGCCAGCAGCAAGGCATTGAAATAGAGCAGATTTTGAAGGTGCGGGAGAGCCTCCAGAACCATTAAGGGGAATGGTGGAGAGCAGACCAGAGACGACACTGACAGTAGCGGTGACACAATTTAACACCCAGGCATTTTACGCTTGCCACGATGTGCTAGAGGCGATGTGGGTGGAGGCCCTCGAACCCGACAAGACTTTTTATCAGGGTCTGTTGCAGGTGGCAGTCGGCTGTTACCACCTGCAAAACCATAACTGGCGGGGGGCAGCCACATTGTTGGGGGAAGGCGTGCGGCGCTTACACGGCTACCAACCGGACTATCACCAGGTGAATGTGGCTCAACTGGTGGAGCAGAGTTTGACGTTGCTTGAGCAGGTACAACAGACGCCCCCCGAGGCGATCGCCGCCTTAGATGCCCCCCTTCCCCGGATCACCTGGTTAGCCGAGCCCACGAGTTAGTAGGGGAGCCAGAGTCAAAGTCCCTCTCCCAAGCTTGGGAGAGGCGATGCACTGAGCTTGTCGAAGTGGATTTAGGGTGAGGGCTGCCAAACTAGGATGAACCTGTTAGCAGACTAAGGCTTAGCAGACAAGATTGAGCGAAGCGCACTATGGTTCCTGAAACCCTGCGGATTGTTCTGCCGTCTGGCAGAATAGGAATCTCAGGTGCAAGAAAAAAGTTTTCTTACCCCCAGGACTTGATGGCAATGCAATGGCAACAGTACCGACGCGGGGCGGCGATCGCCCTTCTCTCCAGTGCCCTCCTGGGTCTGGGGCCGATTCTCCATCGGCAAATTCTCCAAGGGCAAATTCTGCCGAACGCCCAAGCCCAGGTAGCCGATGGCCGGGCAATGACGATTCGCTCCGATCGCCAGGAAGCGGATCAAGTGCGAGGCGTGGTCACCGCGACTGGCAATGTCCGGATCGACTATCCCGCCCGTCAGATGCAGGCCACCTCAGCCCAAGCTCAATATTTCAGCCAAGAACAGCGCGTGCGGCTCACGGGCAACGTCTACGTGCTTCAGGCGGGCAACAGCATCCGGGCGGAGATCGTGGACTATTTCATTGCCGAGGGGCGGGCCGTGGCGATCCCGCCCGATAGTCGTCAGGTTGAATCCATTTATATTCTCTCCGATCCCGACGCACCCCCCACCACACCGCCGGCTGAACAGGGGCCGGTCTATAACCCTAAACCCGCCTTCAAGGAAGCCCAAAGTGATACGCCTCGTCCGCTGCCCTCAACCGACGCAGCACCGCTTCCGGAAGGGTTACCGCCGCTTAACGAATAACGGAAACGCCCAGAAAAAATGCTCCAGGAAAATGTTGAGCCATGGCAGGCAGGATGCACTTCGGCTCCGCTCAGCGACCGCCTGCGCTACGGTTGTCTTGCTTTAAATTTCCGTAGCGCGGGCGGGACGCCCGCCCTGGTGAACGGCGACTTGAGATCAACTTAACCATGACAATTTACCTCCAGAACGTGCAGAAGTTCTACGGTAAGCGGGCCGTGGTCAATCAGGTGAATGTTGAGGTCGCCCCAGGCGAGATTGTCGGCTTGCTCGGGCCCAATGGCGCGGGGAAAACCACCACCTTCTACATGGCCACCGGGCTCGTCCGTCCCACTGCCGGGGCGGTCTGGCTGAACAATCGTGAGATTACCCAACTGAGCCTCGACGCGCGATCGCACCTCGGCATTGGCTATCTGCCCCAGCAGGCTAGCATTTTTCGCAACCTCAGCATCGAAGACAATCTCCGCTTGGTGCTAGAGCAGGGAAATTTAAGCCCCGATCGCCAGGCCCAACGGCTGGCTCAGCTTTTAGAAGAATTTCGCCTCACCGCTGTAGCCCAGACCCCGGGTCGGTTCGTCTCCGGGGGGGAGCGCCGTCGCACAGAAATTGCTCGCGCCCTGGCCACCGGGCAGCAGGGACCGGACTATTTGCTCTTGGATGAACCCTTTGCGGGCGTTGATCCGATCGCCGTCTCCGAAATCCAAAAACTGATTGCCGCCCTTTGCGATCGCCCGATGGGTATCCTGATCACCGACCACAATGTCCGGGAAACCTTAGCCGTGATCGATCGTGCTTACATCATGCGCGAAGGTGAAATTCTCGCCGCCGGCACTGCGGAGGAACTCTATGCCGATCCTTTAGTGCGAAAATATTACCTGGGAGACGATTTTCAGATTTAATACCATTCAGTCATGATGCTGTCGCATCACCCCCAACAATGAAAATTCATACATCTAAACCCAAAATCCCTCTTCCCCCTTTGGGTTCGGGGGGTGACGCCGCAAGCGGCTGGGAGAGTTGGTTTGAGCAGGGTTTAACAATAGAACCCTCTTACCAAGGGGGTCGGCGCAGCCGGGGGGATTTCGCTTCGCCGCCGACGCATCAGTCCCGTCTATTTTCAGAGCAATCCGTCATGACAACCACCCAATGACAACCGTCCTCAAATCGCGCTCCTGGCAAACCCTCTGGCAAGGGTCGGTGCTCGATCGCTATATCATGAGCCAAATTATCGCCCCCTTCCTGTTTGGCGTGGGGCTGTTTTCGTCGCTGGGCATTGCCGTGGGCGTCCTGTTTGACCTAGTGCGCCGGATCACCGAGTTTGGCTTGCCGATTACCTTGGCCCTCAAGGTCGCCTTCTTTAGCACGCCTCAGTTTATTTGCTATGCCTTCCCCATGGCCCTGCTACTGGCCAGCTTGATGACCTATAGCCGCCTGGCCAACGATAGCGAACTGGTGGCCCTGCGCAGTGTGGGCATTAGCGTCTATCGCATTGTGCTGCCGGGCATCCTCTTTAGCCTCATGGTCACGGGGGTGACCTTCTGGTTCAATGACTGGGTTGTGCCAGAATCTAACCATGTTGCGGCAATCACGATGGAGCGGGCCCTGCGGGGTAATCGCCCCCAGTTTCAAGACAGTAATATTTTTTACCCGGAATATGGTGTGGTTGAGGATGAGGACGGCGAAGAGCGTAATGTGCTCACCCGGCTTTTCTATGCTGAAACCTTTGACGGCGACAAGATGTATAACCTCACGGTGGTCGATCGCACCCAGGGCAACGTCAGCCAGATCATTACCGCTGAGGCCGCCCAATGGAACCCCAACATTAATAAGTGGGACTTCTTCGATGGCATTATCTATCTGCTCTCGGGGGATGGTTCGTTTCGCAATATTCTCCGCTTCGGCCGGGAACAGATCCAATTACCCCGCACCCCCCTCGATCTAGCCCAGCGGATTCGGGACAATACCGAGATGACGATCGCCCAAGCCCGCGACTATCTTAAGATCTTGCGCTTTAGCAAGGACGAAAACAAAGCTCGCAAGATCGCCACCCGTCTGCACCAAAAGATCGCCTTCCCCTTTGCCTGTCTCATTTTCGGCGGCGTGGGAGCGGCGCTGGGGGCGCGATCGCACACTAGCGGCCGCGGCACCAGTTTTGCCATCTGTGTAGTGATGATCTTTGTCTACTACACGCTGTTTACCACCACGGGAGCGATGGGTGTGGCAGGGGCGATGCCGCCGATCGCCGCAGCCTGGGCAGCGAATTTGCTAGGGTTGGCGTTTGGTGGTGTTGTTTTGTGGCGCGTGGCGCAATGAAAAATAACCAATAACGCGATTCTCCGCCAGAGCGGCCAGGTTCTCCCCTCTGGAGATGCTACGCCAACGACTCCGTCCTGGGTTGAGGTTTCAGCTCCGTCCTGGGTTGAGCGGAGCCAAAACCTCAGTTCTCACTTTCTGAACTGCTGAAGGTTAAGACTTTAATCCCCCTGAGTTTCGGTTAAGCGAAACGATCGCATTCCTCAAAGCACTGAAATCTCAATTTCAAACCCGGTTGTCAGGGGACCAGCCCCCCGACACCTCCCGCTGAGGGGGAGATTGCCCCCTCAGACTCCGGCAATATCGGAGCCAGTATTTATAGAAAGCTTGTTCAGGTGATTCGCAGCACAATATCAATTTTTATAAAAAATTTTGCGCTTCTTCTTATCAAATTGTGTCAACCTGCCCCGATATAGGAGTGAATACTTCCATTCTCTGATACAAAAGTTTACTACCTGAGTGCTCGAAGCGGGACTAGGGTTTGGTATGCTTAGCCGCCAGCGCCTCACCACTTTCTGAAAGTAAAACGCCATAAGACTCTATGTTCACCAACGTCAAGTCCACCATTCGTCGTGTCACCCCAGAGAATGAAGCCGATCGCGCTGTGCTGAAGGTGGTCTACGTGGTTTTAGAGCCCCAATACCAGAGCACGTTGACGGCCGCTGCCAAGGCGATCAACCAGAAACCGGGAAACGTCGTGGTTGAACTCAATGGGTATTTGATTGAAGAACTCCGTAATCCTGAAAACTACGCCGATTTTCAGGTGAGTGTGGCCCAGGCGAATATCTTTATTGCCTCACTGATCTTTATTGAAGACCTGGCCGATAAGGTCGTGGCTGCCGTCAAGCCCCACCGCGATCGCCTCGACGCTGCCGTGGTTTTCCCCTCCATGCCCCAGGTGATGCGCCTTAACAAGATGGGCAAGTTCTCGATGGAGAATTTGGGCCAGTCCAAGAGTGCGATCGCCCAGTTTATGCGCAATCGCAAGAAGAAGTCCGGCTCCTCGTTCCAGGACAGTATGCTCAAGCTGCTGCGTACCCTGCCCAAGGTGCTTAAGTATATGCCCATGGATCGCGCCCAGGATGCCCGTAATTTTATGCTCAGCTTTCAATATTGGCTGGGGGGCTCGGCGGATAACCTGGAGAACTTTCTGCTGATGTTGGCCGATAAATATGTTTTCAAGGATGCGGAAAACGGAGCGGCGATCGCCAATTATGCCGACCCTGTTGTTTACCCTGACCTGGGCATCTGGCACCCAATGGCCCCTAAGATGTTCGAGGATGTGGCGGACTATTGGGACTGGTTTAACCAGCGCGAGGATATCACTGAAGCGATGCGTGATCCGCTCGCGCCCTGTGTGGGGATTGTCCTGCAACGCACCCATTTGGTCACGGGGGATGATGCCCATTATGTGGCGATGGTGCAGGAGTTTGAGGTGATGGGGGCGCGGGTGCTGCCCGTCTTCTCCGGTGGTCTCGACTTCTCCAAGCCCGTGGATGCCTATTTCTGGGATACCCATATCAAAGGCGTCGAACCCACGCCCTATGTGGATGTGGTGGTTTCCCTGACGGGCTTTGCCCTCGTCGGTGGCCCGGCGCGCCAGGATCATCCCCGTGCCATTGAATCCTTGCAGCGCCTTAGCCGCCCCTATATGGTGGCGCTGCCTCTGGTCTTCCAGACCACGGAGGAATGGGAAGAAAGTGATCTGGGCTTGCACCCGATTCAAGTGGCCCTCCAGATTGCGATTCCGGAGTTGGATGGGGCGATCGAACCGATCATTATGTCCGGTCGGGATGGGATGACGGGTCGTGCCATTGCCCTACAAGACCGGGTGGAAGCGATCGCCGGCCGGGCAATGAAATGGGCCAACCTGCGCAAGAAGCCCAAATTCCAGAAAAAAATTGCGATCACCGTCTTTAGCTTCCCCCCCGACAAGGGCAATGTGGGCACGGCGGCTTACTTGGATGTGTTCGGCTCTATCTATGAGGTGATGACGGCGCTCAAACGCAACGGCTACGACCTGCCCGAACTGCCCGAAACCCCCCAGGCACTGATGGAACAGGTCATCCATGACGCCCAAGCCCAATACGCCAGCCCCGAGCTGAATGTGGCCTACAAGATGTCTGTGCCGGAATATGAAAAGCTCACCCCCTACCATGAGCGCCTCAAAGAGAACTGGGGCGAAGCGCCGGGCCACCTCAACAGTGACGGTCAGAATCTACTGATCTACGGCAAGCATTTCGGCAATCTGTTTATCGGTGTCCAGCCCACCTTTGGCTACGAAGGCGACCCGATGCGGCTGCTGTTCTCTCGTTCCGCCTCGCCCCACCATGGTTTTGCTGCCTACTACACCTACCTAGAAAAGGTCTGGGCCGCCGATGCGGTGCTCCACTTCGGTACTCATGGTTCCCTGGAGTTTATGCCCGGTAAGCAGATGGGCATGTCTGAGCTGTGCTATCCCGATAGCCTGATCGGCTCCACGCCCAATCTCTACTACTACGCCGCCAATAATCCTTCGGAGGCGACGATCGCCAAGCGCCGGGGCTATGCGGAAACCATTTCCTACCTCACGCCCCCCGCCGAGAATGCGGGTCTCTACAAAGGCTTACGGGAGCTGAGCGACCTAATTGGCTCCTATCAGAGCCTCAAAGAAGGCGGTCGTGGTGTGCAGATTGCCCTGACGATCGTCGATCAGAGCATCATCCTCAACCTAGATAAGGATATCCCCGAACTCCAAGACGCCGATTCCCTTAAGGCCAAGCTGATGGCAGAAGATGCGGTGGACGCGCGGGATAACCTGGTGGGTCTGGTCTACCGCAAGCTGATGGAAATCGAGTCGCGCTTGCTGCCCTGTGGCTTGCATGTGGTGGGTAAGCCGCCGAGCGCAGCAGAGGCGATCGCCACCCTGGTCAACATTGCTAGCCTCGATCGGGAAGAAGACGGCATCAAAGCTCTGCCGACGATCATTGCCGAGAGCCTGGGTCGGCAGATGGAGGACGTTTACGGGAATAGCGATCGCGGCATTCTCGAAGACGTCAACCTGCTCCAAGACATCACCCTCGCCACCCGTGCTGCGGTCGGTGCATTAGTGCAAACCCAAGTTGATGCCGAAGGTCGCGTCTCCATGCTCTCGAAGCTTAACTTTCTCAACTTGGGCGGTAAGAAAGCCCCCTGGATCGAATCCCTGCATAAATCGGGCTACCCCAACGTCAGCGAAGACGACCTCAAGCCCCTGTTTGAATACCTGGAATATTGCCTAGAACAAGTCTGCGCCGACAACGAACTGGGCGCATTGCTCCAAGCCCTCGAAGGGGAATATATCCTGCCCGGCCCCGGCGGCGACCCGATCCGCAACCCCATGGTGCTGCCCACGGGCAAGAATATCCACGCCCTAGACCCCCAATCGATCCCCACATTGGCGGCGATTCAGTCGGCGAAGATAGTGGTCGATCGCCTGATCGAACGGCAAAAACTGGATAACGGCGGTGATTTCCCCGAGACGATCGCCTGCGTGCTCTGGGGCACGGACAACATCAAGACCTACGGTGAATCCCTGGCGCAGATCCTCTGGATGGTGGGGGCGCGTCCCTTGCCCGATGCTCTGGGTCGGGTGAACAAGATTGAACTGATTCCCCTCAAAGAGTTGGGTCGTCCCCGGATCGACGTGGTCGTCAACTGCTCCGGGGTGTTCCGCGATCTGTTTATTAACCAGATGGCACTGCTCGACCAAGCCGTGAAGCTAGCTGCCGAGGCCGATGAACCCTTGGAGCAAAACTTTGTGCGCAAACATGCCCTCAGTCAAGCTGAAGAGATGGGCGTCGATCTGCGCCAAGCCGCCACCCGCATCTTCTCCAATGCCTCCGGTTCCTATTCCTCCAACGTCAACCTCGCCGTGGAAAACAGCTCCTGGGAAGAGGAGCAAGAACTGCAAGAGATGTATCTCAACCGCAAGTCCTTCTCCTTCAACTCCGACAATCCCGGTGTGATGGATACCAACCGCGAGGTCTTCGAGTCGGCGCTCAAGACCGCCGATGCCACGTTCCAGAACCTAGATTCCTCGGAGATCAGCCTCACGGATGTGTCCCACTACTTCGACTCTGACCCCACCAAGGTGGTAGCGAAGCTGCGAGATGATGGCAAGAAACCCGCGGCCTTTATTGCCGACACCACCACGGCCAACGCCCAGGTGCGGACGCTCTCGGAAACGGTGCGCCTCGATGCCCGGACAAAGTTGCTCAACCCGAAGTGGTATGAGGGCATGCTCAGCCACGGCTATGAGGGCGTGCGGGAACTCTCGAAGCGCCTCGTGAACACCATGGGCTGGTCAGCGACGGCGGACGCGGTGGATAACTGGGTCTATGAAGATACCAACACCACCTTCATTAAGGATGCAGAAATGGCCAAGCGCCTGATGGATCTCAACCCCAATTCATTCCGCCGAGTGGTGGGGACACTCCTCGAAGTCAATGGTCGCGGCTATTGGGAAACCTCTGATGATAATATTGAGCGGCTTCAGGAGTTATATCAAGAGGTAGAAGACCGGATTGAGGGGATTGAGTAAGCCCTAGATTTAAAGCTCTTGTGTTCAAGCCTAAGACACCCGAAGGGATGCATTAGCATCCCTTTTTTGTTTAGTTTTGTATCTCTTTTTCCGTTCCATGATTTTGTGTGTAATAATCGCCATGTCTGGATAGAACTTCAATAAGCTGTCACTTCATGAAACAAATTCAGTCAAGGTATTTTGGTTGACTTCTACAATCGCATCCAATTGCCAAACAAATAATTAATTGCTGACGGTTCTCACAAACAATCCTTACTGGAGATTGGCTTAACCATTCAGGATAGGAGATACTCAATGATCAGGAAAACATCATCAGCAGCGCTACCAACATATGAATTGTTTTAGCGATTCACCTTAAGCATCAGGCATATTTGCTGACGCAAGCATTGTCCCTAATGGTTTTTCATTACGGGGAACCTTGTCATGGGGAGCATCCTACTTTAACGATTACTGAATAGAGCTTAAAGCCGAGAAAACTGATTCAGGTGCATCTTGGAGAGGAGTGATTCGCGTCAGCGGAGAATCTCCTTACTTCTACAAAATTTCAATTCATTGAAACCGAGCTTCGCCTATAGTGCGTAAGCACTTTGTCCTATAGAAACCTAGGAGTTGAAGAACAATGACGAAAAAGCCAGCTAGCGTTGCCCTACTGTTAGACAATTCTGGTAGTATGAGTGCATTAGCACATGGAAACGACTCACAATTACGACTGCTGAAGAGTGACGCCAATGGTTTTATAGCAGTTATGAATGGTACAGGGAAGGTAAATAGCCAGTTTCATCAAGTGGGATTGATCAACTTCAACACAGATGCCCATGTGTTGTTTTCCCTACAAGCAATTAGCTCAGTCAAGGTTATGTTTGCTGGGTTTAAGGCAGTCAATAGCCTTGCTGCAGGGGGTGTTACAAATATTGCTGATGCGATTCAAAAGGGCAAGACGATGCTAACCCCCGTCGACACAAATACCTATAACCCTGCGATGGTCTTGTTTTCAGATGGGGCTTGGAATGAGGGAAGTGATCCCACACAAAATCTTCCTTCCGGTTTACCCATTTATACAATTGGCTATAGCAATTATAGTGACCTGAGTTATCTCAAGACGATTTCAGCTCAGACCCACGCTACTTACCATGTGACTGGGAATCCGGCAGTGCTATCCACTATTTTTAACGATATCGTTAACAGCACCAGGGTTGCTACAACCGTTACCAATATCACCCAGAACTTACATCCCTACTTGCCGAGCCCTGTGCCGATTCAAGTGTCGCAAGGCACCGATTATGCCCTCTTTTCATTCAACTGGCTTGAGAAAGGCTTTGCCTATACAGACTATACGCCTGGCGATAAAGAGGTTCAGATCGTTCTCAATGATCCCAATGGTCAAACGGTAACGCCCGATTCAGTTGAAGCGCCTGACAATCAGGGATTCGCCGTCTTGAGGGTAGATGATCCAGCCCCAGGACAATGGTCAGTCTATGGTCGATACGGCGACCTCAGTGTTGATCAGATTGGTAATGCGGTAGGGGGGTTTGTGCCACCAGACTCCATCAGCCTATCTCTAGCTCATATCGATGCTGCCCAAGATCCAAGCATTTCCCCACATATTCTCGCGCAGATCACGGATGATCAAGAACCCCTGAAGGACATCAAAGTAAAGGCCCTTGCCGTGATGCCACTGTATTCTCGCCAACAGTTGTTCGATCGGTTTGGGAATGAATTGAAACAAATCCTCGATCAAGGTGAATTTTCTAGTGATGCCAATCCTGAAGAAGCAGCATTGAATGTGCTACGCAACCAGCTCTTGGGACAGGAAGATATCTTCTTCCATCAAAGGGCTCTGCTCGATGTTGCCATCGACTTTGAGCAAGGCAAACATCAGATCAAGACCGATCAATTGCGCGCCGGCCTCCCTCATAACATTTATGTAGAGGTATCCGGGTATTCGCCCAAGTCAGATAAACACTTTGCTCGTACCCAACTCATTACGGTGGTTTCCTAACTCGCCAGTAACCGTTGAACCGGGAAGGCTTGGATTCCTCACAATCGGGTCTAATATCCCACAATTTCTAAACCAAACACAACGTTGAATATCATGAAAAAAGGATCACTTATTCTAGTGGGCTCTGGCATTAAAAGTGTCGGACACATTACGTTAGAAGCAGCAGGCTGGATTCGTGAGTCGGATGTTGTCCTCTACTGTGTGGCGGATCCCGCCACTGAGATCTGGATCAAGGACAATAGCAAGCATTGTATTGATCTCTATGCTTTGTATGGCAATGACAAGAAGCGCATGGATACTTACAACGATATGGTTGAAGCCATGCTCAAGTATTTGCGTCAAGGCAAGGATGTCTGTGGAGTATTTTATGGTCATCCAGGGGTGTTTGTTTACCCATCCCATAAGGCGATTGAAATTGCCCGGAAGGAAGGCTACCGAGCAGCCATGTTGCCAGCGATTTCTGCGCTGGACTGTTTGTGGGCCGATCTTGGGGTTGATCCGTCCCAATCTGGTTCCCAAACGGTTGAGGCAACTGATTTGTTGCTCAGGAAGCGAACACTCAATTCAGATTGTCATGTCGTGATCTGGCAAATTGGCTGTGTTGGTGATTTGGGCTTTAACTTCGCTGGCTATGATGGACGTAACTTTCAAGCCTTAGTGGATTATCTGGTTAATATCTACGGGGATGATCATGAGGTGACGGTTTATCAAGCCTCACAATATCCGGTCTGTGCGCCTTATATCGAAACGGTTCCGGTGAGTCAACTAGGAGAGGCAAAGATTAGCGGTATCTCAACGCTTTATATTCCCCCCAAGATAGTTCGTCAACTGGATCTAGAAACGGCCCGAAGTCTGGGATTAGTGAAGAAAGCTCAACCAGCAAAGGCTAACCCTCCCGCCACTTCAGCATCGGCTCAAGCGAATGGAAAGGGGGGAGCAAAGCAGCCCAAGCCAAAGACAAAAGAATTTTATGCAACCTATCGTCCGGTTCCTGACCAAAGTGGTTTAGCAACTTTCATTGCAGATGTTGCTCAAGACCCCCGGATGCTTGCAGAATTCATGCGGAAGCCCAAAGTTGCAGCCGCAACTTTGGCGGAGTTAACACCAGAAGAAAGTGCTGCATTGTTGAGTTTCCATCCTGGACGCATTCGTATGTCCATGCGGATTCCGAAGAACTCTCCTTATTTTGAGGAAGTCGCTAAAGCCAAGCAGAAAAAAACGACAGAAACGGAGCAATCGTGAGATTTCTCTATCAGCTTCGGTAATTCCAGAACTAACCAACCACAGAGGAAAATATCATGTCGAGTAAACCAACTCAGGCATCTTTTGATGCAGCACAAAGCTTCTTGCAGAGCATCCTAATTAACCCTGCCCTCGCGTCGTCCTATAGTGATGTTGCTCAAGAGGCTCAAGCTGAAGGTGATCTCAGCTTAATTGAGTTTTATCTAACGAGTCTGGGTCACAATACCACGCCAGTCCAGGTCTACCAGGCGCTGGAACAAATGCAGAACGATGAACTCTCGTATTGGGTGGGAGTCTACGGTAAAGCAAGTGTGGAGAAGTCTCCAGGCAGCAAAACCTATACTGCTGGCCCACCGCTCGCGATCCAAGACAGTAATACTGTATATGTTAACAACGTCAAGCTCACTAACTTTACGTTTGCTAACAAGACGCTGACCTGGACTTTTAGTGACACCGCTAGCGATCCAGCGAATCAAACGGCTGGAAACGTAAAGTTTATTGATGTTCCAGCCGTTAATAATGGCGCTAGCCCACCAACGCATTATACGGGTAAAGAGTTTGTTGGTACTGTGCAACTCAAGGCTGGCGGAGCTAATGCTAAATATATCGGCCAGATTGGCCCGATTACCTCTTTGCCGTTAGCGAACTGGTCTGGCTCCTATGCTAAAGCTTCTCTCAGTACAGATGGCAAAACCTTTACCAAAGGGCCTGCGTTGATAGTCAAGAGTGCTACAGAAGTCCTTCTGGGCCAAACGTCCCTCCAGAACTTTACGTATGAATGCATCGGCAACAAGCTCACTTGGGGCTTTGCCCATAATTCAACGGCAGGTGAGGTTTATTTTCTTAAGATCACAAAGCCCGTCAAGCCAGGAGGGTATATTGGTAGTTCTTTTCATGGCACCTTAACCCAATCCCAGGGTGGGCAATCTCAGCAATATAATGGCAAAATACCGACTCCCAAAACCCTGGGTGATTGGCTGGGGGTTTATGGGCTTACTTCCCTGAAAAAGTCCGATGGTTCTTATGAAGAAGGCCCAGAATTGACAATTCAGGGCGACGGCACTGTTCTTTATCAGGAGGTGGGAGGGACAGCTGTTACAATTAAAAACCCTTCCTATAACCAGAGTACTTATCAATTGAGTTGGTCCTTGTCTGACAACAGCACCGAGGCGACCATTACGTTTGCCCGAATCACCAAACCAACTGACAGTGGTTATGTCGGCTTCTCATTTCATGGCACGTTGCAGAAGTCTGCAACTGCAACCGCAGAGGAATGGAACGGATTGGTTGGCTCACCCGCTACGAATGGCAGTGGTGGTTATAAAGAGTCAACTGTGACCAAGGTTTTCACCATTATTGGATATGTCGGTGCGGTAATTAGCATACCATCAGGGCTTTATAGTGGTTATAAGTTCGTCAAGTGGGTTTGGAAGAAAATCGGTAAATTACGGGGTGAAGCTGATGAGTCTTCTCCTGGTCTAGAAGATGGCGTTGGGCAGGAAAACGCTAATCCTGGTGATCCGATTGATCCAGATAACCCGCCACCGACCAATGTGTCTTCTGATGTCACAAGTGATGTGACTAGCGATGTGACTAGCGATGTCACAACTGATGTCACAACTGATGTCACAACTGATGTCACAACTGATGTCACAACTGATGTCACAACTGATGTCACAACTGATGTCACAACTGATGTCACAACTGACGTAACGACTGATGTCACAACTGATGTCACAACTGACGTAACGACTGACATTGTTACGGATGTTGTGGATGTTGTGGATGTTGTGGATATTGTGGATATTGTTATCGTTGCTGAGGTTGAGGAAGAGGAAAATAAAGGGTCGTAGAAGACTCTATCAATAGCTGAATTGTGGAAACAAGGCCATGGGGTTCTTGTTTCCATTCCAGTCCAATCAATCAGAGGTCTAAAGTTCCTGAAGTATTTTAAGGTTAACGTATGAACCGAAAGACTCCAGCCCAGTTTTTCGCGGTGGAGCAAGAATTGGTTCAAGGAGCAAGCGATGATTATTCGTTACAATACGTCTCGTTATGATTTTTTAGGATGGGCTCAAGAAGCCTTAGCCTGTGAGGATTTACCAAGTCTGCATGAATATGTTGAATGCTGGCCAAATGTCAGCCTTGCAGATATTATGGCGGCTTATCGAAGTGAAATGGGCAGGCATTTTGACAGTTGCCAGAACATATTTGAGCAGTTTTTGAAGCAAGAGATTGAACCAAGATTGGGACCGCTTGTTTCGTATCAAATACCACCAATTTTCCGGGTCCATTTTCACGGTTTTGGAACGGTTTCTCCATTTCATTGCGATCGAAACTTTAATGCAAATCCTGATTCGGAAGTGTTGTTGAGGAACCGTAATGTCTGGGTTCCTCTAACTAAGGTTTGGGGTAACAATAGTCTGTGGATTGAAAGTAAAGTTGGAAAAGGAGACTTTATTCCCATTGAACTCCAGTATGGGGAGGTCTTGATTTTTGATGGAATGATGCTATGCCATGGTAGCAAAGCGAATGATACGGGCTCAACTCGTGTGAGTTTTGAATCCCGAGTGTTACCACATCGAAACTATCGTTCAAGTAGCGAACTAGAATTGTGTAGGGTCAGCTAATCAGCAATATCCTCTAAAGATCTCTCGAAACTTTAGGTAAAACTTATTTTCTGAGAATGCCCCAAGACATTGTTTCATGGCAGGATTTACGTCACTGCAAAAAGTGACAGAGAACCGTTCAAAATCACCCACAATATTATGATGATTGTAAGTTACGATATTAATCAATATCAATTTCGAGAATGGGCTTGCTCTATACTGAGGGTTAAGGAGCTTGATCACTTGCATGAACGTTTAGATTTAAATCAATATTCCAACTATGTCGAAAAAATCGAAGCTTGTCGTGCTGAATTGACGGCAAATATAACTCAGTTTTCCACCCTGATGCTCAAATTCATGAGGCGAGAAATCACACCACTTTTCAATGGGATTGAAAATACTTATTTACATCCAACTTTCCGAGTTCATATTCCCGGTGGAAAGACAGCATCTAAGTATCATTTAGATCGAGATTATGGCGTCGATCCCAGAAAACTCAATGTTTGGCTACCTTTTACAAAGGTCTGGGGTGGCAACAGTATTTGGATTGAAAGTGAAGAGGGTCTTGGGGATTTTTTGGCAGTCAATCTCGAATATGGAGAGGCTTTGGTTTTTGATGGATCTAATCTCTGCCATGGTAGCGTCAAAAACGATACTAGTTCAACACGGGTCAGTGTTGATTTTCGATTTATTCCCCTTGATCGATCACCGTATATTAGATCGAGCCTGTAATCCTAAACTAACTGAAGAGTAATAATTTCAGGAATAGCGTTCTGTTAGTCTCAATCTGATGAAAATCGCCTCTGTTCCCTTCCCTAAAACAAATTATCTAAAAACGAACAAAGATTTGATCAGAATTCATAGGTGGATTAATTATTCTCCATGGGATCAAGTGTTTTTTGATGATGCTGATATTATCATCATACCCTATGTCTTCTCGAAAGGAAGTGCTTCTCCTTTTGTGGTTCGAGAGTCAATGGAGGCATTTATTTACTTGTTTTTTTCTCCTGCAGAAACCAAGAAAAGATTCATTGTCTTAGACAATGATGACTCTGATAGTCCCTATGATTTTTTAAAGAGTCATTTTGTGTTTAAAACTTCGGCAAACTACAGACATAAAGAGATATTCCCTTTGCCTTACAACGCCATAATACCCAGATATCCGATTCCAAGCATTGAAGAGTCAGAATTTGATCTGTCTTTCCAGGGCTCACTGATTACTCATCCCATAAGAAAACAATTGGAAATATGGCGAAGAACCTGGAAAATGCTTAAGATAGATTTTATTGCTAATGACAAACCATATTGGTCTTATAGCCGCCAGGAACAATGTCAATTACAGCAGAGCTATATAGAACAGATTTATAAATCAAAATTTGTCCTTTGTCCTAGAGGTAGAGCGCTTAACTCCAGACGTTTTTTTGAAACTCTTGCTTATGGAAGAATACCTATTCT
>JBCDEB010000105.1:0-25798 GCA_039180005.1 Cyanobacteria bacterium P01_G01_bin.54 | reverse complement strand
TTCTTGGCGGTTGGGGTTGAAACGCGCTGGGTGAATAGGTTTCGAGCTTAAGTTCACACCAGTGGGGGAAACCCCGCCCCTACACAAGAACTATCGGGTCTTCTTTTTTCTCTCCAGAACATAAAACAGCCCTACCCTTACTAAGGGGGGGAGGGGGGATCTTGGATCTACATACAGTCTGCAAAGTTTGAACTGCGTAACAAGATGGTTAAGTCCGCAGCTTTGTTTGTACTGTTGGGGTAAAACTGGATCAACAGAATCGGTGTGGGTTCTGGAATGTGGCTTGTATTGAGGAGTAGGACACAAATGGGTCAGCAATTGCGAAGGGTGGGGCGACGGTGGCAGACCGGGGTTTGGCTGGTGCTGTTTGCGGTGGCGTTGGGGCTGACGATGACGTTGAGTCCGGGTCGATTCAGTCTAGCGCAGGACAATCCATCTACCGCCAAGGAAGAATTCATCCAGGAAATTGAGGACTGGGCCAAACGAGATGCCCAGCTCGATAACATCGAGCCGTCGGAAGCAGTGCAGCAGGCTTATCGCAAGTTTGGCGATAACCCGTTTGAGCTGGAAGAGCCGGATATTTACGACATTTATATTGAGGCGTTTATTGAAGAGCGCGATCGCTTAGAGGGAGATTTTTGGGAACAGCTCCCGGTGGGCTGGATTGCGGCAGGAATCTTATTAATTTGGAGTGTCTTCAGTGGTGTACTCCAGGAGAAATTAACGGTCTTCATCAACAAGAGCTGGGATTGGCTCTATCAACGGATTGCCGGAAATCCGCTCTTCCTCAACCTGGCGCTGCGCAAGTATCAGGAAGCGTTGCAGGCGAAACTGACCAACCTGGATACGCCCTTTAAGATCGAGCCGCCGTTGGCGATGGCGGAGGTGTATGTACCACTGAAAATCAAACAAGTCTCGGAGCAGGATGAACCAAGGGTACAGCCCTTAAGCCAGGGTACGGAGTTGGATATTTATACGGCGATGGTGCGGCATAAGCGGCTGATGGTGACGGGCCCGCCGGGGTCGGGGAAGTCGGTGTTGCTCAAGCATATTGCTTTTACCTATGGTGAGGGTCGCTTAGATTTGCCGGGACAACCGATTCCGGTGCGGTTGGAGTTGAATAGTTTGCGATCTGCGGAGTTGGATGAGGCACAGTTTATTGGCAAGTTGGTGGGGGTGCTGGACGCGAATGGGTTCCCGAATGCGACTCGCTTTGTCGAACAGAGACTAGAGAGCGGCAAGTTGCTGTTGTTGCTAGATGGCTTGGATGAGGTGCCGAGCGAGATTCGGGATGCTGTGGTGGTGGTGATGAACGGGGTGTTGGCGAAGTATGAGAAGTGTCCTGCTATTATCACCTGTCGGACAGCGGTTTATGAGCATGAGTTTGATGTGGTTTTAGAGCGAAATTTGCTAGAGGTGGTGGAGTTTACGGATTATCAGATTCGGAATTTCTTGCAGGCGTGGAAGTCGCGGATGCCTGCGGAGAAGTCGGTGGAGCAGTTGATGCAGACGTTGCAAGATCGACCGAAGATCAAGACGTTAGCACGCAATCCGTTGTTGTTGACGATCATCACGTATCTCTACACGGAAACGACGTTTGTGTTGCCCCATTCGCGGGCGGAGTTTTATGAGAAGGCAACCAATATGTTGCTGGAGTTGCGCGATCAGGAGCGGAATATTCCCAATCGATATTCGGCGGTGGCGAAGCGGCAAGTGTTGCGGCGTTTGGCGTTGGTGGCGCAGGATACACTGAACCCAGAGAATCCGGATCGGCGCAGCATCCCGCATCAGGTGGTGCGGCAAGAGGTGGGGCAGGTGTTGCCGGATTTGAATTTAGCAGTTGAGGAAACGAATGGGATTTTGCAGGAGATTATTGAGCGGAGTGGATTGCTGTTGGAAATTGATGGGGGGGAACGGTTTCAGTTTGCCCATCTGACGTTGCAGGAGTTTTTCGCGGCGGCGGCGTTGCAGACTGATCAGTCGGGTTTGGTGGAGCGGTTTGAGCGAGATGCGTTGGCTTGGCGGGAGGTGGTGAAACTGTGGTGTGGCTTAGCAGGGAATAGTACGGAGTTGATTCGAGCGATTTATGGGCGGGATGAGTTGTTGGCGTTTGAATGCTTGGCAGAAGTGCAGGAGGTAGAGCAGGCATTGGCAGATGAGATTTTTGAGCGGGTGAAGGGGCAATTGGAAAGGGCTGCAAGGGAGGAGGATGTTGCCAGGGCGTTTGGAGCGGTAGCAGCAGACGTTAAATCAAGGGGGAAATTTGTTTTGAGTTTTTTGGAGGAACAGTTAAAGACTGCTTCAGAACTAGAAATCAAGAGTAGTTCGGCCTATGCCCTTTCAATGACAAACTTGCCACAAGCTGCTGATATTCTTGCAGAACAATACCAATATGCACAAAGTATAGTTCTAGAACCATTGATTCGTATGGAGAATGTATCATTCAAATCAATATATCAGACTGCTCGTAAGGGATGTCTTGAAGTACTTGATATTCTTTTGCTAATAAATACTCCTGATTCAGCAAAAGAACTTGCGAATTTAATTTGGGATGAAGATGAGCAATTGGCTAGCAGAGCTGCATGGCGATTGGCTGCAATGATTTCCAAATCAGAGATAGAAAATGAGATGGATAAAATGCTGGATTTTCCCAAATCAGAACAAGAAGAGTTTGACTGGATTTGGTTGCCATTTGCTCAACGGAAAGAGTCATCATTGTTGATAATTGCAGGACAGATAGCACGATTGATATCTGCTTATCCTGAGCAGCCCAAAATTACCGAATTTAATGTATTCAAACAATTTCATTGTCTTGTCGATCCAAGGATTTTGATCCCAGTTTTTTTGTTTCATGAGAAGCAAATTGAAAAAATCAATATCAGCCCAGAGAAAGCGAAAGAAATAGAGCATTTTTTGAGAAAGAAGGATTTTTGTGAAACTGATGCGGAATTAGAACTGTATACAATGAGGCTATTGGCTCGTGATGATTTGAATCACTTCCATAAAAAAATATTAAAATCCACAAATCTCTTCTTTAGGATAAAAATTATTCATGACCTATCAAAATTCACTCAAAAACCAAGCAAGCAGGACTGGATAGAAATCTTCAAACCAATTAAACAAAAATTCCTTGAGAACTCAGTTAATAAGATCGTGATTTTGGCTTCAATCTCCGCTTCAATCTCAGCAATGATTTACATGTTACTTGAGGTGACCAATGAACTCAATAGTTGGTTCATTGGGCTAACTGTAATTACGATTTTCGCCAATATTCTTTTTTGGTATACTGGTGAGGCAAGGATTGGCGATTTACAAGAGCCATCTAATCTCAATCTTTTCGGACTTGTATCCCTGTTTGAAATTGTGGTTTGGGCTACACTATGGAGTATATCTTGGGTTGCAATAGAGATCACAGCTTTAACTATAATAGATTGGACTAGAAATGCTACTGGGGTTGCGTTTTTAGCTATGGTCGTGTCTGGATTCACAGGCTCTCTCCTCTTATTCATATTGTTGTTCATGTTGGATTGGGGAAATCAAGTTTACAAAAACTCAGAAAATAAATTTATTCTCTTAGCTTTTCCTTGGTTCCCCATCACCACCATCTTCTCCTTCCTCGGTCTCAAAAGCCTCCTCGCCTATCTCAACACCCCCCACCCCTGGTGGTTCGCAATTGGCATCTGGCTCACCCTCTTCGCCACCTGCTGCGGTCTCTGGGTCTGGGATCAACGCAAAGATCGCGCCTTGAGGAATCCGTTGCATGGCATTTTGGATGATTATTATCCGCAATATAAAATGCAGAGTAACAAGTAATGCCAGTGTTTGCGTAGGGTGTATTAGCAGGCAAAGATATTGATTAAAATCCAACAAATTCATTTCCTGCGTAACGCACCACCACCAAATCCAAGCACTAACGGATTGGTGCGTTACGGCGGATTTAAACTAACCCAAATAATTCAAAATCCTGACCGCCTAACACACCCTACGATTCCTCAAATTCAGAGATTTACAAGTAGAAAATCCCCTCTCGGGAGGGGCGGTCTCGCGCAGCGATGACCGGGGTGGGTCGGGTTTGAATTGTTATTGCACAGCATTCATATAGTTTCAGTTCGCAGTTGACAGTTCGCAGTTTTTAAAGGCCAAAAATCCCCTCTCGGAGGGGCGATCTCGCGCAGCGACGACCGGGGTGGGTCGGGTTTGAATTGTTATTGCAAAGCATTCATATCATGGGTTATGGTCAAAACTCAACCCGTGCCAACAACGGACGATGATCAGACGCACCCGACGGCAACGTCATCACCGCCTTAACCCTCAGCTCCGGACTGACAAAAATATAATCAATCGGAATTTTAAACAATTGCTTAATACAACTCTCCAACGAAAACGATTGACTCGCACCCCAATAAAACCAAGTTGGTGTTAAACCATAACCCAAGGTCGCATCCCGTAAGCCAGAAACCCGGACAAACTCACGCACATACGCAGACCAAGGTGTCGCATTAAAATCTCCCATGATGATTAGGGGTTGGTTGGGGTTCTGTTGGGCATTTTGTTTGGCATATCGGGCGATCGCCGCGATCAGCTCATTCCGACGCCGAAAAAATAAGCGAGAGCGGGGCACCAAAGGATGGGTCACAATCACCTGAAGCGACGTCTGGGCAATTTCCAGCTCCGCCACCAGACTATGATCTTGCGCCCCAAAGTTTTCAGTTCTCGGTGATTGGAGCGGATAACGGCTAAATAAACTCGTGCCGCCACCTGTGGCGCGGTAATAATAGGGGTAAAGATCTTGCAGTGTTTCACGGAGCTCACTGGCTTGTTCTTTTTTAGGCTCCACTAAGCCAAAGAGATCAACCGGATGAGACCGAACCGTAGCGGCAACCTGAGCTAGATTCCACTGTTGGTGATTAACGTTATAGGTCATCACGGTTAGCTGCTGTCCCTGAGCTGTTGCGGCATGGAAGGGGGGGATATACCAGGGAAGCAGGGTACTCGTATGCATGGCGAGGGCGATCGCCAGAATTAGGCGCAAGCTCGTTTTTAGCCGTGGCGATTGCACCCACCCCACCCCAAGCCATACCCCCAGCGTCAAGCCCCCAAACCACAGATAAAACGCACCGGCCAATTCGATGAGCCAAAAGCGATACCAGGGACTACCCGGATAACTCAAACCCAGTAACAAGGCTGCGGTTAACCACCAACCGATTTTCAAGGTCATCTTCTAACGATTGTCTTAGAGATTTTATCTCAGAATAGAAATATGTCACCCATCACAATCCATTCATTCTTAAAATCTGGTGATGCGTTTATTCTAGCCACCGACTTTGATGCAGAGCTAGAGGATGATTTTTATATTGAAGGCTATATCGATATCACCTACGGTGAGCAAAAAATCTTGACGGCTCAGGATTGGGATCTTGTCGATCAATTATGGTGCTACTTAATCGATGGCTTGGCTGAAGTTGTGCGAGGGAATAGTTTCTCGACCTATTTCCCCGATCAGCCCCTGGAGATTGCTTTGACCCCGGACGCTCATTTTAAAACCCTCGAATTCACGGTCAAGGCACAGGCAGAAAAACGTTTTTTACTTCCATACCATGACTGTATGATCGCCCTGCTCCAAGAGGCTCAATCCTTTCTGGATTGCCTCTGTGCTCTCAACCCAGCAGCCGCAGATTCATATCGTCGGTATCAAGCGCAAGCTGCCCTCATCCAAGCAAACCTGCCGCAACCGCCTGCGACTTTCCCGAGTGGATATAGTGGAGACTGAAAGACCGATTGAGCCATGCTAAAATTTGCGCCCACCACGATTGCCCTCCTCCTCGCCCTTCCTCTGGGCGGTAGTAGCCTTGCTGCTTCCCCTGCCCCCCTGCACCTGAGCCAAGCCGACGATACGGATCTGGACTTGCAGGGTCTGCGCCAACTCGATGCCGGGGACTTTAGCGGGGCGATCGCCACCTATGAGCAAGCCCTGCGCCAAGCCGAAGCCAACGGCGATACGGCTGCGTATCAGGAGGCATTTGTGGGGCTGGCCAAAGCCACCTTGCTCGCCCAAGACTACCCCCGAGCGATCGCCCTCTGGGAGCAACTCGCCGCGACCCTCGGCCCCGACAGCTACGGCTACGAAGTCGCCACAACCGCAACCAATTTAGCCCTGGCCCTCTACAACACTGGGCAATTTGCCGCCGCCGAGACCCGCTTGCGAGCGGCGATCGCCGCTTGGGAGACGATTCGAGCCGACAGCGAGGATCTCGATCAGGTAACGCTCTTTGAGCAGCAAGCCCATACCTATCGGCTGTTGCAAAAGGTTTTGGTCGCCCAGGGCAACACCAATGAGGCGCTGGTGGCTGCCGAAGCCAGTCGGGGTCAGGCCCTAGTCGAACAACTGGTACAGCAATACAACCCAGCTCATCGTCGGGACGCCGCGCCCCCGTTGAGCCTGGACGAGATTCGGCACACCGCCCGTGAGCAGAACACCACGCTGGTGCTCTATTCTCTGGTGGGCGACGAGGTACGAGTCTTGGGAACCGAGGCCAACGCGCCCAATGAACTCTATACCTGGGTAGTGCAGCCCAACGGTCGAATCCAGTTCCACGCCATCGACTTGCCCGCAGCGGGCATCGACTCGTTGCGCCATTTTGTCTATCGCACCCGGAACGAAGCCGTACAGCGGCGCAGTCGCGGCCCGGGCGTTAACCCCACCCTACCCGGTGAGACCTTCTCCCAGCAGATGTATCAGTTGCTGATTGCGCCGATCGCGGCCGCGCTGCCCCAAGATCCCCAGGCTCGGGTGACGCTCCTGCCTCAGGGGCCGCTCTTTTTGATCCCCTTTCCGGCCCTACGCGACCTTAACGGCACTGCGCTGATTGAGCGCCATACCCTGGTCAGTGCCCCCTCGGTGCAAGTCCTAGGACTGGCCAACGAGACGGGCAATGATCTGGCGGCTGCGGACTCAGCCCCGGTCATTATCGGCAACCCCGAAATGCCCACCTTGCCTGAGCAGACGGTGCCCCTCTCAGACTTACCCGGTGCCGAGAGGGAAGCAGCGGCGATCGCCGCCCTCTTCAATACCCAGCCCCTGCTCGGTCGGCAAGCCGCCGAGACCCCCGCTGTCCTTGAGGCGATGACCCAAGCGCCGATTATCCATTTCGCCACCCATGGACTCTTGGATCTCGACTCGCGGCTCAATGCCTATGGTGAAACCGTGGTGACGGATCAACCCACGGCGCGGGAGAGTAATGTCTTTGTTGATCCCGGCTCCGTGATTGTGGGCGATAACGTGGTGATCGGTGGTGTCGCGGCCGAAGTTGCCCTCTCCCGGGAACAGGTGGTGCGCGTCGATCTGCCAGGGGCGTTGGCTTTGACACCCCGGGGAACAAGTGATGGCTTCTTGACCAGTCGGGAGATTGCCCAACTTGAACTAAACGCCGATCTGGTGGTGCTGAGTGCCTGTGATACGGGGCAGGGACGGATTACGGGAGATGGTGTGGTGGGCCTGGCGCGATCGTTTATGACAGCCGGGGCCGATACGGTGATTGTCTCGCTCTGGGCGATCCCCGATGCCCCAACAGCGGAGTTGATGGTGACGTTTTATGAGCAATTGGCTCGCCATGGTGACAAGGCGCGGGCGTTGCGGGAGGCGATGTTGGCAACCCAGCAGAACCATCCTCATCCGATGAATTGGGCGGCGTTTATGGTGGTGGGGTCAGCGTTATGATGAGCAGCTTTGTTGCTAGCAGGTCAGCTTTCTGGGTCAAACCTGAGTGTTGAATCGGCGAGACGATCGCGTTCCTCAAAGCCTGGAAATCTCGTTTTCAAACCCGGTTGTCAGGGGTTCAGCCCCCGACACCTTCTGCTGAGGGGGAGATATGCACAGTTGCTGTTTACAACTGCAAGGTCACGTTTACTGTCCGTCGCTTGCCCTCGTACAACCGCTCAATCTGCCCTGAATACCGCCCGTAATCAACGTCATCCGTTTCGGACTCGAGCAGACATCCCCAAAAAAAGTTTTTCGCAGTTTGCATAAAAGCCAGATGCATTGATAGAGAAGGGAGTGAGGCGGTTTCGACCTCTGGCTAAATTTCTCGATCAATCGTAGGGGCGGGGTTTCCCCGCCCAGCGCCCGCTGAAGAGACAAACCCAGAATCGCTCAATAGGGTTGCAGGGTTGGGTCTCCCGACCCCTACAGGAGATCCGTCAAATCATTCTTTCTGCAAACTGTAACTATGCTGAAACGCTCATCCTTAATCGCCACGCTCCCCACGCTCTGTCTTCTGTCTACCCCTGTCTTTGCCCAATCCATCACCGCTGCACCCGATTGCACCGGGACGATCGTGACGATCGCCGGCCAGACCTATCACATCGGGGGCGGCACGCAAGCGGGAGCGAACCTGTTTCATTCGTTTCAGGACTTTGGTTTAAGCCAGGGCGAAATTGCCAATTTCTTAAGTGCGCCGGGGGTTGCCCATATTTTTGGACGTGTGGTGGGGGGCAATATATCGGTGATTGATGGCTTGATCCAGGCGAATCCGAATCTATATTTAATGAACCCGGCGGGGATTGTCTTTGGGGCGAATGCGAGCCTCAATGTGGGCGGAGACTTTTTTGCCACAACGGCGGATCAGGTTTGTTTTGAGTCGGGCTGTTTTAATTCTGTCGGCGTAAATGATTACAGCTCGCTGGTGGGCAGTCCGCTGACGTTTGGGTTTTTGCAGGAACAGCCGGGGGGGATTGTCAATGCGGGCCAATTGGCTGTGCGCAAGAAGAAATCCCTGAGTCTGTTGGGGGGCACGGTGGTGAATTTGGGGGAGTTGGCGGGGGGGCATATTCAGGTGGCGGCGGTGCCGGGGGAGCGGCGGGTGCGGTTGAGCCCCAATGGGGGCCTGTTGAGTTTGGAGGTCTCGAATGAAGTGTTGACTGAGGGCGTGAATCCGTTGGCGATGCCAGAGCTGTTGACGGGGGTGGGGATTGATCTGGGTGAGAAGGTCATTGCGCCGGGTTCGGTGGATCTGGCGGGGACGGTTGTGGGGGAGCAGGTGGATCTGTATGCGGCGGAGCGGGTGGTGGCGGAGCCAGAGGGAGTGCGGGGTGATGGGCGGCGGGTGACGCGGTTTACGCCGGAGGGGGAGAATCCGACGGCGGCGGTGTTTATTGATGGGCGGGCGGATGAGGCTGAGGCGTTGCTCTATGGTGCGGCAGCGGGAACGGTGGCGCAGGTTGTGGAGCGGGATGAAAATGGGATTTCAGTCATCAGTGAGCAGTTAGGGGTGATCAGTGAGGCAGTGGGGGCGTTGGCTGCGGTGGCCATTGTGGCGGAGGGGAATCAGGGAAATTTTTGGTTGGGGAATCAGTGGATTCGTAGTGAGAATATTGCTGACTATGGGGCGCAGTTGCAGACTTGGGGGGCGGCGTTGACGGAGCGTGCGGATCTGTTGCTCTACAGTTGTTTTACGGCGTTGGGGGCGGAGGGTGAGGGGTTGGTGAGTAGCCTGGCAACTCTGACAGGGGCGGATGTGGCGGCGTCGGTGGATGTGACGGGGAGTGCGAATTATGGGGGGGATTGGGAGTTAGAGCATCAGGTGGGGAGTATTGAGGCGGGGAATCCGTTTACGGGTGAGACGTTAGCTAATTGGGAAGGACGGTTAGATTTGTTTACGGTGGCAAATGGCAACGATAGTGGAGTGAATTCGCTACGACAAGCCATTTTAGATACAAATGCTAATAGGAATGGGGCATCGGGCATTATTGATGAGATTACATTTGCACCAGGGGTGACGTTGGTAACGCTGACGTCAGGGGAGTTGCAAGTAACGGATGATATAAAGATTACGGGACAGGGGACAAATGTGGCAATAGAACGAGATGTCAGTGCAGGGCCGTTCCGAATTTTCAATATCTCTGCAAGGAATGCAACGATTGAGAATTTGATAATCCAGAATGGAATAGAGGAGTCTGCTAGCGGTGGAGGGATTTTGCATCGTAATGGAGCAGGAAACTTGATTCTCGAAAATACGACCATCTCCAGCAATTCCTCTATTGGTTCTGGTGGTGGGGTTTGGGCAAGAGGAAATATAGAAGTCAACAACTCCACAGTCTCCAACAATTCTTCTAGAAGTTTTGGTGGTGGGGTTTGGGTAAGAGGAGATATAGAAGTCAACGACTCCAGAGTCTCCAATAATTCATCAAATGCAGGAGGGGGGATTAATGGAAGCGCAGATATAATTGTGACTCGCTCTACCATCTCTAGCAATTCCTCAGAAAAAGCAGGAGGGGGAATTTGGGCAGGAGGAGATATAGAAGTAAGAGACTCTACCATCTCCAGCAACTCGTCAGAAAAAGCAGGAGGGGGAATTTGGGTAAGAGGAGATATAGAAGTAAGAAACTCTACCATCTCCAACAACTTGTCAGAAAACTCAGGAGGGGGGATTCGGGTAGAAGGAGATATAGAAGTAAGAAACTCTACCATCTCCAATAATTCGGCACTGGGTGGAGGGGGCGGAATTGCTGTAAGTGGAAACACAAAAGTGATCCATACTACCATCTCTGGCAATTCATCGAGTGTAGGAGGGGGGATTAATGGAGGTCAAGGAATAATATCCATAATTCACTCCACCATCTCCAAAAATTCTTCAAGGAGTTTGGGAGGGGGGATTAATGGAGACCAAGGAGAAATAAACGTGATCTATTCTACTATCTCCGAAAATGCGTCACGAACCGGAGGGGGGGGGATTAGTGGGGCCGGGGAACTAAACGTAGCTCACTCCATTTTCTCTAGAAACTCATCACAGGGCAGAGGAGGGGGGATTGGTGTAGGTGGAGATATAAAAGTAGCTCACTCCATCTTCTTTGGAAATTCATCACAGGTCGAAGGTGGCGGAATTAGTACTATTGGAGATGTAGTACTAACCAACTCTATTCTTAGTGGTAATCAAGCAGAAAATGCCGACAGTAACGGTGTTTATACCCAAACTGGTCAAGTAACGATTACCAATGATGGAGAGCTAAATCTAACCAATGCAATTCGGACAAATAGCACAACATCCGAAATCATCCTAAATGCAGCCAAGATCAATCTCTTTACCTCAGTTCAATCAAATGGTGGTGATATCTACATCAATTCCCGTAGTGATGTTAATGCCTTAACGTCTGATGCAACCATTTCCAGTAGTAGCAGTACTTTTGGTGGCAATATTACTATTAAAGGAGGGGGTGACCTAAACTTACGTAATCTGGTTTCTGCGGGACTCAGTGGAGATGGTGGTAATATCATAATTACCAGTACTGATGGTTTAGCCACCACAACCTATGGTGACAGTAATGGAGCTATTAACAGCAATAGCTACGGTGGTAAAGCTGGCAATATTTCTATTAGCGCCGCTAGTGAGACAACCGTTGGTAGTATTGCTGCTGAATCATCAGGAGGGGCGGGAGGAACAGTCAATTTGGAATCTGATAGCTTAATCCGTCTCACTCAGATAGTTCCTCGAAGCTTGAGAGGCATCTCAAACGCTAGTATTTCCACCGCAGGCGAAACTTCCGGCGGCACAATCACCATTCGTCACGGTGGCTTAGGCATTGTTCCCTTTATCGTTGGTAATGCAAGTATTAATGGTACAGCAGGCGGATTAAGTACAGGTTTTGGCCAGGCGCTACAACCCATTCAATCTTTTCTCTACAACTTCACCCAAGGTGGAATTCAAATCCTTTCAACGGATGAACCCGCTCCTCTTTTATTTCCTACATCGGGTTCTAATCCTCCCCAATTAGAGTTCTACAACCAAAGTCCCCAAGAACTCTTCGTTAAAATCATTGGCGATCAACTCGGCGCTGAAACCACCATCAACAACGAAACAGGTGAATTTCGTTGGAATATTCCCAACGAAGCCGAAGATATTGTCGGTCAAATTCAACTGCCCCCGATTGATATCCTCGCCATCGACGAACAACTCGAAGGCGAATATGAAGACTACTTCGAGGAAGAATTTGATGAAGAAGGAGAAGCTCTAACCCTTGCAAATATTCGTGATACTTTGCGCAAGATCGAATCCCAAACCGACACTCGCCCGGTTCTGATCTACGCCATCATGGGCAATCAACAATATGACCTGGAGCAACTCAGCCCCGACGATCGCCAACTCATCGAAGATCTCGATCTCAACAACCACCTCGAATTGCTCCTGATTAGCCCCGAAGGCCACCTAATTCGCAAAATCGTTCCCAACGCCACCCCCACAGCTCTCACCACCACCCTCGATCAATTCACCCGCACCCTCCAAGACCCCACCAACCGCTACTACCTCCCCCACGCCCAACAACTCTACACCTGGCTGATCGCCCCCCTTGAAGCCGAACTCCAAGGTCTCGGTGTCGATACCCTGATCTTCGCCATGAGCGCCGGACTGCGCACAATTCCCCTTGCCGCCCTCCACAATCCTCAAACCGATCGCTTCCTCGTCCAAGACTATAGCCTCGGCATGATCCCTAGCGTCAGCCTCACCAACAGCGACTACCAACCCCTGCACCAAAGCCCCGTCATCGCCATGGGCGCATCCCAATTCCTTGGCGAAGCGCCCCTCCCCGCCGTCCCCACCGAACTCGCCGCCGTCACCGCCCCCCGCCCCGGTAGCCAGCAATACCTCAACCCCGAGTTCACCCTCGCCAACCTCGCCCAAGCCAGCCGCCACCCCCAAGCCCGCATCATCCACCTCGCCACCCACGCCCGCTTCCAAGCTGCCCCCAGCCAAGCCGAAAGCCGCGACGAAAAACGGCACGATCGCCACACCTATCTCAGCTTCTGGGATCAAGTCGTCCGCTTTAGTGACCTGCGCGACCTCGGCTGGTACAACGACCCCCAAATCGAACTGCTGGTGCTGAGCGCCTGCGAAACTGCCCTTGGCGACCCCTACGCTGAACTCGGCTTTGCCGGCCTCGCCGTGCAAACAGGGGTTAAATCCACTCTCGCCAGCCTCTGGCAAGTGAATGACCTCGGCACATTAGGTCTCATGAGCGCCTTCTATCAACACCTCGGCGACCCCGATGTGACCATCAAAGCCGAAGCCCTGCGCCGCGCCCAACTCGACTTGCTCCAGGGTCGTCTTACACTCCAGGGAGACAATATTGGGGAGATCGCGCTCCCAGAGGAACTGGTGGATAGCGATCGCACCCTCATTCATCCCTACTATTGGAGCGGCTTTACGCTAGTCGGGAGCCCATGGTGAGTTCAGGGTTCAGAGTGTCTGGATACACCTTTTCCGAAAATTGTCTTTCAGAAATCCCCTCTCGGGAGGGGCGGTCTCGCGCAGCGACGACCGGGGTGGGTTCAGGGGAACTCGGCACTGTTGGGGGCGCTGGAGAATAGGCGGTCTCGCGCAGCGACGACCGGGGTGGGTTCAGGGTGCTGGCCGCCAGGTTTCTAGTCTTTGCATCGAACCCCTGGTAATCCAGACCCTGAGCTGTAGGTTGCAGAATAGCTCGAACTGACGCAGGGCAGGGAAACCCAGCTCCTACAGCGGACTCAGACGTTCCGAACCCTGAACTCACCACGGACTGCCCACCAACGTAAACGCACTCCAATAAAACGGATGCGTTAAATCCGTGTCGGTATACCGCACCAACTCCGGCGGCAACGTCATCCCCTCGGGCAGCGCATTCTGCGCCGTTGCCTCCCCCCGCAACAGCGCCAGTTGCGCCTGCCGCAACGCCTCCGCCTTAATCGTCACATCGGGGTTATCTAACTGCTCATAAAACTCACGCATCAGCCGCATAGTGCCCAAATCGGAAATTTTCCAAAGACTCGCCAAGGTCGATTTGACGCCTGCCTGCACCGCCAACCCCGCAAAGCCCAGCTCGGCATAGGGGTCGCCAAAAGCCGTCTCGCAGGCACTGAGCACCAACAACTCTACCTGGGGGTCTTCAAACCAGCGCAGCTCGCGCAGTTCATCCACGCTAATTTGGTCATTGCCCCAGAGCTGGATGTAGGAGTTATGGGCAGAACCCGGTTTAAAGGCGGCATGGGTCGCCAGATGGACAATCTCAAAGTTGCGATCGCGGCTCTGATTGCGCAGATTCTCCCAGGTAAAACCCGAGTTAAGGTGTTGCTCACCCGATGTGAGGTTCGTAATTAGCGCCAGTTCGCTGGGTACTGCCGGGAGGGGGTCAAGAACGTCAAATTGAGCGGCTCCCATCGCCAAAACATTGGCATCCTGGAGCGGCACATAACTGCTGTCGGTCAGGCTGAGGCTGGGGATTTGACCCAAACTATAGGTCTCGACCAGGAACTGTTCGCCGTCATGCAAGGCCGCCATGGGCAACGTACGCAAACCATCGCCCATGGCAAAGACCAGGGTATCGATATTAAGGTTGTCCAAGACCCCTTCAATGGGTCGAATCAGCCAGTCATAAAGCTGTTGGGCAGGGCTGAGATAGTTAGGACTCAGGCTAATAATGTGGCGGCGGAAAATACGAACAGTTCGGTGTAAGGTGTCGCGATCGGCCGCCGGAATCACTTTGCGCAGGAGCTGGTTGTCGGGCGTGACCACGATCAGTTCAAGGGCATCGGGTTGGCTGAGGGCGTAGATCAGGGCGGGGGTGGTGCCGGTTTGTTCTTGAATGCGCGAGAAAGTCTCCCGCAGATTGGCCATGCTGTCTTCATTGTCATTTTCCTCACTGTCACTGCTTTCACTCTTCTCCTCAGCGGCTGCGGCGGTTTCCTCGACCGCATAGTCTCCACCCAAGAAGGCATCCAATTGGGTTAAGGCTTGAAAAATCTCACTTTCCCCCAGCGAGCCGCCCAAGGCTTGATCACCGGGAAGATCCCATTTAAACTTGCCTTGACCCTGGAACTTCGTGATGCCCCCGGCCTGTTGACCGATCAGTTCAATGAGACGTTCTGTACTTACGGCTGAAGTGATCGGCTCAACGCCAGCCAACGCAATATTGGTCAGACTACCCAGGTTTCCCTGAGTGAGGAGTTGAATACCGGGTTGATCCGTGTAGCTCTTGAGATAACTGTTGGTGGGCAAGAGAGTTTGACTGCCCGTTGTGATCGCGGCGGACGTGCCATTCACGCTGGCATTCCCTACTACAAAGGGGACGAGACCATTGCCCCCATGGCGAAGGGTAATCGCGCCGCTGGCTGTTTGTCCGGCAGTAGAAAGACTGGCAGCGAAGGGCACAAAGCTGCTAGTGACGGTGCCATTGACGGTGACGAAGGTCTCACTCTCCAGGGTGACGGAACCGCCAATACCCGTGAAGGATTCAGTATTAATCGGCCCGGTGGCGATCGCTTTGGCCGCCGTTAAATGCACCCGGCCGCCATTCCCCGCCCCTGCCCGGGCATCAATCGAGCCGAGGGTGCCGTTAAAGGTGTTGATTGCACCGCCTGTGCTGGTGAGCGTGATATTGCCGCTATCGGGTGCGCCGCCATAGGTGAAGAGGTTTTTGGTGTTGATATCGCCCCCAGCGGTGAGGGTGATATCGCCCCCGGCCGTACTCGAGAGGGCTAGGCCAGTAAGACTCAGGCTGGTGGTCGCCTGCACCATCACGTCTTCCCCCTGGGTGGCAATCTCTCCCGTCAGGGCGATCGCGCCATTTCCGCTCACTGAGACCCCCTGGTTGGCCTCAATATCCAGGTTGGCATTGCCGAGGTGCTGGGTGATCACAAGGGGTGCATCGGCGATCGAAATATCGCCCCCCCGCTGACTGGCACCATTCCCCAAGAGGGTAGAGTGACTGATCGTGATGGCTCCCCCATTATTCTGAATCGCGCCACCATCTCGCCCGGCCGAGTTGCCCGAGAGGGTGGATTGGTTCACCGTAATCGCCCCATTGCCACCGTGCACGCCCCCCCCATCATCGCCAGCCCGATTATTGCTGAAGGTGGTTTGGCTGATGTGCAGGGGATCATCATCCACCCGAATCGCGCCGCCATTTTGAGTGGCTGAGTTGCCCGAGAAGGTTGCACTCGTGACAGTCATTAGGCCCTCATCGTTGCGAATGCCCCCGCCATTGCTAGCAGCCACATTGTTTGTGATGCTGGTGTTGCTAATGGTGATCAAACCATCACCACTCCGCAGCCCACCCCCATCATTACCCGCAGAATTTCCGGCAAGATTGCTGTTCGAGAGGTTCACTGTGCCCTGATTGGTCCGGAGTCCGCCCCCATCTTGGCCCGCTGAATTTCCGGAAAGGGTCGTGTGGCTGGCGGTAATTGCACCACTTTGTGTGCGTAGGCCACCCCCATCCGCACCCGCTGAATTCCCTGTGACGGTGGAGTCTGTAATCGTCACTGCTCCCTGGCTGGTATGCAGTCCCCCGCCATTGGTGCCCGCTGAATTGCCTGTGATGGTTACGCGGTGAGCTGCGATCGCACCCTGTTTAGCGTTTAAGCCCCCGCCATCATTGCCAGCGGCATTGCCGAAAAAGATGGAATCGGTGGTGGTGATCGCGCTCTGGGTCGCGCGTAATCCGCCGCCATCGGTGCCCGCTACGTTGCTCAAGAAATGGGTACGGGTGAGGGTGATATCGCCATCACTGGTCACCAATCCGCCGCCATCATTGCCAGCGGAATTGCTGGAAAAGGTGACATCGGTGAGGGTCAGGGGGGCCTGATCAGTGCGGAGCCCACCGCCATTGTTCCCCGCTTGATTACCCAAGATGATCGTGTCGGTGATCGTGAGCGCCTCGTCGTTCCCTCGAATCGCACCCCCATTATCACTTGCTGAATTGCTTGAGAGGGTCGAGTTGTGAATGGCAAGGGTACCTCGATGGGTCCAAATGCCCCCGCCCTCACCGCCAGAAGACCCTAAGACAGCTGAATTACCAGAAACCGTCACTCGATCAAAAGTAAGGGTGCCATTGCCGCGATGACGAACGCCGCCCCCATTGGTATTGACCACCCGCCCGTTGCGAATCGTGAGGTTCTCAAACGTGGCATGGTCGGCGGCAACATCAAAAATCCGAAAATCTCCCGCCCCGGTGTCGCGCTGCACCGTAACGTGAGTCGCCCCCCCGGTAATCGTGACATTGTCGTCAATTTCCAACTCACCCAGCGTTAAATCCACAGCGGTGACACCGCTAAAGCGAATCTCATCCCAGCCAGAGCTGGTTTCCCCCAGATCGGTGATGGTGCCATCAATATTAGCGGCGTTCACGGCTTCCCGCAGGGTGACTTGGCTATCACCGCCAGTGGTGTTGTCCACGTTGCTGTTGACCGTCAAGGTAGCGAGCGTCCCCTGCCAGTCGGTCAGGGTCGTTTCTGTAAAGGGATGGGTGCTGTCGATGCTACCCGTGCGGCGTTCTAAGGCCCAATTGCCGCCCTGTTGCCCATGACCCGTGACATCAGTGGAGGCAGCGACATCGGCTCCGGTGAAGGTGGCAATGCTGTTGATCAGGGCATCTCCAGTAGCCCCCAAGGCCGTGAAACAACTGTAGAGCAAAATATCTGCCGTCTCGGTGAGTGTGCCTTGCCAGGCTTGCAACTGGGTTTGGTAATGGTGAATGTTGTTGCTGCGAATCCATTGATTGCCAAGCCAAAAGCTACCCACGTTGCCCTCAGCGGCGATCGCCACCGAATCGAGTGGCCCCACCGCATCACTGATCTGGGCTAACTGCTCTGTGATGACCGCAATCCCCTGCTCATCAGGGTGGATGATTTGGGCGATCGTCCCGGCTTCAGTACCAAAGAGAAGGGCTTCGGGGTCGTCCGCATAGGCATCAATGAACACCGCTTGGTTGGGGTTATGACCCTCTGAGGAAAAGCGCACAACCCGGGTTTTGGGTGCGTTGAAGATTGACATTGGGCTCGGCTGCACCTGCCCAGCTGCATAGAGATCAATCTGTTGGCCAGCAACCTCGCCCGCGATCGCCAGATCCCCAACGGCAACCCCCGTCTCCCTGCCAGAGCCGGTCAAGAGGATGGGTAAATCCAGGGGCTCAAGGGTTGCAGTCATCGCAGCTTGGGGTAACTCCAAGCTCAAGAGCATCCCGGGCTGAGAGAGTTTCACCAACCGCTCCCCAGGCACGGCCGCCAGCGTGATTGTTCCCTGTGTGGACACCACCTTGCCTTGATTGAGCACCGTGCCCCCCACCAAACTAAGATGCTGCTCGGTGGTGAGATCGCCAAAGTTGAGGATTGCGCCAGGGGTTGCACTGGCAAAGGCAAATTGGTTGGGTGCGCCGACCAGGGCAGCGTAGTCATTGATCCCTGTGGCGTTAAACCAACCGCCCTCAAAACCAAGGCGATCGGCCGTGGTCGCCGTAAAATCACCGCCCACCTGCAAACGAGCCCCTGAGCCAAAAACAATCCCGGCCGGGTTCATGAGATAGAGGTTTGAGTTAGCTCCGGTGACCTGAATCAAGCCATTGATGATCGATGGAGCGCCACCAGTAACCCGACCGAGGATGTTATTCACCCCCGGATGGCTCAGAAAGTTGGCAATCTCGCCGCTGTCCAGACCCAAGGCTTGGAATGAATGAAACAAATTGGTTCCGGCTGAGGTTCCACCACTGATGTGGTAGGTGTTGCCATTGTGCTCAACGGTGGTGCCAGTGCCATCTGGGGCCGCCGTAATCGACTGGGCGACCGTGGGGTTAGCCCACAAGAGAGAGCACAGAACAGCGCCTCCTAGCCAGAGGGATGGTTGAGAAATAAGCTCGGTCATGAACAAGGGGGCACGATAATATTTTTTTATAGAGATGCTCAATGGGTTATCCAGTGCGCGATCGCAGATATTGAAAAAGCTCTGATCATTTTGTCCGTTATCTTGGATTTCAACTCACTCTGTTGCGTAAAAATACAGATTCCTCTGTACAGAAAAAATGTTTTTTGTGAATAAAATTGATCTGCAAAAATAGACTCAATTCTAATTATTGCATATCAAAATTTTCTCTGGCCAGAGATATTTTTCTGATCACCAAACCTATGTCAACAGAATGATGATCTGAGGCAAGCTGAATATTCCGTTGCTTCACCACGGACTGCCCACCAATGTAAACGCACTCCAATAAAACGGATGGGTCAAATCGGTATTGGTATACCGCACCAACTCCGGCGGCAGCGTCATCCCCTCCAAGAGGGCATTCTGCGCCGTCGCCTCCCCCCGTAACAGGGCCAACTGAGCCTGTCGTAGCGCCTCCGCTTTAATCGTCACGTCAGGGTTGCCGAGCTGTTCATAAAACTCACGCATCAGCCGCATCGTGCCGAGGTCCGAAATTTGCCAGAGGCTCGCCAAGGTCGACTTGACCCCCGCCTGCACCGCCAACCCGGCAAAGCCCAGCTCGGCATGGGGGTCGCCAAAGGCGGTCTCACAGGCACTTAAGACTAACAACTCCACCTGGGGATCTTCAAACCAGCGCAATTCGCGCAGTTCATCCACGCTAATTTGGTCATCGCCCCAGAGCTGGATGTAGGAGTTGGTCGCAGCACCCGGCTTAAAGGTGGCATGGGTCGCGAGATGGACAATCTCAAAGTTGCGATCGCGGCTCTGATTGCGCAGATTCTCCCAGGTGAAACCTGGATTGAGATGTTGCTCACCCGATTTGAGATGAGTAATCAGCGCCAGTTCACTGGGTACAGCGGGCAGAGGGTCAAGAAAGTCAAATTGCGAGGCCCCCATTGCCAAAACATTGGCATCCTGGAGCGGCACATAACTGCTATCGGTCAGGCTGAGGCTGGGGATTTGGCCGAGGCTATATTTTTCCACGAGGAATTGCTCGCCATCATGCAATGCAGACATCGGTAAGGTGCGCAAACCATCGCCCATGGCAAAGACAAGGGTATCGATGTTGAGGTTATCCAAGACCCCTTCAATGGGTCGAATCAGCCAGTCGTAAAGCTGTTGGGCAGGGCTGAGATAGTTGGGACTCAGGCTAATAATGTGGCGGCGGAAAATGCGAATGGTTCGGTGTAAGGTGTCGCGATCAGCCTCCGGAATAACTCTGTGGAGTAATTGATGATCAGGTGTGACGACGATGAGTTCAAGGGCATCCGGATTGCTCAATGCATAGATCAGCACAGAGCGTGTACCGGTTTGTTGCTCAATGGTTGTCAAGGTTTCCTGAATGCTGGCGAGGGTGACAGGGCTGCCTACGTCTTCCTCGATATATTCGTTTTCCAGCAATTCATCGATCGCCGAGAGATTCAAATCATTTGAGGGGTCAGGCAGCGGGTCTTCTGGTGCCTCGTTTACAAAAGGAACTAAAAAGGGGGTCTCTTCACCTTGAATCGCCAAGGTTGCGGTGCTTGTATCTGCATCGATCGTGATTTCAGCATTCAATTGCTTCGCAATCAGTTTCAGAAAGAGTTCGATCGGACTTTCCCCATAGAATTCCAAGGCGGGTGGATTCGACTCAGCAATCGGAAATGGTGTTATAGCAGGCAGCTCCCCAGTCTGACCAGAAATAATTTGAATGCCCCCTTGACTAAAGTCATAGAGAAAGCCCAACGTCGGGGAAAGAATCTGTCCACTACTCGTCCCGGCACTCAAGCGACCAGCTGCACCATTGATAGCTGCATCGCCGATCGTAAAGGGCACTAAACCCCGACCCCCATGACGGATGGTAATCCTGCCGTTTGCAATGTTACTTGCAGTGGAGATACTTGTGCCGCTGCTCAAAAGGCCGCTTCCTGTGCCCGTGAGCCGGATAAATTCAGGTGACTCCAGCACAACATTGCCGCCTGCGCCGCCGATGCCTTCGGCAAAGACTTGGCCAAGAGTCAGCGTACCAGCGGCATTGATGGTAATATTGCCCGCATTGCCATTGTTGCCGCTAGCGTTCAGCACCCCTTCACTACCGCCAAAGGTCGTCGTCGCGAAACCCCTGGTACTGGTAATCGAGATATTGCCCCCATCGCCATTCGTGCCAAACGCCAACACATTCCGCAGTTGCAAATTATTACCCGCATGGATCGTAATGTCACCACCCGTTATTCCGGTACTGGAGATGGTGGCATCAGCCGTGAGGGCTTGGACATTTTGTTGGGCCATAATCTCAATATCGGCCCCATTGGATTGAATGGGAGTCGCCAGCACAATGCTATTCCCAGTGAGTGAAATGGTGCTCGTAGACCCATCATTAGTGGCAATGGAATCCGACAGATAGAGATCGCCATCATTTTCAAGGCGCACTGTGCTGTCTTTTGCATAGATCCCATCTCCATCATCGCTAGAGTCTGCCTGATTACCGGTTAATATGGAGTTCGTTAAGGTGGCTTGAACCGAGTTGACAATCGAAACAATATAGATACCGCCGCCCCTTAGACCTGCCGAATTGCTCGAGAGTACAGAACGGGTTAGCTCGACATTGCCCCTACTCGTAATCCCGCCGCCCCGTTGGCCTGCCGAATTGCCCGAGAGTACAGAGTTAGTTAGTTCGACATTGCTCCTGCTATTAATCCCACCGCCATCTATGCCTGCCAAATTGCCCGAGAATACAGAGTCATTTAATGTGACAGTTCCATAATTATTAATCCCGCCGCCATAGCGACCTGCCGAATTGCTTGAGAGTACCGAATCGGTTAGTGCGACATTGCCAAGGCTGGAAATCCCGCCGCCAGCATTGCCCACCGAATTGCCGGAGAGCACCGAGTTAGTGAGTTCTATATTTCTAGTGTTAAAAATCCCACCTCCAACATCTCCTGCCGAATTGTCTGAGAGCACCGAGTCGGTTAGTGCGACATTGCCAAGGCTAGAAATTCCGCCGCCCCGTTGGCTTGTCGAATTGCCCGAGACCTGAGAGTCAGTTAGCGTTACATTACCAAGGTTGTAAATCCCACCCCCGTAGCGGCCTGTCGAATTGCCCGAGACCGCTGAGTCGGTTAGTTCTATATCTCCATTGCTTGAAATTCCGCCGCCATAGCGGCCTGCCGAATTGCCCGAGACCGCTGAGTCGGTTAGCGTGACAGCTCCACTATTAGAAATCCCGCCGCCAACGTTGCCTGCCGAATTGCCCGAGACCGCTGAGTCGGTTAGTACTACATTGCCCCTGCTAGAAATGCCGCCGCCACCCATGCCCGCCGAATTGCCTGAGATCTCAGCGTTGGTTAGTGCGACATTGCCATAATTATTAATCCCGCCGCCATAACCGCCCACCGAATTGCCTGAGACCGCTGAGTCGTTTAGTGTGGCATGGCTCTGACTAAAAATCCCGCCGCCACCGTTCGCTGAAGAATTGCCCGAGATCACAGAATCGGTGAGTTCTATCGTTCCAGCGCTAGTAATTCCGCCACCTGCGCCTGCCGAATTGCCTGAAACCACGGCGTTGGTTAGCGCGAGATTGCCACTGCTATAAATTCCACCGCCCAGTCCGCCGACTGAACCATTGCGAATCGTCACATCGCTAATGGTTGCCTCATTTGCCGTGATATTAAAAATCCGCCCCGAGCCGCCTCCATCTAGAATCAAATCATTCTGTCCTGGCCCATCTAGGGTTAAATCCTCTGCTGTCCAAACAATTTCTGTGCCAATATCAATTTGCCCCACCACCCCTGGCGCAAAATTAATCTCATCTCCATTTGCAACGGCCGCCGCCCAAAAACTGCTCCCTCCCCCCGTGCCCGTTAAGGCATCCCGTAATGAGCCGGAACCCGTATCATTTAGGTTCTGAACGGTGCGGGTGGCTAATTTGCCATCCCAGGTGTCTAATGTTTCAGTTGTAAACGGATTCCTGGCCTCGATCGTCCCGGTGCGGCTTTCTAAAGCCCAATCTCCACCATAGTTGGCACTCCCTGTCACATTCACAGAAGCCGCCACATCTGCCCCCGTCAGGGTTGCTATCCCCTGCACCAACGCCTCGCCCGATGCGCCGAGTGCCGTGAAACAACTGTAGAGCAGCACATCTGCACGCTCGCTTAGCGCTGCACCCCATTGCTGCAACTGTGCTGCATGGTCATCAATATTCTCTGCCCGAATCCATTGATTGCCGAGCCAAAAACTTCCCTCATTCCCTTCCGCCACGATCGCCACCGAATCCAACTCACCCACCGCATCACGGATTGCCCCTAGCTGCTCACTGATTTTTTCAATTCCAGCTTCATCCCGCTCAATGATCTGGCTGACCGTCCCCGCCTCAGCCCCAAACAGCAACTGCTCTGGATGATCCGCCCGACGGTCGATGAATACAGCCTGATTAGGATTGTCGCCCTCCGCCGAGAACCGCACGACTCGCGTGTCGCCTTGAATTAAACTGGCCTCGCTCGGTGTCACCTGCCTTGTTGCATAGAGATCCACCTGCGCGGCTGTAACCGCCCCAGTCATCACCACATCCCCCAGATGACTGTTGGCAAGAGGCTCAGAGAGCGGAGTGGTATGGCGTCTGGCCCCCGTTAGCAACTCCGGTAACGCCAATGGATTAATCCCCTCCGTTAGCACATCTTGCGTCAGTTCCAAACTCAGCAAATCGCCGGGTTGATTGAGCCGTACCCGTCGCGCTCCAGGCACTGCCGCCACAGTCGCCATGCCACTCGGTGCCAAGATCTGACCCATATTCACCACCGTGCCACCGCTGAGGTGAATCGACTTACCCTTGAGCACGTCTAAGGTTCCAGCATTGATCAGCCCCCCCGGTTGAGCGTGCAAAAAGCCTAAGGTGGTGGGATTTCCTTGCAAAGTAGCGTAATCATTAAAGCCCACTGCATTGAAGCAGTCCCCTGCAAAACAGATTTGATTCGCTGTAGTGGCAAAAAAGTCACCGCCCACATTAAGGCTGGCGTTAGACCCAAAGACGATCCCGGCTGGATTCATCAGATACAAATTGGGTTTGGCTTGAATCAAACCATTAATCATTGAGGCATTGCCGCCGACCACCCGCCCGAAAATATTGTTGATGCCTGGATTGCTGAGGAAATTGGCGATCGCACCGCTGCTCAAACCAAATTCTTGAAAGGAATGGAAGAGGTTTGCACCAGCTGGGGTTCCCCCCTGAATATGGTAGGTATTGCCCTCGATCGTAATCCGTGTTCCGGTGCCATCGGGCGCTGCGGTGACGGATTGAGCCCAGACCGGAAAAGCAGGGAATATACCCAGAGTGCAGCCAAACGCGATCGCCACAGACCAATGCAACATCATGGAAATTGTTCGGTAAACAACATCAGAAACCTATGTGCTTCCAGTATAAGCGGCGGGATGGAGAGCCTCCATAATAAACACAAAAATTGGTCCAAGTGCTGCCGAAAATAAACGATAATCCGACCTCTAGACTGTTGATTTATTTTATGTTTTTGAGAGAAAAAAGAACATGAAGTGAATCGTTCTACTTACGTTCGCTGCAACCCTCGTTATCTCGTACTTTGCACGTCAGAAATCCTCCCAACATCCCTGAAGACTCACTAGGGCGTACTCCGTTGCCAATTTTAAAACTGTAGCCCTACTCGCGAGACATTACTGTAAGCTGTGAATCGCAGACTGATATTACAGTTCCAGTGGAACAGATCAGCCAGTAAGCATCTCAGCAATTTTGCGTATACCTTCAAATCTAGAAACTCTCCAGTCTTATGAGTATCGTTTCCACCCCTCAAGTTCTTTTAAACCAGTCTATAGCGGCTTTGCCCACAACCACTCTGGTTGTGATTGACCCCCATGTTGATGCGCCCCAGTCTTTAATGGCGGGGGTTCGTCCGGGGGCGGCGGCGTTGCTGCTTGACCCCAGTCAGGATGGGGTTGCTCAGGTTACAGCAGCATTGGCAGAGGGGAAATATACCAGCTTGCATTTAGTGGCGCATGGGTCGCCGGGTGCGTTGCGGTTGGGGCGTGGGGTGTTGTCGTTGGCGACGTTGCCTGCTTATCGGCAGCAGTTGCTGGAATGGGGCGTGACGGAGATTTTGGTGTATGGGTGTAATGTGGCGGCTGAACCAGAGTTGTTGCGGGCGTTGCATGGGCTGACTGGAGCGGCGGTTGCGGCTTCGGGACGGCCGGTGGGGCGAGGGAATTGGACGTTGGAATAGCATGTAGGGGTGGTGCAATCAGCATCTGCTTTCACACCGGAACTAAAACAGACCTATTCAGGAACGTTTCCAGATGCAGAATTCAACCTCAGCGACGATGCAGAATTTAACCTCAGCGATTTGGATGGCAGCAATGGTTTTGTGATTCGTAGTGTTGATAGGTATGACCGTATAGGATGGTCAGTCAGTGGTGCTGGGGATGTGAATGGTGATGGCATTGATGATTTGATTATTGGGGCTCCTGAGTTTGGTCCGAGCGAGACAGGGAATGCAGGCAGTTATGTGGTATTCGGGGGAAGTGATGTTGGCAGCAATGGCAGTCTAGACCTGAGCAGCCTTGATGGCAGCAATGGCTTTGTGCTCAATGGTGGGATTAGCGGTTCTATCTTTATAAGTCCTGGCGTAGGATACTCAGTCAACAGCGCCGGAGATGTAAATGGTGATGGCGTTGATGATGTGATTATTGGAGCTCCTTGGGCTGGCTTGGATCAGGAGGAATCTGTTGGAGCGAGTTATGTGGTCTTTGGTGTCAGTCCTATACCAATTTTGCTGAGTTCGGCCACTGTAACAGTACCTGAGAATCAAGTTGCCGTAATCGATGTTAATGCTATTGACGATATCAATACTGAAGATGGAGGTTTAATCTACACCATAAGCGGTGGCGATGATGCTACTCTCTTTGATATTGATTTAATAACAGGTGAACTCAACTTTATCACCGCTCCCGACTTTGAAAATCCGGATGATTTAGACACAGACAATATTTACAACCTGCAAGTCACCGTTACCGATGCTGACGACTTGAGTGATGCACAAGATTTAGTGGTTACGGTCACTGATAGCAATGAAAATCCTACAATT